>NZ_JBXAJH010000003.1:0-364503 GCF_058797075.1 Acidovorax sp. GW823-FHT02H02 | reverse complement strand
GTGGTCTTCGTCTTGCGTGGCATTCATGCTCCTTGTTGACATGCTATGCCTCACACACAAACTTTCTGACAGGCTCCAGACGCATGCCTATCGATCAACTCAAGATTGATCAGTCTTTCGTGCGAAACCTAGCGAGTGACCACAATGACGCGTCCATCGTTCGGACCATCATCTCCCTGGGCCAGAACCTGGGTGTGGAGGTGATTGCGGAAGGTGTAGAGGAGTGGTCGCAAAGAGCGCTATTGGAACAACTGGGATGCATCCACTACCAGGGATATCTGTATGGCAAACCAATGCCGCTGATCGAATTTGAGAATACGGTCTGAGCTGTACTGTTCGGTTGGCGGCCGACCGCGTGAGTTCGGCCAATGCGGCTGAAAGGCAGGCTCTTAGCGCTCAGCCATGGTTTCCGGCGCACTTCCGCAACAGGTCGCAGGGCGTCATCCAAACCCCAAGATCTGACCCAAAGAACGCGACCGGACGGGCAAGGCGCCCCCGGTCAGCACGGTCGCCTTGGGTCACATCAAAACGCCAGCAACATCAAAACGCCACCTTCACCCCCACTGTCACATTCCGCCCCATCAACGGCGCGGCATTCTTGATGAACGAGGTGTGCGCATACGCCAGCCGGTCCGTCAGGTTGTTCGCCTTCAGATACACCTGCCACGGCGCGCCGCTGCTCAGCTGGCTGCTGTAGCTCACGCCCAGGTTCAGCATGCCGTAGCCGGGCGTGGCGGTTTCAAACTCGGCCACGCGGTTCTGGCGGGCCACCTGCAGCCATTCGACCTGGCCTTCCCATTGCTGCCAGTGGGCATCGAGCCGCACACCGGCGCGGGTGGCGGGGATGCGGGGCAGCAGGCTGCCGCCGTCGAGTTTTGCGCGCACGGTGTCGCCAAACAGGGTGATGCCCAGATGGCGGTTCAGGCGCTGGCGCACCTGGCCTTCGATGCCGGTGAAGGTGGCATCCTGCTGGCTGTATTGCAGCAGTTGCAGGCCATCTACCTCGTCGATTGTGCGGCCGTAGATGTAGTTGCTGATGCGGTTCCTGAAGATGCTGACGCCAAAGGTGGTGTTGCCGCTGGTCTTCTTCAGGCTGAGGTCGATGTTTTGCGAGATCTCGGACTTCAGATCGGCGTTGCCGCGCTCGTAGGTGCTGGTGGCCATGTGCAGGCCTTGGGCGTACAGCTCTTCGGCGGTGGGGGCGCGGTTGGCACGGGTGAACGAGGTGCCCACCTGGTAGCCGGGCGTGAACTTCCACACCGCACCCAGCGACGCCGACGTGCCGTTGTGGCTGCGCTCGATGCCACTGGTCTGGGCTTCGGCCGTCTGGCGGTCGTGGCGCAGGGCGGCTTCCAGGCGCCAGTCGCCCAGGCGGACTTCCTCCAGCGCGAAGAAGCCCAGCTTGCGGGTGATGGTGGGTTCGACATAGGCTTCTTCGCCGTCTGCGCTGAACTTGCGTTGCGAGGTCTGCAGGCCGACCACGCCCTTGAACCCGGCCACGGGTGCGTGCTGCAGCTCGATGCGGGTGTCATAGGCCTTGTTTTTGAAGGTGGTGCCGATGGCGCCGTCCTCGATCTCGTCGTGCTTGTAGTCGGTAACGCCCGCCCGCAGCCGCAGTGCCGAGAAGCCGGCGAACGGGTTGCGCAGCTCGCCCCGGATATCGAGGCGCTCGCTGCGCAGGTCGACCACGGGCACGGCGCCAGGCGCTTCGGCGCCATGGTCGTGGCCATCGTCCTCTTCGCCTGCGTGCGCGCCGCAGTGCAGGTGGTCGCCATCGGCATGGCAGCCGTCAAAGCTGTGCTTGTGGCCTGGCAGGCCGTATTTGGCCGTCTGGCGGGTGTAGGCGGCGCCCAGGTAGCCGCGCTCGCCTATCCACGACAGGCCCACGCTGCCGGTGTCGGTGCGGTTGAAGCTGCCTGGCACCTTGTTGCCACCCGCCCAGCCCTTGCCTGCGCGGTAGTCGCCCGCGTCGCGCGCCACGCCTTCGACGTGCACGGCCAGGTTGCCTGCGCCGCCGGTGAGCGAGAAGGCCCCTGCCCCCTCGCCCGCGCCGGTGTTGGCGCGTAGCTCGGCGCTGCCTTCCACGCCCTTTTGCGGGATGGCGGTGGGAACCTTGCCATCCAGCACATTGACCACACCGCCCACGGCGCCGTTGCCATGGACCAGGGCCGAGGGGCCGCGCAGCACTTCGATCTGCGTGGCCAGCAGGGGCTCGGACACCACGGCGTGGTCGGGGCTGATGGTGGAGGCGTCGTGCAGTTCGGCGCCGTCGCTCAGCAGCTTGACGCGCGGGCCGTCCATGCCGCGAATGATGGGGCGGCTGGCACCGGCGCCAAAGTGGCTGCTGGTGATGCCAGGCTCGCTGCTGAGCGTTTCGCCCAAGGTGGCCTCGCGGCGGCGCACGAGATCGTCGCCCTCCAGCACGGTGGCGGGCGTGGTCATGTCGCTGGCGCCCAGTTGCAGGCCGCTGGCAGAAACGGTGACGGGGGGCAGGCCGGGCGCTTCGGTGGGTGGCGCGGCCTGCGCATGGGCCAGGCTGGTGCCCGACAGCGTGAGGATGGCGGCCAGTGCAACGGGGTGCAGGACCGGATGGCTGCGGCTGCTGTGTGCGGGTGCAAGGATGTTCATGGTGTTTCTGAAAAAAGGGGCGCGCACCGGCGCAGCCAGGTCCTGGCGCAGGGGCACGGTTTCATGCGCTGTGGCATGAAAACGGAATAAAAAGCGGCTGTAGCGCTTGGTCATCAAGCGCTAGCAGCTATGAAATCAGGGGTCGGCAGCGCGTGCTGCGGCGCAGTGGCTGCGGGAGTCAGGCCACCGGGGGGCCGCGAGCCTGGAATGGCGTGAACCACCGCAGGAGGACGGGTTCGGGGTGGTAGGCCAGCCGCGCCTGCACGGGCACCACAGCTGGCAGCGCCATGGGGGCGCTGTGCAAGGCATCGCCCAGGGCCAACTGGTCGAGCAAAAGGCAGTCGGGCGCGGCATGGTCGCCCCAAAGTGCCTGCAGCAGGCCTGTGCCGGTGTCTGCCGCATGTGCTCCGGCCACGCCGCCATGGTGTGCCGCCGCCTGCGGGGCAGGCCCAGCGTGCACCGTGTTGCTGCGCCCGCCATGGGCCACCTCGTGCAGGCGGCCCACGGTGGGCGCAATGACCAATGCCAGCAACAGCCAAACCAGCGCAGCCCGGGCCGAGAGCTGCTGCAGCCAGCGCCCGCGCACACCCGCCCGGCGGGCCGTGGCCTGCAGGGCTGAAAGGGCTGGGGGGGCTGCTGGCAGACTCACTTTGGTATCACTTTTATAGCTGCTGGCGTATGCGGATCGAGTGCTAGCGCCCGATTTTATTCAGATCTTTGCCGCCGATTCAGTCGGGCTTCAGATACCGTGCAAACGTCTTGCGAAACTTCTCCACCTTCGGGCCCACCACGAAGGCGCAATAACCAGCGTTCGGATGGTTGGCAAAGTAGTCCTGGTGGTAGGCCTCGGCCGCGCTGTAGTTGGTCAGCGGTTGCACCTCGGTGGTGATGGGCGCGCCAAACAGCTTGTCTTGCGACATCTGGCGGATCATGTCGTTGGCCACCTCGCCGTGCTCGGGGTGGTCGTAATAGATGCCGCTGCGGTATTGCGTGCCCACATCGTTGCCCTGGCGGTTGAGGGTGGTGGGGTCGTGGGTGTGGAAGAAGATTTCCAGGATTTCCTGCAGGCTGATGGCGTCGGCATCAAACGTCAGGCGCACCACCTCGGCGTGGCCGGTGTCACCCTGGCAGATCTGCTCGTAGCTGGGGTGGTGGGTGTGGCCGTTGGTGTAGCCGCTTTCCACGTCGGTGATGCCGCGCACGCGGACAAAAACCGCTTCGGTGCACCAAAAACAACCGCCGCCGAGCGTGATGGTTTGCTGTCTCATGGAAGTTTCCTTGCTCAGTGGATGTGCAGCGCCGCATTATGAATTGACGCCGCTGCGGGCGCTGGCTATATTACTAACCAGTCAGTCATTAACAGATGCAGTCCGAATCTTCCCCCCTTCCCGGCACGGTGGCCAAACGCGAACGGCGCAAGCAGGCGCGCCCCGGCGAACTCATCGAGGCCGCGCTGGATCTGTTTGTCGAAAAAGGCTTTGCAGCCACCCGGGTGGATGAGGTGGCGGCGCGTGCGGGGGTGTCCAAGGGCACGCTGTTTCTTTACTTTCCCAGCAAGGAAGAGCTGTTCAAGGCCGTGGTGCGCGAAAACATCGCGGGCCGTTTTGCCGAATGGACGCTGGAGCTCGACGCCTTCGAGGGCAGCACCGACGACCTGCTGCGCTACTGCTACCAGGTGTGGTGGGAGCGCATCGGCAGCACCAAGACCTCGGGCATCACCAAGCTCATGCTGAGCGAAGCCCACCATTTTCCTGAAATCACCCAGTTCTACCAGCGCGAGGTGATGGACCCGGGCCAGGCGCTGATCCGACGCATCCTGCAGCGGGGTGTGGACCGCAAAGAATTCCGGCCGCTCGACATGGACTACGCGGTGTACTTGGTGCTGGCCCCGATGATCTTTCTGATGCTGTGGAAGCACTCCATGGGCGCCTGCGTACCGGATGCCCAGGACCTGGACCCCGAAAAATACCTGGCCATGCAGGCCGACAACATCCTGCACGGCCTGTGCGCGGCTGCGCCCTCCTCCGGTCCTTCAACGACCCGATCGCCATGAAACGCTGGATTGTCTGGATGGCTGTTGCCACCATCGTTGTGCTGGTGGGCGGCGGCATCTGGCGCGCACTGGCCGCGCGGCAGGCGCAGCAAAAGGCCTTGGCCGAAGCCAGCGTGCAGGGCAAGGAAGCCATGCTGGACCTGGCGCCGGGCGAGCTGGTCACCGTGCAGCGCCAAAGCCTTGCCCTGGCGGTGCCGGTGTCGGGCGCGCTGCGCGCCGTGGAGTCTGCCATGGTCAGGGCCCGCGCGGCGGGCGAGCTGCAGGGCCTGACCCTGCGCGAGGGCGACAGCGTGCGCGCCGGGCAGGAAATCGCCCGCATCGACCCCACCGAGGCGCGGGCCCGTCTGCGCCAGGCCCAGCAGCAGGCCGATGCCGCCAAAGCGCAGGTGGATATCAGCCAGCGCCAGTTCACCAACAACCGCGCGCTGGTGGACCAGGGCTTCATTTCTGCCACGGCGCTGGTCACTTCGCAGGCCAGCCTGGAGGCCGCGCAATCGACCTACCAGGCGGCCCTGGCTGCTGCCGATGTAGCGCGCAAGGCGCTGGACGACACCGTGCTGCGCAGCCCTTTGACGGGCCAGGTGTCGCAGCGGCTGGCGCAGCCCGGCGAGCGCGTGGGGGTGGATGCCCGCATCGTCGAGGTGGTGGACCTGTCGCGGCTGGAACTCGAAGCCCTGCTGAGCCCGACCGACTCATGGGCCGTGCGCGTGGGACAAAAGGCCCGCCTGCGGATCGAGGGCGTGGCCAGCCCCATCGTGGCCTCTGTGGTCCGCATCAACCCCAGCGCCCAGGCCGGCAGCCGCACCGTGCCGGTGTACCTGGTCATCGAGCAGGGCGCGGCGATACCGGTGCTGCGCCAGGGGCTGTTTGTGCAGGGCGCGCTCGACACAGGGCATGCCGATGTGCTGGCACTGCCGCTGGACGCCGTGCGCACCGACAAACCGGCGCCCTACGTGCAGGCGGTGCAAAGCGGCCGTGTGGCGTATCTGCCGGTCAAGACCGGCCAGCGTGCCGTGGTGGGAGGCGAAACGCTGGTGGCGGTCGAGGGCGTGCCCGAGGGCACGGCGGTGGTGGCCGGGCGCATGGGCTCGCTGCGCGAGGGCACGCCTGTGCGCATCCACGACAACCGGTACAGCACGACCGCCACCCCGGCCGCAGCCTCTGCATCGCGCGCCGCACCGTAAGCAGCCATGTGGTTCACCCAGGTCAGCCTGAAAAACCCGGTGTTCGCCACCATGGTGATGCTCGCCATCGTGGTGCTGGGCCTGTTTTCCTACCAGCGCCTCAAGGTCGATCAGTTTCCCGACATCGACTTTCCGGTGGTGGTGGTCACGGTGGACTACCCCGGCGCTTCGCCAGAAATCGTCGAGAGCGAGGTCACCAAGAAGATCGAGGAAGGCGTCAACTCGATTGCCGGCATCAACGCCCTCACCTCGCGCAGCTACGAGGGCACGGCGGTCGTCATCATCGAGTTTCAGCTGCACATCGATGGCCGCAAGGCGGCCGAAGACGTGCGCGAGAAGGTGGCCATTGTCCGCCCCACCCTGCGCACCGAGGTGAAAGAGCCGTGCGTGCTGCGCTTTGACCCCGCCAGCCGTGCCGTGTGGTCGCTGGCCGTGCTGCCCGACGACCAGGCCGGGGGCACGGAGCGAAGCGCCGTGGAGCTGACCACCTGGGCCGAGCAGATCCTGAAGAAACGGCTGGAAAACGTGCGTGGCGTGGGCGCCGTGAACCTGGTGGGCGCGACCCGGCGCGAGATCAACATCTACCTGAACCCGCAGGCGCTCGAAGCCTTTGGCGTGACCCCCGACCAGGTGGTGGCTGCCGTGCGCAACGAGAACCAGGATTTGCCCGTGGGCGCCATCCGGTCCCTCGCCCAGGAGCGCGTGGTGCAGATCGACGCGCGCATGCAGCGCCCCGAAGACTTTGGCCGCATCATCGTGGCCCGTAAAAATGGTGCCCCCGTGCGGGTGGAGCAGGTGGCCCGCGTCAACGATGGCGCGCAGGAAGTTGAAAGCCTGGCGCTGTACAACGGCCAGCGCACACTGCTGCTGTCGGTGCAGAAATCACAGGGCGAAAACACCATCGAGGTGGTGGACGGCCTGAATGCCGCCGTGGCCGAACTCCAGCGCCAGCTGCCGCCTGGTGTGCGCCTGGCAACCATCGGCGACAGCGCCCGACCGATTCGCGTGGCCGTGAACAACGTGCGCCAGACGCTGATCGAGGGCGCCCTGCTCACGGTGCTGATCGTGTTTCTGTTTCTGAACTCATGGCGTTCCACTGTCATCACGGGCCTCACGCTGCCGATTGCGCTGATCGGCACATTTTTGTTCATGAACCTGTTCGGCTTCACCATCAACATGATCACGCTGATGGCGCTGTCGCTGTGCGTGGGCCTCTTGATCGACGATGCCATCGTGGTGCGCGAGAACATCGTGCGCCACGTGCAGATGGGCAAAAACGCCTACCAGGCGGCCATGGATGGAACGCAGGAAATTGGCCTGGCCGTGCTGGCCACCACGCTGTCCATCGTGGCCGTGTTCCTGCCCATCGGGTTCATGGGCGGCATCATCGGCAAGTTCTTCCATGAGTTCGGCATCACCATCGTGGCGGCGGTGCTGATCTCGATGTTTGTCAGCTTCACGCTCGACCCGATGCTGTCGAGCATCTGGCATGACCCCAGCATCCATGCGCATGGGCAGCGTACCGAGCCGGTCACGTTCTACGACAGGACCATCGGCCGCGTGACGGGCTGGTTCGACCGCGCCACCGATGCCCTGGCCGAAGCCTACCAGGGCATTCTGCGCTGGTCGCTGGTGCACAAGCTCGCCACCCTGGGCATCGCGCTGGCCATTTTTGTGCTGAGTGTCTTCATGGTGCCGTTGCTGGGCACCGAGTTTGTTCCCAAGGCCGATTTTTCGGAAACCACCGTCAATTTCTACACACCCGTGGGCTCGTCGCTCGAAGCCACCGAGGCCAAGGCGCGCCAGGTGGAGGGCATCCTGCGCGAGTTTCCCGAGGTGCGCTACACGCTGTCCACCCTCAACACCGGCACTGCGCAGGGCAAGATGTACGCCAGCATCTACGTGCGCCTGGTGGACCGCAAGGACCGCAGCCGGAGTGTGGACGCCATGTCGGGCGTGCTGCGCGAGCGCCTTCAGCAAGTGCCCGGCATCACCGTCACCCATGTGGGCCTGCTCGACCCGGTGGGTGGCCAAAAACAGGTGGAGTTTTCGCTGCAGGGGCCGGATCTGCAGGAACTGGAGCGCCTGACGAAAACGGTTTCCGACAAGATCCACGGCATTCCGGGCCTGGTGGACCTCGACACCAGCGCCAAGCCCGACAAACCCGTGATCGCGCTCGATCTGCAGCGCGATGCGGCGTCGGACCTGGGGGTGTCGGTGGCGCAGCTGGCCGCCTCGCTGCGCACGCTGGTGGCGGGTACCACGGTGGGCAACTGGCGCGCGCCCGACGACCAGACCTACGACGTGAATGTGCGCCTGGCCCCCGAGGCCCGCACCACGCCGCAGGACCTGGAACGCCTGCCCTTTGCGCTGGCAGCCGCCGACGGCGGCACGCGCATCGTGCGCCTGAACCAGGTGGCCCGCGTGACCGAATCCACCGGCGCCAACCAGATCAACCGGCGCGACCTCACGCGCGAGGTGGCCGTGACGGCCAACGTGGCCGACCGATCGGCGGGCGAGGTGTCGAATGACATCAAGAAAGCACTCGACAGCGTGGCCTTCCCCCCCGGCTACCGCTACCAGTTTGGCGGCTCCACCAAGAACATGGCGGAGTCGTTCGGTTACGCCATCTCGGCGCTGGTGCTGGCCATCGTGTTCATCTACATGATCCTGGCCAGCCAGTTCAAGAGCTTCCTGCAGCCGCTGGCGCTGATGACCTCGCTGCCGCTCACGCTGATCGGCGTGGTGCTGGCGCTGCTGATGTTCCGCTCCACGCTGTCGATGTTCTCCATCATCGGGGTGGTGATGCTGATGGGCCTGGTCACCAAGAATGCCATCTTGCTGGTGGACTTTGCCATCCGTGCCCGCGCGGAACATATCGACGATGCCGGCCACACCGTGCCCGGCCTGCCGCGCGCCGAGGCCCTGCTGCTGGCCGCCCGCGTGCGGCTGCGCCCCATTTTGATGACCACGCTGGCCATGATTTTTGGCATGGTGCCGCTGGCGTTTGCGCTGTCCGAGGGCTCGGAGCAGCGCGCGCCCATGGGCCAGGCCGTGATTGGCGGCGTGATCACCTCCTCGCTGCTGACGCTGGTGGTGGTGCCGGTGGTGTACTGCTACATGGACGATCTGGCCCGCTGGGCACTTGCCCGCCTGGGCCGTGGCCAGCCTGCGCCCGTGGCCCCTAAAATCAAGGGTTTGTCCTGACCCGTCTTCCCCTGGAGAGATTCCATGAACATGCCTCTGAACACGTCTGCCAACATCAGCGATCCCGTTGAACAGGCCCGCTACAACATGATCGAGCAGCAGATCCGCCCCTGGAACGTGCTCGATGCCGACGTGCTGGAGCTGCTGTCGGTGGTACGCCGCGAAGACTTCGTGCCCCCGGCCTGCCGCAGCATGGCCTTCATGGACATCGAAATCCCCTTGCTGGGCAACGACGCCAAGGAAGCCGTTCGCCTGGGCCACAGCATGCTGCAGCCGCGCCTGGAAGCACGCATGCTGCAAGACCTGAGAATCTTGCCCACCGACCGCGTGCTGGAAATCGGCGCCGGTTCGGGCTACATGGCCGCGCTGCTGGCCCAGCGTGCCGAGAGCGTGGTCTCGCTCGAAATCGTGCCCGCGCTGGCCGAGATGGCGCAAGACAATCTTCAGCGCGCCGGCATCGCCAATGCCCATGTGCGCGTGTCGGACGGCTCCCGCGATGCCGTGCCCGAAGGCCCGTTCGACGTGATCGTGCTCAGTGGCTCCGTGGCCAGCATTCCGCAGAACCTGCTGTCGATGCTGCGCGAAGGTGGCCGCCTGGCCGCCATCGTGGGCCAGGAGCCCGTCATGCGCTTCACGCTGGTGCGCCGCACGGGCGAGCGTTTCGACACCACCCAGCCCTGGGACACCGTCGCGCCGCGCCTGGTGGGCTTTGCCGAACCGTCGGACTTTTCCTTCTGATCTGACGGCGAGGAGTTCTGGATGATCGACCATGTCCGCCCTGCGCAACTGTCCGCCTGGTTTGCGCAGGCCTCTGCCGTGGGCCAGCCGCTGGTGCTGGACGTGCGCGAGCCCTGGGAATTGCAAACCGCCAGCGTGCGCACGGACGGGTTTGAACTGGTGGCGATTCCCATGGGGCAGCTGCCTGGCCGGCTGGCCGAGCTGGACCCTTCCCGCCCCCTGGCGTGCCTGTGCCACCACGGTGCCCGCAGCCTGCGCGTGGCGGCTTTCCTGGCGCAGCAGGGTTTTGGAACGCTGGCCAACATCACGGGCGGTATCGATGCCTGGTCCCGTGAACACGACAACAGCGTGCCGCGGTACTGAAACACATTGGCCCACCTTGTTCACGCCACCTCTTGCGCCCAGCACGACCTGAAGGACCTCCATGAACCTGCTTCGGCTACTTCCCCTGACATTGGCAATCACCGCTACCCTGGGCACGCCGGCGCAGGCACAGAGCTTGTCGCAGCTGGTGGACGCAGCGCGCGGTTACGACACGGTGTGGCAGGCCGCCAGGCTTCAGCTGGATGCAGCCTCCAGCCGCGCGGAGCAGGCCCGCGCCGGCTTGCTGCCCAGCGCGGGACTGTCCGCTGGTGTGTCACGCGCCAACACGGAAGTCAGCCGCCCCAAGGTAGATCTCAATGCCACCACACAGAATATGGGGGTCAACGCCTCGCAGCCGCTCTACCGGCCGGCCAACCGCATCAACTTCCAGCAGGGCCAGCGCGGCGTCGATGTGGCCCTTGCGCAGCTGGACGCCGCCACCCAGGATCTGCTGGTGCGCGTCAGCCAAGCCTACTTTGATGTGCTCGCGGCCCAGGACACACTCACCTTCGTGCAGGCGCAAAAAACGGCCGTCTCCGAGCAGCTGGCTTCCGCCAAGCGCAACTTCGAGGTGGGAACCTCCACCGTGACCGACTCGCGCGAGGCCCAGGCCCGCTACGACCTGGTCATCGCTCAGGAAATTGCCGCCGGGAACGACCTGCGCGTGAAGAAGCTGGCACTGGACCAGCTGGTGGGGGTGACCGGCACCCAGCCTCTGCCCCTGGTCCAGCCGGTGCCGCTGCCCACCGTGCAGCCCGACAACGTGGCGCAATGGGTGCAGACGGCGCAGGAGCAGCAGCCGGGCGTGCGCCAGGCCCAGATCGCCCTGGACATCGCACGCCTGGAGACCCAGAAGGCCGGCACCGGGCATCTGCCCACGGTGGATCTGCAGGCCGGCTACAACATCACGCGTAATCCCAACGGGACTGTCATCATGCCGGGGACGAACAGCCGCACCAACAATGCCAGCGTGGGCGTGGCCCTGAACCTGCCGCTTTTTGCCGGTTTTGCCGTGCAGAACCGCATCAAGGAAACGCTGGCCCTCGAAGAAAAGGCCGCGGCCGACCTCGAAACCGCGCGCCGCAACGTGGCGCAGGCCACCCGCGCCGCCTTCTTTGGCGTGCAGTCCGGCCAGGGCCAGGTGCAGGCCCTGGAAGCGGCCGAAGCCTCCAGCCAGAGCGCGCTCGACGCCAACAAGCTCGGCTACCAGGTGGGCGTGCGCATCAACATCGATGTGCTCAATGCCCAAAGCCAGCTCTACCAGACCAAGCGCGACCTGGCGCAGGCGCGCTACAACGTGCTGCTGGGCACCCTCAAGCTGCGCCAGGCGGCCGGCACGCTGTCGGAAGACGACGTGGCCGCCATCAACCGCTTGCTGCAGCAGCCGTAGCCTCCACACCGCCCCTGCCTGAAAACAAGGGGCGAGTGCCTACAAGGTGTGGGTGACCAGCCTGAAATCCGCGTCGTCTGAATAGGGCTTGACCACAAAGCCCAGGCTGCGCATGAGTTTGAGCATGCCGGGGTTGTTGGCCAGCACCAGGCCTTCCATCTCGGCCAGGCCCTTGTCGCGCGCCACATCCATGATGCTCAGCATCAGGCGCGAACCCAGACCCTTGCCATTGAAGTCGTCGGCCACCACCAGGGCAAATTCGCAGCTCGACTGGTCAGGATTGGTGACGTAGCGCGACACCCCCACGATGCGTTCGGTTTCGGTACTGTCGCCGTCGTCGCCCACCGTGCGTTCGCGGAATACGGCCACCAGCGCCATTTCGCGGTCATAGTCGATCAGGGTGAAGCGTGCCAGCATCGAGGCCGGCAGTTCCACCATCGACGAGATGAAACGGAAATACCGGCTTTCGGGCGACAGGTTCTGCACCAGTTGCTGCAGCATCTGCGCATCGTCGGGGTGGATGGGGCGCACCAGGTATTCACCGCCTCCGCGCATCGGCCACAGCTGTTCGTAGCGTGCGGGATACGGCAGGATGGCCAGGTGGCTGAAGCTGTCGGCCCGCCCGCCCGAGGTGTTGGCCGCGTGGTCGATGGCAATGCGCGCATCCACCGCCACGACGCCCTGCGCGTCCACGATGAGCGGGTTGATGTCCATCTCGCGCAGCTGGGGCAAGGCACACACCATTTCCGACACGCGCAGCAGCACCTGCTCCAGCGCGTCATGGTCCACCGCGCTGGCGCCGCGCCACTCGCCCAGCGTTTCGGCTACACGCGAGCGCTCGATCAGCCGGCGTGCCAGGAACTGGTTGAGCGGGGGCAGCTCCATGGCGCGGTCGTCGATCAGTTCGATCATGGTGCCGCCCGCACCAAACGTGATCACCGGGCCAAACGGGTCGTCGGTAACCAGGCCGATGCAGATCTCCCGCCCGCGCCGGGCGCCAGCCATGTTCTGCACCGTCACCCCGTTGATGCGCGCCTGCGGCTGCAGGTGTGCCACGCGCTGCACCATGTCGGTGTAGGCATCGCGGGCCGCGGTGCCACTGTGGATATTGAGGGCCACGCCGCCCACGTCGGATTTGTGGCTGATGTCGGGCGAGTCGATCTTCAGCGCCACCGGAAAGCCCATCTGCGTGGCGATCATCATGGCTTCGTGCGCGCTGCGTGCCAGGATGGTCTTGGTCACAGGAATGTGGAATGCCGCCAGCAGCGTCTTGGACTCCATCTCGGTCAGCACCTTGCGCCGCTCGGCCAGCACGCTTTCGATGACCAGGCGCGCGCCCTCGATGTCGGGCTTGGCCAGCGTGGACAGCGGTGGCGGTGTCTGCTGCAGCAGTTGCTGGTTCTGGTAGAACGAGGCGATGTTGCCAAAGGCCCCCACGGCGGCCTCGGGCGTGCGAAAGCTCGGGATGGCGGCCTCCAGCAAGATGGCGCGCGCCGGCACCACCGAGGTGTCGCCCATCCAGCAGGCCAGCAGCGGCTTGCTCATGCTGCGCTTGACCTCGGCCAGTGCGGTGGCTACCGCACTGGCGTCCGAGCCAGCCTTGGGGGAATGGATGGCCAGCACGCCATCCACCTGCCGGTCCTGGCAGGCAGCCTCGATGGCCAGGCGATAGTGCTCGGCGCCGGCGTCTTCCGACAGGTCGATCAGATCCGACAGCGACGCCAGGGGCGGCAACCGGGGCGCCAGCGCACGCGCCGTTTCGGGTGACAGCTTGCCCAGGCTCAGCAGGATCTCATTGACCCAGTCGGCCGCCAGCACGCCGGGCCCGCCGCCGTTGGTGACGATGGCCAGGCGCTTGCCCACCGGCCGATAGCGCGAAGCCAGGCACTTGGCCGCCGAGAACAGCTCGACGAACGAGCGCACGCGCACCGCGCCGGCGCGGCGCAAGGCGGCGTCGAACACATCGTCGCTGCCCACGATGGTGCCGCTGTGCGTCTGGGCGGCCTCATTGCCCGCCGGCTTGCGCCCGGCCTTGAGCACCACCACCGGCTTGGCATTGGCGGCCGAGCGCAGCGCGCTCATGAAACGGCGGGCATTGGAGATGCCTTCCATGTAGACGACGATGCTCTGCGTGCGCGCATCGTGGGCCAGAAAGTCGAGCACCTGGGCAATGTCCACGTCGGTGTTCGGCCCCAGCGACACCACGGTCGAGAACCCCACGGCGTTGTTGCGGGCCCAGTCCAGGATCGACGCCGTGAGCGCGCCCGACTGGCACACCAGCGCCAGCGAGCCATCGCGCGCCAGCGGGCCGGCCGCGCTGGCATTGAGCTGCAGGTGCGGCCGCTGGAACCCGAGCGAATTGGGGCCCAGCAGGTACAAGCCCTCGCGGCGCGCAATTTTCTTGAGGCGGGCGGCCTGGTCCGCATCCATGCCGCTCGACAGCACCAGCGCCGCGCGGCAGCCGATGCGCCCCGCCACTTCCAGCGCAGCCGGCACTTCGGCGGGCGGCAGCGCGACGATGGCCAGATCGGCCTTTCTTTGCGCCAGGTCGGCCAGCGTGCCGCTGGTGTGGGTATCGACAAACTGCAGGCTGCCGGCAAAGCGCTGCGCGCGCAGGGCCGGATGCAGCGCTTGCGCATACGAGGTGAGATTTTCGGGTTCGTCGGCCTTGCCCGCCAGTATGGCAATGGAAGCGGGTGCAAAAAGCGGCGTGAGGTAGTGTTTGTCCATGGGTCTTGCAGCGGCGTCGGGCCGCCCATCAATGATCAGCCAGCGGTGGGAGGAACTGTGGCACAGCTGCGGGCGTGTCGGCACAAAGCCGAGTACGCAAGGTGACATTTCCGGCAGGCACGGGCCTGAAACACAGGTGCTGGCCCGGCATTTTGTGCCCCCGCTGCGTGCCGTTTCATGGCGCCGCAGCAAGGCCCAGCAGGGCCGCGATGGCGGCGGCGGTCAGCCGCGCTGCGCCGCGATGCTGCTGCATGAATTCCTGGGCCACGTCGCGGGCGACGGCCAGCCGGGGGGCGTCGGTGGCCAGGTCACAGGCCAGCGCCACCCCCTGCCCGATATCTTCCACGCGGTGCGCCACGCCCTGTTCACAGGCCAGCGTGGCTGCCTCGGCAAAGTTGAAGGTGTGTGGCCCCACCACCACGGGGCAGCCGCAGGCAATGGCCTCGATCAGGTTCTGCCCGCCCAGCGGCGCAAAGCTGCCGCCGAGCAAGGCCACATCGGCCAGGCTGTAATACAGCACCATTTCGCCCAGGGAGTCGCCCAGCCAGACATCGGCGGGCTCTGGGCCGTCGGCCCACTGGCGGCGGCTCGATACGGTCAGGCCGGCGCTGCACAGCAGCTGCCGCACTTCGGCAAAGCGCTGGGGGTGGCGCGGCACTACCAGCCACTGCACCGTTTTATCCGTCGAATTTGCTTCACTATTGATAGCTGCTTGCGCTTTTTTCTCAACCGCTGGAGTGCTTTTTTGCTTCAAGGCAGCCAGCCACATCGATTCTTCACCGTCGCGGCTGCTGGCCAGCATGACCACGGGCCGGGCACTGCCTGCGCGCCATGCACGCCCCCTTGCCCGTTGCCCGGCATCGGGCACCACGTCGAACTTGAGGTTGCCAAACACACCCTGCACCGGCGCGCCGATGGATTGCAGGCGCTCGGCATCGGCATCGGTCTGGGCCCAGACGGCCGCCAAGCCGCCATAGGCCGGGCGGGCCAGCGCCGCCAGCCGCAGCGACTTGCGCAGGGATTTTTCATTGAAGCGAGCATTGGCCAGTACCAGCGGTATGCCACGCTGCCGGCAGCCCGCCACCAGGTTGGGCCAGACCTCGGTTTCCATGAGGATGCCGATGGCAGGCCGGAACTGGCGCAAGAAGCGGCGCACTGCCCCCGGCGTGTCCCAAGGCTGCCATACCTGCACATCGCCCGGTAACAGCAGTTTCTCACCCTCGGCCCGGCCCGTGGCGGTGCCGTGGGTGAGCAGCAGGCGCATGCCGGGCAGCTGCCGGCGCAGCTCCGCCAGCAAGATGGCGGCGGCCCGGGTTTCGCCCAGCGATACGGCGTGGATCCACACAAAGCGGCCCAGCGGGTCGGTGCTGCTTTGCGGAATCAGGCTGTCGATAGGCCGTGCATAACGGCCAAAGCGCTCGCCCACCGCGTGGCCGTAGCCGGGCTCGGCGACGGCGCGGCGCCGCAGTTTGCGCCGCAGCAGCGGCTGGGCGGCCCAGGTCAGGGCGGAATACAGCCAGAGTGCGAGGCTCATCTCTGCGTTCCAGGATGCCGCATGCCACCCGGATCGGATGAAACTGGCGCGGCCCAAGGCCGAGGCAGCCAAGCAAGGGCCGCCCCGCAGCGAGGGCTGCGTCCCCCTGCCCGCAGCGCGCAGCGCTGCGAGAGCGGGGGGAAGGCGCGAAGCGACTCAGGGGGGTGTTTCACTTCAGTGCGCCGCGCTGCCCACCTGGGCATCGGGCTTTACACGGTGCAGCAGGGCCAGCATGGCCGCCTCGATGCGGGCCAGCGCCTCGGGCGTGTGGCCCTCGAAGCGCAGCACCAGTACAGGCGTGGTGTTGCTGGCGCGGATCAGGCCAAAGCCATCGGGCCAGTCCACCCGCAGGCCATCAATGGTGTTGATCTGCGCCGGGGCCGCAAAGCTCTCGGCGGCCAGTGCCTGCAGCTCGGCCGTCAGACGGTGCGGCTCGCCTTCGGCGCAGGCCACGTTGAGCTCGGGCGTGCTGAAGCTGGTGGGCAGGCCGTTGAGCACGGCGCCCGGGTCGGCGCTGCGCGAAAGGATTTCGAGCAGGCGGCAGCCGGCGTAGGTACCGTCGTCAAAGCCGAACCAGCGCTCCTTGAAGAAGATATGGCCGCTCATCTCGCCGCCCAGGGGCGAACTGAGCTCTTTCATGCGCGCCTTGATCAGCGAGTGGCCTGTTTTGTACATCACCGGCTGGCCGCCTGCGGCGGCAATGGCCGGCGCCAGGCGCTGGGTGCATTTCACGTCGAACAGGATGGGCGCGCCCGGCACGCGGCTGAGCACATCCTGCGCGAACAGCATCATCTGGCGGTCGGGGAAGATATTGGAGCCATCGCGCGTGACGATGCCCAGCCGGTCGCCGTCGCCGTCGAAGGCCAGGCCCAGTTCGGCGTCGCCGGCCTGCAGGGCGGCAATCAGGTCGCGCAGGTTTTCGGGTTTGCTGGGGTCGGGGTGGTGGTTGGGGAAGTTGCCGTCCACCTCGGAAAACAGTTCGGTCACCTCGCAGCCCAGCGCGCGGAAGATGGCCGGGGCCGAGGCGCCGGCAATGCCGTTGCCGCAATCGACCACGATCTTCAGGGGGCGGGCCAGCTTCACATCGCCAGTGATGCGCTGCGCATAGGCCGGCAGCACATCCACATGGCGCACGCTGCCGCCGGGCAGCAGCTGCCAGCTCTCGGCCTCCATGGTGTGGCGCAGGGCCTGGATTTCGTCGCCATAGATGGCACGGCCGTTCAGCACCATCTTGAAGCCGTTGTAATCGCGCGGGTTGTGGCTGCCCGTGACCTGGATGCCGCTGGCGCACAGCGTGCTGGCCGCGAAATACAGGAGCGGCGTGGTGACCAGGCCCACGTCGATCACCTCGATGCCGGCCTCCACCAGGCCGCGTACCAGGGCGCTGCTGATGGTCGGGCCGGACAGCCGGCCATCGCGCCCCACGGCCACCGTGGTCTGGCCTTCGGCCCGCGCCGCGGTGCCAAAGGCCCGGCCCAGGCCCAGGGCCACTTCTTCATTCAGGGTGGAGGGGACGATGCCGCGGATGTCGTAGGCCTTGAAGATGGCAGGTGTGGGTTGCACGGGAGGGTCTTTCGCTGGGAGAGAGGTCGAATGTTCGCTGCATTGTAGGGGTGCCCTCACCACCGCCCTTGCATTGCAGGCACAGGTCCGAAAACGGCCAGTTCGGCTGGCGCGGCAGGCCTATCATGGCCCCCATGACCTTGCCCGTACCACGCCCCGCCACACCGGCCGACACCCTGATCGATCCATCGATCGACCTGCCGGCCGATGACGGCTGCTACCGCGCCCTGCAGGCCCGGGATGCGCGCTTTGACGGGCGGTTTTTCACCGGTGTCACATCCACCGGCATCTATTGCCGCCCGGTCTGCGCCGTGCGCACGCCGCGGCGCGAAAACTGCCGCTTCTTCACGCTGGCCGCACAGGCCGAGCGTGCGGGTTTTCGGCCCTGCCTGCGCTGCCGGCCCGAGCTGGCACCCCAGGCGCTGGTGTGGTCGGTGCAGGACGCCAGCGGCATCCTGGTGCAGCAGGCCGTGCGGCTGCTCGATGCCCCCGAGGCCTGGTCCACGGGCGATGAGCGCGGCGCCACGGTGGCGCGGCTGGCCGCCCGCCTGGGCGTGAGCGACCGGCACCTGCGCCGTATCTTCGAAGCGGCCCTGGGGGTGTCGCCGCTGCAATACCTGCAGACGCGGCGGCTGCTGACGGCCAAGCAGCTGCTGACCGACACGCCCATGCCTGTCACCCAGGTGGCCCTGGCCAGCGGTTTTGCCAGCGTGCGCCGTTTCAATGCCGCCTTTGCCGGGCACTATGGCCTGAACCCGACCCAGTTGCGTCGTGGCGGCGTCCGGCCCGCGGGCGAGTCCACAGACGTGGCAGTGGCCACGCTGCGGCTGGCCTACCGACCGCCGCTGGATGTGCCGGCCCTGCTGGATTTTTTTTCCCGCCGCCAGTTCCTCGGCGTGGAATGGGCGGGCGACGCCGCCACTCCGGTGCTGCGCCGCACGGTGCGCCTGCAAAGCCAGGGCGCTGCCGGGCCACAGGCGCATTGCGGCTGGCTGGACGCCCGCTTCGACCCCGCCCGCCACCAGGTGCTGGTGCAGACCAGCGACAGCCTGTACCCCGTGCTGCCGCAGGTGATACGCCGTGTGCGCGCCATGCTCGACCTGGACGCCGAACCGGCGGCCATCAACGCCGTGCTCCACCCCTTTTTCCCCGAGGGCGATGGCTTGCGCGTGCCCGGCGCCTTCGATGGCTTCGAGCTGGCCGTGCGCGCCGTGCTGGGCCAGCAGATCACCGTGGCGGCCGCGCGCACGCTCGGGCAGCGGCTGGTGGAGCGCTTTGGCGAGCCCATCGCCACGCCCTGGCCCGAACTCACCCGGCTGTTTCCTGCCCCTGCGGTGCTGGCGCAGGCGACCGGCGAGGCGCTGGGGCAGCTGGGCATCGTGCGCCAGCGCCAGGCAGCCATCGTGGCGCTGGCACAGGCGGTGGATGCAGGCCAGCTGCTGCTGCAGGGCGGCGCGGATGTGGCCACCACCACGGCGGCGCTGTGCGCCCTGCCCGGCATCGGCGACTGGACGGCGCAGTACATCGCCATGCGCGTGTTGCGCTGGCCCGATGCGTTTCCGGCCGGCGACGTGGCCCTGCAAAAGGCCATGGGCGTGCAGGCCCAGCCCCAGCCGGCCCGCGCGGCCGCCCAAGCCTCGCGGGCCTGGCAACCCTGGCGCAGCTATGCCGTGGTGCGTGCCTGGGCGGCGGGCAGTCATGCGAATGCTATTAAATAAATAGCTATTAACGCTTATTCCGCAAGCGATTGATGATAATTTCACCTAAACTCTTATGACCATGCAATTTCACCCCGCTACCGTGCAGACCCGCACCGATACCCCCTTGGGCACCGTGCGGCTGGCCGCCTCGCCCCAGGGCCTGGCCGGCCTGTGGTTTGATGGCCAGCGCCATCTGCCCGCGCAACTCGACGGGCCCCATGCCTGGCCGCAAGACCCGCAGCACCCGGTGCTGGTGGCGGCTGTCGACCAACTGCAGCAGTACCTGCGCGGTGAGCGCACCCGGTTTGAGTTGCCGCTCGACCTGACGGGCGGCACACCGTTCCAGCAGGATGTATGGCGTGCGCTGCTGTCCATTGGTTGCGGCCGCACCACCAGCTACGGCGCGCTCAGCCAGCAGCTGGGCCGCCCGGCCGCCGTGCGCGCCGTGGGGGCCGCCGTGGGGCGCAACCCCGTCAGCGTGGTGGTGCCCTGCCACCGGGTGCTGGGCAAGGATGGCGCCCTCACGGGCTACGCCGGCGGCCTGGACCGCAAGAGCGCGCTGCTGCAGCTGGAGGGCGCTGCGCTGCGTCCGGCGCAGGCGCTGGCATGAGCGCGCCGGCCACCCAACCCGTTTCGGCCTGGCTGGGCGAGTTCCTGCTGCTGGCGGCCCTGTGGGGGGCGTCGTTTCTGTTCATGCGGCTGGGGGCGTCCGAATTCGGGCCGCTGCCCACGGCCGGGCTGCGCGTGCTGCTGGCCACGGTGTTCCTCTGGCCCCTCCTGCTGTACCAGGGCCAGTGGCCGCAGCTGCGCCGGCACTGGAAGCCGGTGCTGCTATCGGGCGTGGTCAATTCCGCCATCCCGTTCGCCCTGTATTCCTGGGCGGTGCTGCACATCACCACGGGGCTGGCCTCGATTCTCAACGCCACAGTGCCGCTGTTTGGCGCCCTGGTCGCATGGGTCTGGCTGGGCGACCGCATCAACCGCCTGCGCTGGCTGGGCCTGGGCATCGGTTTCGTGGGCGTGGCGCTGCTGGCATGGCGTGCACCAGGGGGCGCTGGCATCCAATCGGATGCAGCACCCTGGGCCATTGCCGCCTGCCTGGGGGCCACCACCTGCTATGCCGTGGCCGCCAGCTTTGCCCGGCGCTACCTGGCAGGGGTGCCGCCACTGGCTGCAGCCACGGGCAGCCAGCTCGGGGCGGCGCTGGGGCTGTTCGTGCCCATGCTGTGGTTCTGGCCCGCCACCATGCCAGGGCTGCGCGCCTGGGCGGCCATCGTGGCCATCGCCATCCTCTGCACGGGTATTGCCTACATCCTCTACTTTCGCCTCATCGCCCACGCCGGCCCCAGCCGCGCGCTGGCCGTGACGTTTCTGGCGCCGGTGTTTGCCCTGGTGTACGGCGCGGTGTTCCTGCATGAGGACATCACGCCCTGGATGATCGGCTGCGGGCTGGTCATCGTGTGCGGAACCATGTTGTCCACCGGCCTGATCGGGGCCGCACGCGCCCCCGCGCAGGCCGCGAAACGGACCTAAACTCGGCGCATGGATCTTGCGCCAGCCCCCCAGGACAGCCTAGCCACCTTGCAGCAGGCCAACCAGCACCTGCGCCAGCGCGAACAGCAGATGAGCCTGGCGTTGGATGCCCTGGGCGGCGGGCACTGGGAATGGGACATCCGGCGCCAGAAGCTGGCATGCCATGGGCGCTTCTATGCCGCCTTCGGCATGGATGCCACCGACACCGACGATGCCTGGGACCGCTGGCACGCCCGGCGGCACCCCGACGATGCCGCGCGCCTTGCCGACAAGATAGCGCGTGCCATGCGCGGGCAACTGGACACCTACGAGGCCGAGTTCCGTGTTCTCGACACGGCGGGCCGTTGGCGCTGGGTCATCTCGCGGGGCCTGGTGGGCGAACGCGATGCCACCGGCCACCCCCTCACCTTGCTGGGCATGGCCGTGGACGTCACGGCCCAGCACGATGTCGAAGACGCGCTGCGCGCATCGGAAGCCCGATACACCACCATCTACCAGACCTTGCCCGACCCCGCGGGCATCTCGCGGATATCGGACGGGCGCTATCTCGACGTGAATCCGGCGTTTTGCGAACTGCTCGGTGCAGAGCGCAGCGCTGTACTGGGGCGCACGTCTGCCGAACTCAACATCTGGGCGTCGAGCCAGGAGCGCGCGCGCATGCTGGCCACCTACCAGCGCGAGGGCAAGGTGGACCGCCTGCCCATGGTGGCGCAGCGCCAGGGTGTGCGCGTGCCGGGCCTGATGTCGGCCCGGCCCATCGTGGTGGACGGGGAAAACTGTTTCCTGTTTGTCTTTCACGACATGACAGAGGCGCAGCGCACCAGCGATGAGCTGCGGGCGCTCAACAATCTGCTGCAGCAGGCCGGCCGCATGGCGCGCCTGGGCGCCTGGGAGAACACGCGCGGCAAGGGCACGGGTTATTGGTCGGAGATCTGCTGCGAAATCCACGGCCTGCCCCCCGGCACCCTGCCGCCGAAGGACTATATCCAGCAGTTCGTGGCGCCCGCCTGGCAGGAGAGCCTGCGCAGCAAGATGCGCGACTGCTTCGCGCACCAGGCCGCATGGAGCCTGGTGCACAAAATCATCCGTGCCGATGGCCGCCAGGCCTGGGTGAGCGCCAGTGGCGAGCCGGTGCTGCAAGATGGCAAGGTCATCGGCATGCGCGGTGTGGTACAGGACATCGATGCGGCCAAGCGTTCCGAACAGCAGCTGCGCCAGTCCGAAGACCGGTTCTCGCGCATCTTCCGCCTCATGCCCTACCCCATGGGCATGACGCGCCAAAGCGACGGTGCCTATGTGGAAGTGAACCCTGCGTGGGAGCAATTGCTGGGCTTCACGCGTGCGCAGGCGGTGGGCAGCTCGGCCGTCAAACTGGGTATTTTCCAGGCGCAGGAACGCGCCCGCCTGATAGAGGCGATCCGGCAGACCGGCCAGATCAACGCCTTCGAGGTCAAGATGCGCACGCGCACCGGTGAGGAGCACACGGCACTGCAGTCGATGCTTGCCACGGAGTTCGATGGCCAGGCTTGCTGGCTGTTTGCGCTGCAGGACATCACCGATCGCAAACGCAGCGAAGAGCAGGTGCGCGAACGCGAGGCGCTGCTGTCGCTCACCCTCTCGGCCGCTGCGCTGGGCCTGTGGGACTGGGATCTGCAGACCGGCATGGTCAGCGGCGACGCGCGCTGGCGCGAGCTGCGCGGCGTGACTTCCTACGATGCCGGGGCGCCGGCCGTGCACTGGACGACGGCGGTGGCCGCCGATGCGCTACCCGGCATTGCGGCGGAAGTGGCGCGCCATTGCGCCCACCCGGCCACCCCGTTCGATGCCACCTGGAAAGTGATGCGGCCCCAGCAAACCGCCCGCTGGATCCGCAACCTGGGCAAGATCATCGGCCACGACGGTGCCGGCACACCTGCGCGCATGCTCGGCGTCACCATTGACGTCACGCCACAGCGCGAGCAGGAAGAGCTGCTGCAGAGGCTGGCCCATTACGACGCCCTGACGGGCCTGCCCAACCGCGTTCTGCTGGCCCACCGGCTGCAGGACAGCATGGCCCAGGCCCGGGCGCACGGCACCCAGCTGGGGGTGGCCTACCTGGACCTGGATGGCTTCAAACCCGTCAACGACCGCCTGGGCCACGGTGCGGGCGACCGATTGCTGGTGGTGGTGGCGGGCCGGCTCGCGCGTGCGCTGCGCCCGCAAGATTGCGTGGCCCGACTGGGCGGTGACGAATTCGCCATCCTCCTGCCGGGCCTGGCCTCGCACACCGATGGCGAACGCTTGCTGCAACGCCTGATGGAAAGCATTTCCTCGCCCTACACGCTCGATACCGAGCGGGTGGCCGTGACAGCCAGCATCGGCTACACCATGTTTCCCTCGGACGATGCGGACGCCGACACCCTGCTGCGCCATGCGGACCAGGCCATGTATGCCGCCAAGCAGGCGGGGCGCAACCGGTTTCACCAGTTCGACGCGGCCCAGGAGCGCGCCCGGCGTGAGCAGCGCGAACAGGGCCTGCGTCTGCGCGAGGCGCTGGCACAGGCGCAATTCGTGCTGTTTCTGCAGCCCAAGGTGGTCATGCAGACGGGTCAGGTGGTGGGGGCCGAGGTGCTGGCACGCTGGCAGCACCCCGAACGCGGCCTGCTGCCTCCCGCCGCCTTTTTGCCACTGCTGGACGGCACCCCGCTGGAAATCGACTTTGGTGAGTGGGTGGTGGAAGCGGCACTGGCGCAGCTGGAACGCCTGCTGGATGCGGGTCTGGCCATACCCGTGAGCATCAACATCTCGGCCCAGCAACTGCAGCACCCCGGTTTTGCTGCCTGGATGGTGCAGTGCCTGGCCCGACATCCCCGGTTGGCGCCCAGGCTGGTCGAGCTGGAAATCACCGAAAGTGCGGCGCTGTACGATCTGCCCGCCGTCGCTGCGACGCTGGCCGAACTGCGCGCGCTGGACGTGGCCATCTCGCTCGATGACTTCGGCACCGGCTATTCATCGCTCACCTACCTGCGCCGCCTGCCCATGGACACGCTGAAGATCGACCAGAGCTTCGTGCGGGGCATGATGGCCGATCCGGGGGACCGGGCCATCGTGCAGGGGGTAATCGGCCTGGCCCAGTCGTTTGGCTACCAGGTGGTCGCCGAGGGCGTGGAAACCAAAGCCCAGGGCCAGTTGCTGCTGCAACTCGGCTGTGCCCATGCCCAGGGCAATTGCATTGCGCACCCCATGCCCATCGATGCCTTCATCGAATGGGCCAACCGCTGGCAGCCGCCCGCCGAGTGGCAGCGTCAGAACTCGGAGGATTATTTGCTATAGAAACGGCTGCAGCGCTTGATCATCAAGCGCTTGCAGCTATTTTTTGATAGCTTCTGCACCCCATCGGGCACAAGGTTCAGGAGCCCACCAGGTCTTTCACCTGCTGCAACGCTGCCGGGTCGTCCATGGTGGTCAGGTCGCCCGGGTCGCGGCGCTCGGCCACGGCCTGCAGAGCGCGGCGCAGCAGCTTGCCGCTGCGCGTCTTGGGCAGCACCGTCACGAAGTACACGCGCGCGGGGCGGGCCACGGCGCCCAGCTGGCTGTCCACCTGCTTCATCACCTCGCCTTCGAGCTTCAGGCGCGCGGCGTCGTCCACCAGACCCGAAGCATCGCGCGGCACGGCAAAGGCCATGGCCACCTGGCCCTTGAGGCTGTCGGCCACGCCCACCACGGCCACTTCGGCGATGTTGGGGTGCGACGAGATGGATTCCTCGATCTCGCGCGTGCCCAGGCGGTGCCCGGCCACGTTGATCACGTCGTCGGTGCGGCCCAGGATGAAGTGGTAGCCATCGGCATCGCGGATGCCCCAGTCAAAGGTGCTGTAGATCAGGCGGCCGGGAATGCTCTTCCAGTAGGTGTTGACGAAGCGCTCATCGTCGCGCCACACGGTCTGCATGCAACCGGGCGGCAGTGGGCCTTCGATGGCCACCACGCCCTTCTGGTTGGGGGCGGTCAATTCTTCGCCGTTGGATTCATCGATCAGCTTGACGTTGTAGCCATACATGGCCTTGCCGGGGCTGCCAAAGCGGGTGGTCTGCTGCTCCACGCCGTTGGCCAGCGTGAGGATGGGCCAGCCGGTCTCGGTCTGCCAGTAGTTGTCGATGATGGGCACCGAGAGCGCGTCGCTGATCCACTGGGCCGTGGGTTCGTCCAGCGGCTCGCCGGCCAGCCACAGGGCCTTGAGGGTGGAGACGTCGTATTTCTGCAGCCACGAGGCGTCGTGCTTTTTCAGCACGCGCACCGCCGTGGGGGCCGAGAACATGTGCGTGACCTTGTATTTTTCGACAATGCTCCACCACACGCCCGCGTCGGGCCGCGTGGGCAGCCCCTCGTACATGATGGTGGTCATGCCGGCGATCAGCGGGCCGTAGATGATGTAGCTGTGCCCCACCACCCAGCCGATGTCGCTGGTGGCAAAGTAGGTCTGGCCGGCCTGGGCATCAAAAATGTGCTTCATGCTGGCGGCCAGCGCCACGGTGTAGCCGCCGGTGTCGCGCTGCACGCCCTTGGGCTTGCCGGTGGTGCCGCTGGTGTAGAGCGTGTAGCTGGGGTGGGTGGATTCCACCCACTCGCAGGGCACGGCGGCGTTCAGGTGCTGCGCGCGCAGCGCCGCCCAGTCGTGGTCGCGGCCGGCGCGCATGGCCATGGGTGCCAGGCCCCGGTCCACCATGAGCACGGCGGTGGGCTTGTGCTTGGACAGCGCGATCGCTTCATCCAGCAGCGGCTTGTAGGGCACGCTCTTGCCGCCGCGCGAGCCGGCATCGGCGCTGACGATGGCCACGGGTTCGGCATCCTCGATGCGCGAAGCCAGCGAACCCGAGGCAAAACCGCCAAACACCACCGAATGCAGTGCACCGATGCGCACGCAGGCCAGCATGGCAAAGGCGGCCTCGGCGATCATGGGCATGTAGATGAGCACGCGGTCGCCCTTCTTCACCCCCAGGCTCTGCAGCACGGCGGCCATGCGCTGCACTTCGGCATGCAGTTCGGCAAAGCTGTAGCTGCGCTCGGTATCGGTTTCGGTGGAGATGGCCACCAGCGCCGGCTGGCTGGCGCGGTCCTTGAGGTGGCGGTCGATCGCGTTGTGGCACAGGTTGGTGGTGCCGCCGACAAACCACTTCGCAAACGGCGGGTTGCTGTAGTCGCAGATCTGCCGGGGTGGCGTCTGCCAGTCAATCAGCTCGGCCTGCTCGGCCCAGAAGGTGTCGCGTTGGTCGATGGACTGGCGGTAAAAGTCGGCATAGCTGGGCATGGGGAGTCTCCTCGGCATCTCTCGCCCTGCAGGGGCTGCAGGTTTTGAATTCATAATTATTCATGACGGGCTTGCGGGAAGCTGACGCACAAACGAAATCAATACGCTATTTATTGGATAGCTAGCAGCGCCTGCTGTATCAACGCAGGAGGCCCAGAAGAGGCTGAAAGATCAGCCGCCCTATTTCACCAGCGCCAGAACGTCCTTGAACACCGGGTTCTCGCAGCTGCGCAGCCACTCAAACGCCACCATCTCGGTGGTCACCAGCTCGGCACCCGCACCGGCCAGCCGGTCGAAAGCGGCATCGCGGTTGCGCTCGGTGCGCGAGCTGCAGGCGTCGGTCACCACCCACACTTCGAACTCGTCCTCGATCAGGTCCAGCGCGGTCTGCAGCAGGCACACATGGGCCTCGCAGCCGGCGATGACGATGGTTCCGCGCTCGGGCGTCTGTTGGGCAGGTTTTTGCAGATGACGCGGCAGGCTGCGGGCATTGCCGCCCTGCTGGGGCTTGGCGGGTGGACGCAGCCATTCGCCCAGGCCTTCTTCGGCGGCGCTGAAGTGCATCTTGGCCAGCGTGTTCTGGCACAGGGCGCGCAGCGCAGTGTCGTTGCCACCCAGGCGCGATGGGTTCTGCTCGGTGCCCCACACGGGCACCTCCATGAGCCGGGCCACCTGGGCCAGGCGCAGCGCATTGGCCAGCACGGCGGGGCCTTCAAAGATGGCCGGCATCAGGCGTTCCTGGTAGTCCACCAGAACGAGTTGGGATTCAGAGGCGTCGAGCAGCATGGTGTCCTTCAGAAACGGGCCAGTTCACGGCAAAGGCGCTGATTGTCGCAGCCCGCCTCGGCGCTGCAGCAGCGACCGGAGCGCCTGCGCCAGGGGTTCGGCCATGGCCACGGCGTTGCTGGCATGGGGAATGCAGTCGGTGCTCCAAACCTCGCCTGCACCGGCGTCGTTCAGCGCCTGCAGGGCATCGCCGGCAAACAGGGCATGGGTGACGGCCACGTCCACCGACGCCGCCCCTGCCGCCCGCAGCAGCCGGGTGGCCAGCGCCAGGGTGCGGCCGGTGCTGGCCATGTCGTCGAGCAGCACCACGGCGCGCCCTGCGGCGGCGATGGGTGGCAGCTCGATCGTGACATCCCGGTCACCGTGGCGCACCTTGGTGCAGACCGCGTGGTCAAAGCCATGGCGCGCGGCGGCCTGGGCTATCCACTGGGCCGATTCGCCATCGGGCCCGACCAGCAAGGCGTGCGGGCGCCGCTGGGCGATCAGGTCGGACAGCGGCTCGGCCCCGCTGAGCGCGATGGCATCGGGCACGGCCATCGCCTCCTGCAGTGTCGCCACCCGGTGCAGGTGCGGATCGACCGTGATGGCGGCATCCACCAGCCCGGCCAGAAACCCGCCCACCACCTGCTGGCTGACCACCTCGCCGGGCGCGAAGGCAATGTCCTGCCGCATATAGGCCAGGTAGGGTGCCACCAGCGTGATGTGCCGTGCGCCCAGGGTGCGCGCAGCGCGGGCTGCCAGCAGCAGCTCGACCAGTTTCTCGTTGGGATCGTGCAGGCTGCGCAGCAGCACTACCCGGGGCGGCAGGCGCCCTGCCCCGTCCACCGGCAGCCGCAATTTGAGCTCGCCATCGGGGAAGCGGTGGCGCTCGATCATCTTCACGGGCAATTGCGCAGCCTGGGCCAGTCGCCCGGCGGCATCGGTTTCATCATCGAAATGCAGCAGGCAGGCCTGCAATGGGTCAGCCAACATGGTCAGAACTCCACAAATACCTGGGGCACGGCGTCGGCAGCGCCCAGCCGGTAGCCAATGTCCCGGACACTGGCCTGCCGGGCAAACTCCAGGTCGGCGGGGTAGCCGGCATGCACGCGGTACAGCACATCGCCCTGCGCCACCGTGGCGCCCAGCTTGTGCAACAGGTCCACGCCCGCGCCCTGCACCTTGGGTGCGCCCGCCAGCCGGGCCACACGGGCGATCTGGAAGTTGTCGATGCCCACCACGGTGCCGCTGGCGGGTGCGCAGACCTCGAAGGTCAGTGGCCCCAGCTGCGGATGCAGGTGATCGAATCCCTTGCTGCCCTGCGCGGCGATGATCTCTTCCATGCGCCGCAGGGCCCGGCCCGAATCGAGAATGTCGCGCGCAATGGCGTAGCCGTCGCCGCCGCGCACGTCGGGGTCGCATTCGATCAGGCGACCCGCCAGCCGCAAGGATTTCTGCCGCAGGTCGTTGGGCGCATCGGGGTCGTTTTGCAGCACACGCATGACGTCGCGCGCCTCCAGCACCGGACCGATGCCGTTGCCCACGGGCTGGCGCCCGTCGGTGATGACCACGTCCAGCGACAGGCCCATGCGCCGCGCCACATATTCAAACAGGCGGCGCAAGCGCTGCGCCTCGGGCATGGAGCGCACCTTGGCCGTGGGGCCGATGGGAATATCGAGCACCAGGTGGGTGGCGCCGGCGGCCACCTTCTTGGACAGGATGGAGGCCACCATCTGCCCGGCCGAATCGATGGACAGCGGGCGCTCCACCGAAATCAGCACATCGTCGGCCGGCGAAAGATTGGCCGTGCCACCCCAGGCAAGGCAGCCGCGGTAGTCGCGCACGATATCGGCCAGCTGCTCGGACGGCAGCTCCACCTTGGCCAGCACCTCCATGGTGTCGGCCGTGCCGGCCGGCGAGGTGATGGCGCGTGACGATGTCTTGGGGCACAACATTCCATGGGCCGCCACGATGGGCACCACCAGCATGGTCGTGCGATTGCCGGGGATGCCGCCGATGCAGTGCTTGTCCACCACCAGCGGTTCATGCCAGTCGAGCCGTCGGCCGCTGGCCACCATGGCGTCGGTCAGGAAGAACACCTCTTCGCGGTCGAGCTCATCGCGGTGGCAGGCCACGACAAAGGCCGTCAGCTCGATCTTGGAATAGTGGTGGCCCGCAATGTCGCGCACGATGGCCGCGTAATCCGCCCGCGTCAGGCGCTCGCCAGAAATCTTGCGAAACAGCGCCCCCATGGACTCGGGCGGCTCGGCCTGCGTGACCGACACGGTGTGGCCGTTTTCCACATCCAGCTGGGCAAAGGCGTCTTCTGACAGGCCCAGCTCATGGCAGCCCACGATGGCGGTGTCGTCCACCACGTTCACGGTGGCCAGGATGTGGCGGCCATTGGCGCGCACCTCGATCTTGGACAGCGCCTGAAAGCCCTCGGCCCGGTACATCGCGCAATCGCGGTGCAGGTAGGCAACGTTTTCGTGCCAGGTGTCGATGGCCACGCGGCGCAGGGCGAGTTGGGATGGAATCTGGGTGGAAACGGGCGCAGCAGGCATGTCCCGGGGTTCGCTGGTCTCGATATGCATGGACAGCAGCCTACACCGTAAATGCCGCCGCCGAAACGGGAAAACGATTCAAATCAACAACTTGCGCAGAACACCCGATTCCTGGCCTGTAAGAAAAGCGTGTTACTCTCCGCACCCATGTCCCGTTGGTTCATCGCCTTACTCCTCACCGTTGCCTCTGCCGCCCAAGCTGCCCCTGCAGCGGCATCCCCCGAAGATATCGAGCGTTTTCTGGCCGATAAAGGCCTGCTGACCCAGCTCGATGACGTGCGCCATTCCGTGGCAGACAAAGCCCATGTGGTCGCCGACCGCACCGCAGATCTGCTCAGCAACGCCATGGGATTCATTGGCGTACCCTATCGCCGCGGTGGCACCAGTGCGGCAACCGGCTTTGACTGCAGCGGCTTCGTGCTCGCCGTCTACGAGAAAACCGTGGGCAAGATCCTGCCCCGCAGGGCCGATGAGCAGGCTGCCAGCACCCAGGTGATCGATAAAAAGGAACTGCAGCCCGGCGATCTGGTGTTCTTCAACACCATGCGCCGCGCCTTCAGCCATGTGGGTATCTATGTGGGCGACGGCAAGTTCATCCACTCGCCCCGCACCGGCAGCGAAGTGCGGGTCGAAGACATGCGCCAGTCCTACTGGCAACGCCGGTTCGACGGGGCCCGCCGGGTCACCGCGGAAGCAAAAAACCAGCCCTGAGCTTTACAGCGCTGCAAGCCTCTGCGGCCTCACCCTGGTCAGGGTTTCACAGTGACCGTTTCAGTGCTTCGAATGGGTCCACCCGTGATATTGACGGGTCCCTTGTCGGGGTTGCTGCGCATGGCGCGGGCGTCGGCCATGTCCTGCTGGTAACGCGACCGTGCCTCGGCTTCACAGCCCTTGCGTTCCTTGCCTGGGGGCATGGCCTTGCATTCTTCCAGACTGACCTTCAAGCCACCACCGGCTTCCCGGATGGCCGACTGGTAGCGTTGCTGGGCCGTGGTGTCGGGCACGGCACCCCGCATCAGCGATGCCTCATCCCTACCTTGGGCCCAAACCGGTACCGACAACACACCTGCAACCGCACAGACTGTTGCAGCCAGCAGGCCTGACACCGAATGGTTTTTCATCTGATTTCCTTTCGAGTTCATCCGAAGAGGCCAATTTAGGAGCGGGGCACAGGCGCCACCATAGGTCGGCTCCCGGGCAAGGCGCAGGTGCCGAGCGCGCCCGGGTGTCGGACAATGCCCACATGCATGGGCCTTGCCTGCCCTGGGGGCTTCTCGCCATTGCGCCAACACAAGGCCCTGTCTGACACACGCGCCAGGGTCATTTGGCATACATTGGCCCCCATCTTTGCTACCAGGTGCCGCCATGCTGTCAATCCTCGGAACCCTCATCGTCGGACTCGTCGTTGGCTTCATCGCGCGGGCGGTCAAGCCGGGCGACGACAAGCTTGGCTGGATCATGACCGCCTTGCTGGGCGTGGCCGGCTCGTTTCTCGCCAGTTACGTGGGGACGGCCATGGGCTGGTACCAGCTTGGCGCCGCTGCAGGCTGGATTGCCTCGGTGGTGGGCGCGGTGGTATTGCTGGTGATCTACGGCCTGTTCAAAGGCAAGACCTGATCGCAGGCCAGCCCATGGCAAGCGCCCGGCAAATGGCCGCAGGCAACCCCGAACTGGCGGCGGCCGTGCAGCGCAGCCGCCGCCTGCTGCACCGCCGCGCCCTGGTGGCAGCGGTGGCCAGCACAGTGCCGGTGCCAGGGCTGGACTGGGCGGTAGATGCCGCCCTGCTCTCGCAGCTGCTGCCGCAAGTCAATGCCCAGTTTGGGCTCACGCCTGCGCAACTCGACCAGCTCGACCCGCACCAGCGCGAGCAGGTGCAAAAAGCGGTCACGCTGGTCGGGTCCGTGCTGATCGGCAAATTCATCACCAAGGAACTGGTGCTGCGCGCCACCCGAGCGGTGGGCCTGCGCCTCACGACACGGCAGCTGGCCAAGTATGTACCGCTGGCAGGCCAGGCGGTGGCCGCCACCGTGGGCTACACCACCTTGCGCTACCTGGGGGAGCAGCACCTGCGCGATTGCGTGCAGGTGGTGCAACGGGCCCAGTTGAGGTTGCCGGTACCGCGCTGATTGCTCCTTAAAAAGTAGCTGCTTGTGCCTATGCAATAAAGGAAAGCAGCGGTGTCATCAGATTTCCCATCAGAGCCTGCGCCGTGCGCGTTACACCGCAAGCCGGCGCCCCTTTTCCTGCAGCGCCCCTGTCCAAGGCAAAATTCCGGCCCATGGCTTCCGCTGGTGACAAGATTCCCTCCCCCAAGCGCCCAGCACCGGCATTGCGTGAGCAGGGGGTGGCAATGTGGCTTGAGGCCCTGCGCAGCCACGCCGATACGGCAGCGCTGCAGCGGCTCCCGCCGCTGGCCGATGCGGACGCGGCCCGCGTCATGGCCTTGCTGCGGCAGGACGGCGCCGCCTTGCCCCCGGCCCGCCCCGCAGAGCCAGCGCAGACAGCCGCAGCAGAACCAGGCCAGTTTCGCCCCCGGCTGACGCTGCAGACCCTGGGCCGGGGCGAGGGCCTGCTGGGCCTGCAACCGCACGGAAAGCTCGGCCCGCGCAGCGGCAGCATCACCCTCGCATGCATTGACTGGACCTACCGCACCCCAAGTGGTGCCGCCTGGCAGACACCCGCACCCACCACCGTGCTCAACAGCCGCCCGGCGCTGGAAGAAGCGCTTTACGACACCGGCGGCCCCGTGGTGCGCCTGCAGCGCAACCTGGCCGCCGAGGCCGACGCCATGGACCGCGTGTGGGACCTGGGCCTGATCCCCGTCGATGCGCGCAAGCTGCAGTGGCGCCACCACGCTGCCGCCAGCAGCCTCGGCCCCGTGTGGACGCTGGCGCAGGAATCCCACTTTGGCGACTTCTGGGCCGAACAGATCCCCCGGCTGCGCGCCGAAGGCTGGAGCGTGGTGGTCCACCCCGGCTTTGCGCACGAAAGCGTGCCCGTGCAGCGCTGGAAGCTGCTGATCGCCGCCGACACCGGTGAGCTGCTGGGCAAGGAAGTGGACGGGTCTCTGGCCCCGCGCGAGCGCCCCGTGCAAAAACTCATGCTGCCCGAGCGCGAGGGGGCCTGGCTGCTCAGCCTGGGCATCGAGATCGATGGGCAGACGCTGGACCTGGCCCCCCTGCTGGCCGACCTGCTGCGCCGCGACGCACGCTGGCTCAACGCCCGGCAGATGGCGGCCCTCGACGAAATCGCCATCATCTCGCTGCGCGCACCCGGCGGGCAACGCATCGACGCGCCCGCCGGGCCGCTCAAGGCCATCGTGGGGGCCATGGTCGATCTGCTGACCGACCCGACACGCAACCAGCGCAAGGAAGGCGATCCGCTGCACCTGGGTGCGTGGGAGGTCCGCCGCATCGAGGCCCTGCGTGCCGCTCTGGTGCAGGCCCACCGCGTGGGCACGGTCAATGGCTGGAACAACGACTGGCAGCTGCAGGGCGATGCGGGCCTGGCGCAGCTTGCCAAGCGCCTGCGCTCTATCGGCACGCCACAGCCGGTGGCCGCCCCGCAGGGCCTGCAGGTGCAGCTGCGCCCCTATCAACTGGAAGGCCTGGCCTGGCTGCAATACCTGCGCGAACAAGGCCTGGGTGGCATCCTGGCCGACGACATGGGCCTGGGCAAAACCGCGCAGGCCCTGGCCCATGTGCTCACCGAAAAGGAAGCGGGGCGCCTCACCCGCCCGGCCCTGGTGGTGCTGCCCACCTCGCTGCTCTTCAACTGGCAAGCCGAGGCCGCGCGCATGGCTCCGGGCCTGCGCGTGCTCAGCCTGCATGGCCCCGATCGCGGCCAGCGCTACCTGCAGATCGCCCAGCACGATCTGGTGCTCACCACCTACCCGCTGCTCTGGCGCGATGTGGACGCGCTGGCCACCCAGCCGTTCCACCTGCTGATCCTGGACGAGGCGCAGATGGTGAAGAACGCCGGCAGCCGCAGCGCCCGCGCCCTGCGCAAGCTGCAGGCCCCGCACTTGCTGTGCCTGACGGGCACGCCGCTGGAAAACCACCTGGGCGAGCTGTGGGCGCAGTTCGACTTTTTGATGCCGGGCTTTCTGGGCGACGTGCGCAGCTTCAACGCCCGCTGGCGCAAGCCCATCGAGGAGAACGGCGAAACCCTGCGCGCCCAGCTGCTGTCGCAGCGCGTGCGCCCCTTCATCCTGCGCCGCCGCAAGCAGGACGTGGCCACCGAACTGCCGCCGCGCACCGAAACCATCCTGCGCGTGCAGCTCCAAGGCCAGCAGCGCGAGCTGTACGAGGCCGTGCGCACCACGGCCGACCAGCAGGTGCGCCGCGTGCTGGCACGGCAGAGCTTCGAAGGCGCGCAGATCACCATCCTGGACGCCTTGCTCAAGCTGCGCCAGGTCTGCTGCGACCCCCGCCTTGTGAAGGGAGCGAAAGTCCAGCCCGGCACCGAACGCGCCAAGCTGGAGCTGCTGGCCGACCTGCTGCCCGCCCTGGTCGATGAAGGGCGCCGCGTGCTGGTGTTCTCGCAGTTCACCGAAATGCTCACGCTGGCGGCCGAGCTGCTCGATACCCTGGCCCTGCCCTACCTCACCCTCACCGGCCAGACACCGCCGCGCCAGCGGGGCGCAGTCGTCAGGAGCTTTCAGGCGCAGGACGATGCCAGCGCCCCCATACTGCTTGCCAGCCTCAAGGCCGGCGGCGTGGGCCTGAACCTCACGGCGGCGGATACGGTGATCCACCTCGACCCCTGGTGGAACCCCGCCGTGGCAGAACAGGCCACCGCCCGCGCCCACCGCATCGGGCAAAACCAGCCCGTGTTCGTTTACCAACTGGTGGTGCAAGGCAGCATCGAAGAACGCATGCTGGAGCTGCAGGCCCGCAAGGCCGCGCTGGTCCAGGGTGTGCTGGGGCATGACGCCGAGGGCGCGGTCAAATTCAGCGAGGCCGACCTGCACGCACTGCTGGCGCCACTGACCGAACCCGCCAGCAACCCGCTGGCCATACCGGGCGAGGACACGCGGCGCTGGGGCGGTACGGGCCAACGGCTGCCCCGGCCCATGCAACCCCAGGATTTGAGTGATTTTGGCCACTAACGCAGGATGAACAGGCGCTAACAGCTATCAAATATGAAGCAAATGAAACATACGGCACGCCACCCGCACAAGAACCAGCCCGCCATCGCCTTTGCCACAATGGCGCCATGACCGCACCGCCCATCGCTCCAGCCCGCCTCCAGCGCTACTGGCTGATGAAATCCGAGCCCGAAGAATGCTCCATCGATGATGCCCTGGCCGCGCCCCATGCCACTGTGCCGTGGACCGGCGTGCGCAACTACCAGGCCCGCAACTTCATGCGCGACGAGATGCAGGTGGGTGACGGCGTGCTGTTCTACCACTCCAGTTGCCCCGAGCCCGGCATCGCCGGCATTGCGCGCGTGGCCAGCGGCACGCGGCCTGACCCCACGCAGTTCGACCCGGTATCGCCGTATTACGACCCCAAATCCTTGGCGGACAAGCCCCGCTGGCTGCTGCTGGATGTGCAGGCACTGCGCAAGACGCGCCTCGTCAGCCTGGCGGATCTGCGCAGCACGCCGGCGCTGGCGGGCATGCGCGTGCTGCAAAAAGGCAGCCGCCTGTCCATCACGCCGGTGGAGTCCGAAGAGTGGTGCGAGATTACCGAACGACTGCTGGCCTGACTCAGCCCGGCGAGACCTGCGCACCCGTGCTCGCAGATCAAATGGGTGGCTGCGCAGGCAGCGCGCTGGAGCCCGCCAGCTCCGGCAGCGTGTACACCAGCACTTTCAGCGCCCTGCCCTCGTCCACATCGGCAAACACCGCCGGATTGGCCACGCGTTCCACCAACGCCAGCTCTGGCGCCAGCGCACGCATCTGATCGTGCAAGAAATCCACGCCCAGCTCGGGCGCATTCAGGCACAGCAGCGCGTGGCCGCCCGGTGCCAACAGGTCGGGCAGGCGGCGCATCAGGCGGGCGTAGTCCTTGGTGGCCACGAAGCTGCCTTTTTGGTAGCTGGGCGGGTCCACGATCACCAGGCCATAGGGCCCGCTGCGAGTGATCTTGCCCCAGCTGCTGAAAATGTCGTGCGGCAAAAAGGCGGCACCCGTGCTGATGCCGTTGAGCTGGTGGTTCTGCTGCCCGATGGCGATGGCGCCGTGGCTCATGTCCACGTTGACCACATTCTTGGCCCCCGCCTGCAATGCCACCACCGAAAACGCGCAGGTATAGGCAAACAGGTTGAGCACCTTGAGGCCATAGCGGTCGGCGCTGCGCGCGGCGGCGTAGTCGCGTACCCAGCGGCGGCCCTCGGCCATGTCGAGAAACAGGCCGTGGTTCTGGCCGCGCAGCACATGCACCTTGAATTGGCTGCCCTGTTCGGTCACGACATGCGGCTCTGGCACGCTGCCGGCCATGAGCCGCGTTTCGGTGCGACCCTGGGTGCGCAGCGCCTCATTGCGGCACTGGAACACCCAGTTCAGCGGCTGGCCGGGCGCCAGCGCATCCCAGCGCCGTGCCAGCGCGGCGCCGATGGCGAACAGCTGCGCCTCGGTCTCATCGCCCGCCGGCAAAAAACTGGTGAGCACGAACACGGGCGGATAGGCATCCAGCGTCCACTGCTCGCAGCCGGGGTGCATGCCGCCCCGGCCATGGAAGATGCGCTGGGCGTCGGTAGGGAGCTGCATCTGGGCGATGGCATCGAGCAAGGCTTGCATGGTGGTGGTGTGTTTACGGCAGCATAGGCAGATCCACCCGTGCTGCCTTTGTTTTGCTGAGCCTGTTGTTGCTTGAGGCGCTGGGCGGTTTCCAGATACGCGCCCCGAAAGCCTTGTAGTTGCTCAGCGGGCTGGATGGCAATGACGTGATCGACTGACGAAGAACTGTTCGCTCTATAGATGAGCCATGATTGTCACCGCTCGGACTGCGAGTTCCATCACCGTTATCACCGAGACTGTCCGAGCTCTCCAATGGGAAATAAAAAAGCCGCGCAGCCCTGATAGGACTGGCGCGGCTGTGTTGCTGCTCTCGCAGGCTTGTGGAATGGTGCCAGCGCCGAGGCCTGGAGTCAGGAACGGGGCATGCTTTCGGCTGGGGATGGCGCTACCGGTTCCGCGTCAGCCTCCAGACCCCACTGGTCCCAGTCGTCGCCAAACAGCTCCGCCGGGTGCTGCGTGCGGTCCGAGCCGTTGCCGCAGCGCATGTCCTTGGCGGGGCAATACAGGTCGCAGCCCCAGCACACCCGCTCGGGGTGGGCGGGGGCCTGGGGGAACTTCTTGACTGCCATGGCGCTTCTCCAGACTCTGTTGCCGGGCTCCTGCCGTAATGTGCGTTACTTGCGCGCTGGCGGCACGTCGGTGCAACTGCCGTGCGCAATCTCCGCCGCCATGCCGATGCTCTCGCCCAGCGTGGGGTGCGGGTGGATGGTCTTGCCGATGTCCACGGCGTCGGCGCCCATCTCGATGGCCAGGGCGATCTCGCCGATCATGTCGCCCGCATGCGTGCCCACGATGCCGCCACCGAGAATCTTGCCGTGGCCATGGGCCTCCGGCGAGTCGTCGAACAGCAGCTTGGTCACGCCTTCATCGCGGCCGTTGGCAATGGCGCGGCCAGAGGCCGTCCAGGGGAACAGGCCCTTCTTGACCTTGATGCCTTGGGCCTTGGCCTGGTCTTCGGTGAGGCCCACCCATGCGACCTCGGGGTCGGTGTAGGCCACGCTGGGGATCACGCGGGCGTTGAAGGCGGCGGCTGCCAGTTCCTTGTTGCCCTGTAGTTCACCGGCGATCACCTCGGCCGCCACATGCGCCTCGTGCACCGCCTTGTGCGCCAGCATGGGCTGGCCGACGATGTCGCCGATGGCGAAGATGTGCGGCACGTTGGTGCGCATCTGGATGTCGACGTTGATGAAGCCACGGTCGGTAACGGCAACCCCCGCCTTTTCGGCGGCGATCTTCTTGCCGTTGGGTGTGCGGCCCACGGCCTGCAGCACCAGGTCATAGACCTGCGGTGCGGGCGCGGTGCCGCCCTCTTCTGCTGGCGCAAACGTCACCTCGATGCCTTCGGGCGTGGCCTTGGCCCCCACCGTCTTGGTCTTGAGCATGATGTTGTCGAAGCGCTTGGCGTTCATCTTCTGCCAGATCTTGACCAGGTCGCGGTCCGCACCCTGCATCAGGCCGTCCATCATCTCGACCACATCCAGGCGCGCCCCCAGCGTGCTGTACACCGTGCCCATTTCCAGGCCGATGATGCCGCCGCCCAGGATCAGCATGCGCTTGGGCACTTCCTTGAGCGCCAGGGCGCCGGTGGAATCGACCACGCGCGGATCGTCAGGCATGAAAGGCAGGCGCACGGCCTGGCTGCCGGCGGCGATGATGGCTTTCTGGAAGGCGATGACCTTCTTGCTGCCGGTCTTCTCCTGGCCGGTGCCGGTGGTTTCCTCGACCTCGATGTGGTTGGCGCCCACAAAGGCACCATAGCCGCGCACGGTGGTGACCTTGCGCATCTTGGCCATGGCGGCGAGACCGCCGGTGAGCTTGCCGATGACTTTCTCTTTGTGGCCGCGCAGCGTGTCCACATTGACTGTGGGAGCGCCAAAGTCGATGCCCGCCGCCGACAGATGCGACACCTCGTCCATCACGGCGGCCACATGCAGCAGCGCCTTGGAGGGGATGCAGCCCACGTTCAGGCAGACGCCGCCGAGCTGGGCGTAGCGCTCGACCAGCACCACTTTCAGGCCCAGGTCGGCCGCACGGAAGGCGGCGCTGTAGCCGCCAGGGCCACCGCCGAGCACGAGCACATCGCACTCCACGTCGGCCGTGCCTGCGAAGCTGGACGCTACTGGATTGATAGATTCCGGTGCTTGCGGGATGGTCACTGGAGACGTTTTTTGTCCAGCTGCAGCAGCCACGGGGGCCGCAGGGGCCGGTGCGGCTGCCTGGACAGCAGCGCCTGCGCCCGCCACCTCCAGTGTCAGCACCACCGAGCCTTCGGCGATCTTGTCGCCCAGCTTGACCTTCAGCTCCTTGACCACGCCGGCGTGGCTGGAGGGGATTTCCATGGAGGCCTTGTCGGACTCCACGGTGATCAGGCTCTGCTCGGCCTTGATGGTGTCGCCGGGTTGGACCAGCACTTCGATGATGGCCACTTCGGCGAAGTCGCCGATGTCGGGCACCTGGATGTCGATGATTGCCATGGGTGTTGCCCTCGCGTTACATCACGATGCGGCGGAAGTCCGCCAGCAGCGAGGCAAAGTACACGTTGAAACGCGCGGCGCTGGCGCCGTCGATCACGCGGTGGTCCCAGCTCAGGGAGAGCGGCAGCATCAAGCGCGGGGCGAACTGCTGGCCGTCCCATTGGGGCTCCAGGCTGCTCTTGCACACACCCATGATGGCGACTTCAGGCGCGTTGATGATGGGTGTGAAGTAGCGCCCGCCAATGCCGCCCAGCGAGCTGATGGAAAAGCACCCGCCGGTCATGTCGGCCGGGCCGAGCTTGCCGTCGCGCGCCTTCTTGGCCAGCTCGCCCATCTCCTGGCTGATCTGGACGATGCCCTTTTGGTCGGCGTCACGGATGACGGGCACGACCAGGCCGTTGGGCGTGTCGGCCGCAAAGCCGATGTGGAAGTAGTTCTTCATCACCAGCTGGTCGCCGTCGAGCGAGCTATTGAACTCGGGGAACTTCTTGAGCGCGGCCACGGCGGCCTTGATCATGAAGGCGAGCATGGTGACCTTGACGCCGCTCTTCTCGTTTTCCTTGTTGAACTGCACGCGGAAGGCTTCGAGTTCGGTGATGTCCGCGTCGTCGTGGTTGGTGACGTGCGGGATGACGACCCAGTTGCGGTGCAGGTTGGCGCCGCTGATTTTCTTGATGCGCGAGAGGTCCTTGCGCTCGACGGGGCCGAACTTGGTGAAGTCGACCTTGGGCCAGGGCAGCAAATCGAGGCCGATGCCCGAACCGCCGGTGGCTGCAGGCGCCTTGGCGGCCTGGGCTTTGGTCTGCACGCTGCCCGCCATGACGTGCTTGGTGAAGGCAGCCACGTCGTCCTGGGTGATGCGGCCCTTGGGGCCGGTGCCCTTGACTTCGTCGATGGGCACGCCCAGTTCGCGGGCGAACTTGCGCACGGAAGGCGAGGCGTGGGGCAGGCCGGCCGTGGGGGTGCCGGGCTGGTGGGCGGGGACGGCCACCGCGGCGGCGGCAGTTGCGGGTGCTGTTGCAGCGACTGCAGGAGCGGCAACAGCCACGGGGGCTGGTGCGGGTGCAGCGGCCGCAACGGGTGCGGCGGCCGGTGCTGCAGCGGTTGCAGTGCCTTCGAGCACGGCGACCAGGTCACCGATGTTGACGGTGTCGCCGATCTTGACCTTGAGTTCCTTGAGCACGCCGGCGGCGGGCGACGGGATCTCCATGGAGGCCTTGTCGGATTCGACGGTGAACAGCGACTGTTCAGCCTGGACCGAGTCGCCCACCTTGACCAGCAGCTCGATGACGGCCACGTCCTTGAAGTCGCCGATGTTGGGTACGTGTACTTCGATCGGGCCTGCAGCAGCCGCAGCAGCCGGTGCGGGCGCTGGGGCCCCCATCGGAGCTGGAGCGGCAGCCACCACTGGAGCCGGGGCAGCCGCCGGGGCTGCTGCAGCGCCCGCGTCAGCGGACTCCACTACCGCAATCACCGAGCCCTGCTTGACCTTGTCGCCCAGCGCAATCTTGAGTTCCTTGACCACGCCTGCGTGGCTGGACGGGATCTCCATCGATGCCTTGTCGGATTCGACGGTAATGAGCGACTGCTCGGCCTTCACGGTGTCGCCCACCTTGACCAGCAACTCGATCACGCCCACTTCGTCAAAGTCTCCGATGTCCGGGACTTGAATGTTGACCAATGCCATTGTTCTGTCTCCGTTCGTTTTATGCGTAAAGCGGGTTGGTCTTGTCGGCCTGGATGCCGTACTTGGCAATCGCCTCGGCCACCTTGGTGGCGGGCACGCTGCCCTGCTCGCTGAGCGCCTTGAGCGCGGCTACCACGATGTAGTGGCGGTTGATCTCGAAGTGCTCGCGCAGCTTGCTGCGGAAATCGCTGCGGCCAAAGCCGTCGGTGCCCAGCACCTTGTAGGGGCGACCGGCCGGGATGAAGGGGCGGATCTGTTCGGCGTAACTCTTCATGTAGTCGGTGGAGGCCACCACCGGGCCGGCGTGGCCGCCCAGCTGGCGCGCAACGAACGACGCGCGCGGCGCTTCCAGCGGGTGCAGCAGGTTCCAGCGCTCGCAGTCCTGGCCTTCGCGGGCCAGTTCGTTGAAGCTGGGGCAGCTCCAGACGTCGGCCTGCACGCCCCAGTCGGCGGCCAGCAGGGTCTGTGCGGCAATGGATTCGCGCAGGATGGTGCCCGAGCCCAGCAGCTGCACGCGCTTGTCGCCTTCGGCGCCGGGCTTGCACAGGTACATGCCCTGGATGATCTGCTCTTCGGTGCCGGGCGTGATGCCGGGCATGGCGTAGTTCTCGTTGAGCAGGGTGATGTAGTAGTAGACGTTTTCCTGCTTTTCGACCATGCGCTTCAGGCCATGGTGCAGGATCACCGCCACCTCGTGGGCGAAGGTCGGGTCGTAGCTCACGCAGTTGGGAATGGTGCCCGCCAGGATGTGGCTGTGGCCATCTTCGTGCTGCAGGCCTTCGCCGTTGAGCGTGGTGCGCCCCGAGGTGCCGCCCAGCAGGAAACCGCGCGCCTGCATGTCGCCCGCGGCCCAGGCCAGGTCGCCAATGCGCTGGAAGCCGAACATCGAGTAGTACACGTAGAACGGCACCATGATGCGGTTGTTGGTGCTGTAGCTGGTGGCTGCCGCGATCCAGCTGGCCATGCCGCCGGCCTCGTTGATGCCCTCTTGCAGGATCTGGCCGGCCTTGTCTTCGCGGTAGTACATGACCTGGTCTCGATCGACCGGGGTGTATTGCTGGCCCTTGGGGTTGTAGATGCCGATCTGGCGGAACAGGCCTTCCATGCCGAAGGTGCGCGCCTCGTCCACCAGGATGGGCACCACGCGCGGCCCCAGGGCCTGGTCACGCAACAGCTGCGTGATGAAGCGCACGTAGGCCTGCGTGGTGCTGATCTCGCGGCCCTCGGCCGTGGGCTCCAGGATGGCCTTGAAGGTGTCGAGCGCGGGCACGGTGAAGTGCTCGTCGGCCTTGGCGCGGCGGTGCGGCAGGTAGCCGCCCAGGGCCTTGCGGCGCTCGTGCAGGTAGCGCATTTCGGGCGTGTCGTCGGCCGGCTTGTAGTACGGCAGGCCGGGCAGCTCGCTGTCGGGGATCGGGATGTTGAAGCGGTCGCGGATGTACTTAATGTCTTCGTCCGACAGCTTCTTGGTCTGGTGCACGGTGTTCTTGCCTTCACCGGCCTTGCCCATGCCATAGCCCTTGACGGTTTTCACCAGCAGCACGGTGGGCTGGCCCTTGTGCTCGTTGGCGGCGTGAAAGGCAGCGTACACCTTGGCGGGCTCGTGGCCGCCGCGGCGCAGCTCGAACACCTCATCGTCGGTCATGTGCTCGACGAGCTGGAGCGTCTCGGGGTAGCGGCCGAAGAAATTCTTGCGCACAAAGGCGCCGTCGTTGGCCTTCATGGCCTGGTAGTCGCCGTCCAGCGTCTCCATCATCAGCTGGCGCAGCTTGCCCGTCTTGTCGCGGGCCAGCAGCGCATCCCAGCCGGCGCCCCACAGCAGCTTGATGACGTTCCAGCCGCTGCCACGGAACTCGCCTTCGAGCTCCTGCACGATCTTGCCGTTGCCGCGCACTGGACCATCGAGGCGCTGCAGGTTGCAGTTCACCACGAAGATCAGGTTGTCCAGGTTTTCACGCGATGCCAGGCCAATGGCGCCCAGCGACTCGGGCTCGTCCATCTCGCCGTCGCCGCAGAACACCCAGACCTTGCGGTTTTCGGTGTTGGCAATGCCCCGGGCGTGCAGGTATTTGAGAAAGCGCGCCTGGTAGATCGCCATCAGCGGACCCAGGCCCATGGACACCGTGGGGAACTGCCAGAACTCGGGCATCAGCTTGGGGTGCGGGTAGCTCGACAGGCCCTTGCCGTCCACTTCCTGGCGGAAGCTGTCGAGCTGCTGCTCGTTCAGGCGCCCTTCCAGGTAGGCGCGGGCGTAGATGCCGGGGGCGCTATGGCCCTGGATGTAGAGCAGATCGCCGCCATGGCCTTCGCTCTCGGCGTGCCAGAAGTGGTTGAAGCCCGCACCAAACATGCTGGCCACGGAAGCGAACGAGCCGATGTGGCCGCCGAGGTCGCCGCCATCGGCGGGGTGCAGGCGGTTGGCGCGCACCACCATGGCCATGGCGTTCCAGCGCATGTAGGCCCGCAGGCGCTTTTCGATGGCGATGTTGCCGGGACAGTGGGCCTCTTGGGTGGGCTCGATCGTGTTGACGTAGCCCGTGTTGCCCGAGAACGGCATGTCGATGCTGTTCTGGCGCGCATGCTCCAGCAGCTGCTCGATCAGAAAGTGGGCTCGCTCGGCCCCTTCCTTGTCGATCACGGCGGACAGCGCGTCCATCCACTCACGGGTTTCTTGCTGATCGGTGTCGATGGTGGGCGTGGCGCCGTTTCCGGCCAGGGGGGCGGGCTGAGCTGACATGCTTGTCTCCTGTGTTGAGGGTGCAATTTAGTACGTTGCGCTGAGTTTCGCATATTTTTTTAGAATTTCGAATAGTGCTTTTGAATTTCATATAACGATATTTTGTGGCGAATGCACACGCCCACGACACCGCCATGGCGCTGCCCACCCTCCCCTACACTTGCCCCATGGAAAAACCCCCAGCCACCGCCGCACCCGCAGCCCCCATCGCCCCTGCGGCGCGGGGTTGGCGCAAGTGGTGGCGCGGCCTTTCCCCCACGCGGCAGGACCGGTTTGCCGCACTGGCACCACTGGCTGCCGTGCTGATGTTCATGGCGGCCATCGTGGCTGCCTTCTGGTATCTGCGGACCGAGGAGGTCGAGCGCGAACACGAAGCCCTTAAACGCGATGTGGAATATGCCCAGCAACGCGTGCGCCTGCGGCTTCTGGAGCGCCAGGAGCAGCTCATGCGCATTGCGCGTGATCTGTCCAACCAGGACCTGGACCGCGCGGAGTTTGTGAGCCGTGCCGAATCCCTGATCAGTCAGCACCCCGAGTTGCAGGCCATCACCTGGATTGATGACAAGCGGCGCATCCGTGCCAGCCAAGCGGCCCCCACGCTGGGCAGCAGCGAGTTGCGCGTGGCCGGTGAAGTGCTCACCCCCGGCGACACCACGGACACCTACGAGCTGGCACGCGACCTGCAGCAACCCGTGTATGCGCAGCCCACCGCCACCCAGGGCGACGCCACGCCCCTGCTGCAATTGCAGGTACCCCTGAACCAGCAGGGCAAATTCAGCGGCGTGGTGCTGGGCGAATACTCCATCGACAGCCTGTTGCGCTATGGCACGCCCACCGAAGTGCTGGCGCGTTATGCCGTCACGCTGCTCGATGGCAACGGCCAGGTGCTGGCCGGCACGCCGCTGGGCCGGCGCAACCCCAATACCCAGTTGCTGCCGTGGACCCCGCGCGCCAACACGTACGAAGTACCCGTTTCCCCGGTGGGCAACGGCCTGGTGCTCAAGGCGCAGGCCTACCGCACATCACTGGGCGTGGTGGGCAGCGGCCTGTTCTGGCTGGTCGGCACGCTCAGCGCCATGACGGCCTGGATGCTGATTGCGACCTGGCGCCACACCCGCCGGCGCATGCAGGCCCAGAAGGCGCTGGTGGCTGAAACCAATTTCCGCCGGGCCATGGAGAACTCCGTCCTCACCGGCATGCGTGCGCTGGATCTGGAGGGGCGCATCACCTATGTGAATGCGGCGTTTTGCCAGATGACCGGGTGGAGCGAAACCGAGCTGGTGGGCCTGACGGCCCCCTTCCCTTACTGGCCCGAATCCGACTATGAAGCCCTGTATGCCAAGCTGCGCGATGAAATCAGCGGCAAGACCGTGACGGGCGGGTTTCAGGTGCGCGTGCGGCGCAAGAACGGCACGCAGTTTGACGCGCGCCTGTATGTGTCTCCGCTGATCGATGCCCATGGCCAGCAAACCGGCTGGATGACATCGATGACCGACATCACCGAACCCAACCGCATCCGCGAGCAGCTGTCGGCCTCCTATGAACGCTTCACCATCGTGCTGGAGTCGCTGGACGCTTCGGTGTCGGTGGCGCCGCTGGGTAGCCAGGAATTGCTGTTTGCCAACAAGCTCTACCGCCAGTGGTTTGGCTCGCAAACCGTGGGTCACCTGCAACTGGTGGCCCAGGCGGGCGTGGTGCCAGCGGCCACCAGCCACATGACGGGCGTGGACGACGAGGACGGACTGATGGGACTGCCCACCGACTCATTGACCAGCGCACGCAGCGAGAACGCCGAAATCTACCTGCCTGACATGGGCAAATGGCTGGAAGTGCGCTCACGCTACCTCAACTGGGTGGACGGGCGCCTGGCGCAGATGGTGATTGCCACCGACATCACTCCGCGCCGCCTGGCCCAGGAGCAGGCTGCCCGCCAGGCCGAACGGGCGCAGTCCGTCAGCCGCCTGATCACCATGGGCGAGATGGCGTCTAGCGTCGCACATGAACTCAACCAGCCGCTCACGGCCATCAGCAACTACTGCAGCGGGATGATTTCACGCATCCACAGCGGCCAGATCACCGAAGAAGCCCTGCTCGCGGCCCTGCAAAAAACCGCCCACCAGGCGCAACGCGCGGGCCAGATCATCCAGCGCATCCGAGCCTTCGTGAAAAAGAGCGAACCCAACCGCACACTGGCCGATGTGACGTCGATGGTGAACGAGGCAGTCGAGCTGGCCGACATCGAGCTGCGCCGCCACAACGTGCGCCTGACCCACTACGTTGCGGCGCGCCTGCCGCTCGTGATGGCAGACACCATCCTGATCGAACAGGTGCTGGTCAACCTCATGAAAAACGGGGCCGAGGCCATCGAGATGGCCAACCGCCCCACCTCTGGCCGCAGCGTGGAACTGCGCGTGGTGCCCAAGCATGTCGAAGACCAAGATGTGGTGGAGTTTTCGGTGCAGGACACCGGCAAGGGACTGGCGCCCGAGGTGCTGGAGCGCCTGTTTGAAGCCTTCTTCTCCACCAAGCAGGAAGGCATGGGCATGGGCCTGAACCTGTGCCGCAGCATCGTCGAGTCGCACCACGGCCGAATGCGGGCGGAGAACCTCTACAATGGATCCGAGGTCACAGGCTGCCGGTTCTCCTTCTGGCTTCCGCTTGCCAAGCCTGTGGATGCCACTACAAATTCTGTAGCAAACGCACAACCCCCAAGGACAATTGCATGAGTTTGATTCCGAAAAAAGGCACCGTTTACGTAGTGGACGACGACGAGGCGGTCCGCGACTCGCTTCAATGGCTGCTGGAGGGCAAGGACTACCGGGTGCGTTGCTTTGATTCTGCCGAAACCTTTCTCTCGCGCTACGACCCGCGCGAGGTGGCCTGCCTGATCGTGGACATCCGCATGGGCGGCATGACTGGGCTGGAGCTGCAGGACCGACTGATCGAGCGCAAATCGCCTTTGCCCATCGTCTTCATCACCGGCCACGGCGACGTGCCCATGGCTGTCAACACCATGAAGAAAGGCGCGCTCGATTTCATCCAGAAACCCTTCGACGAGGAAGAGCTTGTCGGGCTGGTGGAGCGCATGCTCGACCATGCCCGCGACGCCTTTGCCGGCTACCAGCAGGCCGCCAGCCGCGATGCACTGCTGTCCAAGCTGACGGGTCGCGAAGCCCAGGTGCTTGAGCGCATCGTTGCCGGCCGCCTGAACAAGCAGATCGCCGACGACCTGGGCATCAGCATCAAGACGGTGGAGGCCCACCGCGCCAACATCATGGAAAAGCTCAACGCCAACACCGTGGCCGATCTGCTCAAGATTGCACTGGGCCAGAACGCGCCCAAGGCTTGATTGCTCTCTGTTTCAGAGCTTGAAGCGCTTTCCTGCAAAGCGCTACATGCCATTTTTATCCGTATTTTCTGACATGACCGCACAACTCATCGACGGCAACGCCCTGTCCCGCCAATTGCGCACCGAAGTCGCCCAGCGCGCAGCCGCCCTCAAATCGCGGGGCACCACGCCAGGCCTGGCCGTGGTGCTGGTGGGCGACAACCCCGCCTCCCAGGTTTATGTGCGCAACAAGGTCAAGGCCTGCGAGGACAGTGGCCTGCATTCGGTGCTGGAAAAATACGCGGCCGACATGACCGAAGCCGCGCTGCTGGCACGCGTGGAGGCCCTGAACAACGACCCCGCGATCCACGGCATCCTGGTGCAGCTACCGCTGCCCGCGCACATCGATGCGCAAAAGGTCATCGAGGCCATCTCGCCCGCCAAGGACGTGGACGGCTTTCACATTGCCAGCGCCGGCGCGCTGATGACCGGCATGCCCGGCTTCTGGCCCTGCACGCCCTACGGTTGCATGAAGATGCTCGAATCGCTCAACGATGGCAAGGGCTACGACCTCAGGGGCAAGCACGCTGTGGTCATTGGCCGCAGCAACATCGTGGGCAAGCCCATGGCGCTGATGCTGCTGCAAAAAGATGCCACCGTGACCATCTGCCATTCGCGCACGACCGACCTCAAGGCCCAGACCCTGCAGGCCGACGTGATCGTGGCTGCCGTGGGCAAGCGCAACGTGCTCACGGCCGACATGGTCAAGCCCGGCGCCGTGGTGATCGACGTGGGAATGAACCGCAATGACGAGGGCAAGCTGTGCGGCGATGTGGATTTTGACGGCGTGAAGGAAGTGGCCGGCTGGATCACCCCCGTACCTGGCGGCGTGGGGCCCATGACCATTACCATGCTGCTGGTCAACACCCTGGAAGCCGCCGAACGCGCCGCCGGCGCCTGAAGTCAGCCCTGCTCCCGCAGCCTCGCAACTTGAACCCGCACCGCAAAGCGCCATCTACACACGCATGAGCAACGCCCTCCTCGACTTCTCCGACCTTCCCCAGTTTGACCGGATCACGCCAGACGACGTGGCCCCCGCCGTTGACGTGTTGCTGGAAAAAGCCAATGCCGCCCTCGAAACGGTCACGGCCGCCGACTTTCCTGCGCGCTGGGATGCCATTGCGAAGGTGCTGGACGTTGCCACGGAGCACCTGGGCACCGCCTGGGGGGCCATCAGCCACCTCAACAGTGTGGCCGACACCCCGGAACTGCGCGCCGCCTACAACGCAGCGCTGCCCCGGGTGACCGAATTCTGGACCCGCCTGGGCGCCGATGAGCGCCTGTACGCCAAGTACAAGGCCATTGATCCCAGCACCCTGAGCCCCGAGCAGCGCCAGGCGCACAAGAACGCCGTGCGCAATTTCGTCCTCAGCGGCGCCGAACTCACCGGTGCCGCCAAGGAGCGTTTTGCCCAGATCCAGGAACGGCAGGCCGAGCTGAGCCAGAAATTCAGTGAAAACGCGCTCGATGCCACCGACGCCTTTGCCTACTACGCCACGGCGGAAGAACTCGATGGCGTCCCCGCCGACGTGCAGCAGACCGCATTGGCAGCGGCCCAGGCGGAGGGCAAGAGCGGCTACAAGCTCACGCTCAAGATGCCCTGCTATCTGCCGGTGATGCAGTTCGCCACCCACAGCGCTTTGCGCGAAATGATGTACCGCGCCTATGTGACGCGCGCCTCCGACCAGGCCGAAGGCGAGGCCAGGCGTTTCGACAACTCGGCGCTCATCCGTGAAATTCTGGCACTGCGCCGCGAAGAAGCACAGCTGCTCGGGTATGACAATTTCGGCCAGGTGTCGGTGGTGCCCAAGATGGCCCAGTCGCCTGACGAGGTCATTTCATTCTTGCGGGATCTGGCGCGCCGCGCCCGGCCTTATGCCGAAAAGGACGTGGCCGACCTGCGCGGCTTCGCAGCCAGCCAGATAGGCCTGAACGATCCGCAGGCCTGGGACTGGCCCTTCCTTGCCGAGAAGCTCAAGGAAGCACGCTATTCCTTCAGCGAGCAGGAAGTCAAGCAATACTTCACGGCCCCCAAGGTGCTGGCCGGCCTTTTCAAGATCATCGAGACACTGTTCGAGGTCAGCATCCGCCGCGACAGTGCGCCCGTGTGGAATGCCGCCGTCGAGTTCTATCGCATCGAGCGTGACGGCCAGCTGGTGGGCCAGTTCTACCTCGACCAGCCGGCCCGCACCGGCAAACGCGGCGGCGCCTGGATGGATGATGTGCGCACCCGCTGGCTGCGCCCCGACACCGGCGCGCTGCAGACCCCCGTGGCGCATCTGGTGTGCAATTTTGCCGAGGGCGTGGACGGCAAGCCCCCGCTGCTCACCCATGACGATGTGATCACGCTGTTCCACGAATTCGGCCACGGTCTGCACCACATGCTGACGCAGGTGAACGAACGCGACGTATCGGGCATCAGCGGTGTCGAGTGGGATGCGGTCGAACTGCCCAGCCAGTTCATGGAGAACTTCTGCTGGGAATGGGATGTGCTGCGCAACATGACGGCGCACGTCGATACCGGTGCACCGCTGCCGCGTGCACTGTTCGACAAGATGATCGCCGCCAAGAACTTCCAGAGTGGCATGGGCACCCTGCGCCAGATCGAATTTGCCCTGTTCGACATGCTGCTGCACACCGATCACGATCCCGCCCAGGATTTCATGCCCTTGCTGGCCGAGGTGCGCAGCGAAGTGTCGGTGCTGCCGCCACCCTCGTTCAGCCGCACGGCCCACACCTTCAGCCATATTTTTGCGGGTGGCTATGCAGCGGGCTACTACAGCTACAAATGGGCGGAGGTGCTCAGCGCCGATGCCTATGCGGCCTTTGAAGAAACCGCCGGCAGCGACGGTCTGGCCAGCATCGAAACGGGCCGCCGCTACCGGCAGGCCATTCTGGAGGCGGGCGGCAGCCGCCCCGCCATGGAATCCTTCAAAGCCTTTCGCGGCCGCGAACCCAGCCTGGATGCCTTGCTGCGCCACCAGGGCATGGCAGACTAAGTCTTTCTGTTGCACCGACTCTTCTTTATCAGGAGACGACCCATGGGCAAGCCCTTGCGTACATCGTTGCTGGCCTCGTTGGGGATGGTGCTGGCGGTTGCCGGCGCCCATGCCCAGACCGTGTACCGGATTGTCGGCCCCGATGGAAAGGTGACCTTCTCGGACCGCGCGCCCGACAGCAATGCAAAACCCGCACAAGGCGCCTGGCAAGGTTCCGCCGCAGCTGTCGGCTCTGCCCTGCCCTACGAGCTTCAGCAGATTGCGGCACGCTTTCCCGTGACGCTGTACACCGGCAGTGACTGCGCTCCATGCAACAGCGCCCGCAACCTGCTGGTGGGGCGCGGCATTCCGTTTGCCGAACGCACCGTCAATACCAACGAGGACATCGAGGCGTTGCAGCGCATGGGCGGCAACAACGGCCTGCCCTTTGCCACGATCGGTGGCCAGCAGCTGGCGGGATTTTCCGAAAACGAGTGGACCCAGTACCTGAACGCGGCCGGATACCCCCAGCAATCCCTGCTGCCACCGAACTACCGCCGCCCACCGGCGACCCCGCTGGTGGCCGCCAAGGCAGCGCAACCGGCGGCCTCCGACGCGCCAGCCGGAAGAACACCTGCTGAGCGTCCACGGCCCGCACCCCGCATCGACGGCCCTTCGCCCAGCAACCCTGCAGGCATCCGCTTCTGACACCTCGTGCCGGGCCGAACCTGGCCCGGGCCGGCACGGTCTGACGGACCCTGTTCAGTAGGTGAAGGTCTTCACCACGCCCTGCGTGGTTCCTACGAGGCCTACCGACGCCTTCTGGTGCGCGAATACGCCCACCGTCACCACCCCGGGCCACTGGTTCACCTGGGACTCAAACCCCAGCGGGTCGGTGATGGACAAGCCCGTCACGTCCAGGATGTGCTGACCGTTGTCCGTAACCAGAGGTTGTCCGTCCCTCAGGCGCAGGTGCGCCGTGCCACCCAGCGCGGCAAAGCGCCGCGCAATGTGCTGGGCGGCCATCGGAATCACCTCCACCGGCAAAGGGAAGCGGCCCAGTGCTGGCACCAGCTTGGACTCATCGACGATGCAGACAAAGCGGCTGGCCAGGGCCGCCACGATCTTCTCGCGCGTCAGTGCAGCGCCGCCGCCTTTGACCATGCAGCCGTGGCCGTCGATTTCATCGGCGCCATCGATGTACACCGCCAGCGATTCCACTTTATTGGCATCGAACACCGGAATTCCCAGCGCCTTGAGCCGCTCGGTGCTCGCCACCGAGCTGGAAACAGCACCCCGGATCTGGTCTTTCATGCCCGCCAGCGCGTCGATGAAGTGGTTGACCGTGGAACCCGTGCCAACTCCCACGATGGCACCGGGCACCACGTATTGCAGGGCCGCCTTGCCCACCAGGGCCTTGAGTTCGTCTTGGGTCAGAGGGGATGGAGTCGTCATGGGGGAGAATCAGAGGGTAATCGTCGAATTATCCCTCCATGTCACTGATCCCCTACGCTCTCACCCGCTCTTTCCTTTTCGGCATGGATGCCGAATCCGCCCATGAACTCACCATGGGCATGCTCGCGCGCGGCCAAGGCACGCCCATGCAGTGGGCCTGGTGCAACGAAACCGTGGATGACCCCACCGAGCTGGCCGGGCTGACCTTTCCCAACCGCGTGGGTCTGGCGGCCGGGCTGGACAAGAATGCCCGCTGCATCGACGCCCTGGGCGCCATGGGTTTCGGCTTTGTGGAGGTGGGCACGGTGACACCCAAGGCCCAGCCGGGCAATCCCAAGCCCCGCATGTTCCGCCTGCCCGAGGCAAGGGCCCTGATCAACCGGCTGGGCTTCAACAACGACGGCCTGGACGCATTCATCCACAACGTGCAGCAGGCGCGGTTTCGCACGCAGCATCGCAAACACCCGATGCTGCTGGGCCTGAACATCGGCAAGAACGCCAGCACCCCGATCGAAGACGCCACCAGCGACTACCTCACCTGCCTTGACGGCGTGTACCCGCACGCCGATTACGTCACGGTCAATATCAGCTCACCCAACACACAGAACCTGCGCGCATTGCAAAGCGACGCGGCCCTTGATGCCCTGCTGGGCGCGATTGCCGAACGCCGCGAAGCACTGGCCGGGCAATACCGCCAGACCGACAGCAAGGGTGTCACCTCGTCCCGCCGCGTGCCCATCTTTGTCAAAATTGCCCCCGACCTCGACGAGGCGCAGGTGGCGGTGATTGCCAGCACACTGCAACGCCACGGCATGGATGGCGTGATCGCCACCAACACCACCATCCGCCGGGAAGCCGTCAAGGGAATGCCCCATGCCGAGGAGCCGGGAGGGCTCAGCGGTGCACCGGTGCTGGAAGCCAGCAACCAGGTTATCCGCCAGCTGCGCGCCGCACTGGGCAGCCGTTTTCCGATCATCGGCGTGGGTGGCATTCTCAGTGCGGAAGATGCCCTGAGCAAAATCCGCGCGGGAGCGGACGTGGTGCAGATCTACACCGGCCTGATCTATGAAGGCCCCGCGCTCGTCTCGAAGGTGGCGCGCGCCATCAAGGCAATGGCCTGAACGGCGGATGAACGGCCAATGGTGAGGCCTTGCGCCCCACCTTGCAGCCACATCGCGCCTTAGCGGCGCAGGCGCATCACCAGCGGGAGCACCACCCCTGCCCATCGCACCAGTCGGCGTGGGCCAGCGGCAATCGCCACGCCGGCCAGCGCGGCAACGGCAGCAGGATGCTGGCGGACAAAGCCAGCAACGCGCGGCAGCAAAGAAGCCTCCGCATCGTCGCCCTCGGTCGCAACAGCCAAGGCCTGGGCCTGCAACCGCGCGGCACGGCGGTCGCGCAAACGCTTGCGCTGCTCGGCGATGCGCTCCAGCACCCGTTGCTGCGCCACCGTGGCGTGCACTGAAAAGGCCTGTTCGGAAGAACTCACAAGCGCTCCTTGATATCACGCCAGTCTTGTGACAACTCACGCCGGGTCAGGGCAAAACCATTGCCCATGCTGCGTACCACCGCCACCAACGTGACGATGGCAGCGCACCAGGCCACCAGCCATGTCCCTGCCACTACCCAGGCCGCCAGCATGCGATGGGGCGTGTCCCAGAACTGCACCAGAACGGCCATCGACACCATCACCAAGGCCACCATGGTGAGCCCGATGACGGCGATCAACAGCGCCAGCAGCTGTTGCAAGCGCTGCTTTTGATCGAGCCACTCCAGGCGCGCCAATGCCAGCCGATCTTCGGCAGCGATGGCCCCCTCGATGGCATTCGCCCGCCACCGCGCAGCGAATGCCTCCAGTCCGAGCAAGGAAAGCCAGTTCATACGCACTCTCCCTGCATCAGCGCAATGGACGGCAAGCGATCAACGGCGTGCAAGCAAAAATCCCACCAGAGCACCGACGGCCAGCGCCGCGCTGGCCACGCGCCAGGGCTCATCGTGGGCATAGCGGTCAGCCGCCACGGCTGCATCCTTGGCCTGGCGGGCTGCTTCCTGCGCGGCACGCACGGCCGATTCCCGCACCGAATGCATGCCGTCGTCCAGGCGCTGGCGCAGCACCTTGATCTCGGGGAACGAATCCAGATCCCGGCTTGCCAACAAGCCGCGCAGATCGGACACGAGTTTTTCAAGTTCGCCCTGGGTGGTGGTGGTGTCAGAAGCAGTCATACATGCCTTTCGTTGCAATAAGTGAGCAGCCATGCAGCGTGGATGCTGCAGCCTGAGGACCATCTTAGCGACATGCCCAAAAACCTGTCACACCGCTTGGTCGCTAAACGTTACCAAAAGAGCGGGATTTGATGCAAGTCAAACCAGAGAGAGCGCATGGTCGGCGATGGCCAGGGCGCTGGTAAGGCCCGGAGATTCGATGCCAAAGAGATTCACCAAGCCAGGCACGCCATGGTCGCACGGCCCCTGGATGAGAAAGTCCGCTGCGGGTGCGTCGGCGCCATGGATCTTGGGCCGGATGCCCGCGTAGCCCGGTGCCAGCGCGCCATCGCGCAAGCCAGGCCAGTACTTGCGCACTTCGCCATAAAAGGCCTCTCCCCGCGCCGGATCGACCAGCAGATCGTCGGCCGAATCCACCCATTGCACGTCCGGCCCGAACTTGGCCTGCCCGCCCAGATCCAGCGTGAGGTGAACCCCCAGCCCCGCAGCCTCGGGCACCGGGTAGATCAGGCGGCTGAACGGTGCCTTTGCGGTCAGCGTGAAATAGCTGCCCTTGGCGTAATAGGCCGTCGGAATGTGGCGTGCGTCCAGCCCGGAAAATTGTCGGGCCAGGGCCGGCGCCTGCAGACCCGCCGCATTGACCACGGTATTGGCTTGCAGGCGCGTGCCATCTTTTGCTTCTAAAAAAATAGCACCTTGCACACAATCGGCAAATGCCAGAGGCGAATTCAATGCAACAATTCCGCCGGCATGCTCCAGATCACCCTGCAGGGCGAGCATGAGGGCATGGCTGTCCACGATTCCCGTGCTGGGCGAATGCAGTGCCGCCACGCATTCCAGGGCGGGCTCCAGTGCCCGGGCCGCGTCGCGGTCCAGCCACTGCAGGTCCAGAACACCGTTGGCCGTGGCGCGCTCCTGAATCGACCGAAGGCCTGGCAGTTGCTCCGGCGAAGTCGCCACCAGCAGCTTGCCGCAACGCCGGTGCGGCACGCCATGGTCGGCGCAATAGGCATACAGCAGATCACGGCCTTGCACACACAGGCGCGCCTTGAGCGAACCCGTGGGGTAATACAGCCCGGCATGAATGACCTCGCTGTTGCGCGAACTGGTACCCGTGCCGATGGCGTCTGCGGCCTCCAGCACCATCACCTCGCGCCCCTGCATGGCCAGCGCACGGGCCACGGCCAGGCCCACCACACCCGCGCCCACCACGACGCAATCCACCTTGTCCGTCATCTCTGTCTTCCTTTTTTCTGAAAATACCTTCAGGCCTGCTCAAAACCGTCCAGCACATTGCCTGCATTGGTGCCCAGCTCTGCAGCGGCATAGCCGCCTTCCAGAACCAGCACCGTCGGCAATTTCAATCCCGCCAGCCGCGCACCCAGACGGGAAAAATCGGCACAAGCGAGGGCAAACCGCGAAATGGGATCCCCTTCGAAGGTATCCAGGCCCAGCGAAACCACCAGGGCATCCGCTCCGAACCGCGCAATGCGGGCACAGGCCTGCTCCAGCGCAGCAAACCAGGCGGTTGCGGTGGTCCCGGCGGGCAGCGGCAGGTTCAGGTTGCAGCCCTCTCCTTCGCCCTCGCCGGTTTCATCGGCATGGCCGAGATAGAAAGGGTATTCGGTGCGGGGGTCACCGTGGATGCTCACGAACAGCACATCGCCGCGGCCGTAGAAGATGCTCTGGGTGCCATTGCCATGGTGGTAATCCACATCCAGCACGGCCACGCGATCCGCCCCCCGGTCGCGCAAGGCCTGGGCCGCCACCGCCGCATTGTTGAGAAAGCAGTAACCCCCCATGAAATCGGGCCCCGCATGGTGCCCGGGCGGACGCGTGCAGCAAAACACGGCGCGCTCGCCTGCGGCCACCCGGAAGGCCGCACTGGCAGCCGCATCCGCGCCGGCCTTGGCGGCAGCCCAGGTGCCTGCCGCCAGCGGCGTACCGTTGTCCATGGAGTACAGGCCCAGGCGCGCGATGAAATTGTCAGGCTCCCTGTCGCTGCGCAATGTGCGCACCGGCCAGACCGACGGGAACGGCTGCACCGAGGCATTGGAGGTATCGAGCGCCAGCCACTGTTGCCAGGCCCCCTCCAGGAATGCCAGATAGCGCGCCGCATGAACCTGGCCCAACACCGTTGAGCTGTCGGCATCGGGTGCGAGCAAGCGGTGGCCCCGGGCTCGAAGGCTGCTTTCCACGTAATCGGCCCGCGTGGGGTTTTCGAAGCAGGGCACGCGTTCACCCCGGAAGAACTCATGGACGGGGGCATGCCCCCGGTGCAACGGGTTGTGAAAAGCCAGCATGGAGTAAGGGCAAGGTCGGGGAAACGTTTCGCCGCCCACATTGGGTCCGAGGGGCAGGCCGCTTCGCGCAATGTACGGACGCGGAGCGCCAACTGTAACGGCCAATCCATCCGCTTGTGCGCCGTTATGCCCCGGTCATGAAAAAACCCTTGCAGACATGCGCCTGCAAGGGTTGAATTTGGTGGGTGATACATGGATCGAACATGTGACCCCTGCCGTGTGAAGGCAGTGCTCTACCGCTGAGCTAATCACCCGTCGCACATCCCATCAAAGGATGGCGCTGGCTGTCAACAGGCTTGGTGGGTGATACATGGATCGAACATGTGACCCCTGCCGTGTGAAGGCAGTGCTCTACCGCTGAGCTAATCACCCGTGTCGCTGCGACAGCCTTCGATTATGGCACAGCTTTTCAGCCTGGCTGAACGGATCGCCAAATTGTTTTGCCACCACTGGCCTTGTCGATCTGCGTCAGCACTTCTTCGTGGGATGCAATTTCCTGCTCGCTGGCCTGCAGCACGGGCAGGTTGAAGCTGCGCAGATCGATCTGGACGAAGCTGGCGCCATCGGCGCTGTCCTGCGCATCGTCGATGATCAGCAGCGCATCCTGGCCTCGGGTGAGGTTGATGTACACATCCGCCAGCAATTCGGCATCCAGCAAGGCGCCATGCAGTGTGCGGCCCGAGTTGTCCACGCCCAGGCGGTCGCACAGCGCATCGAGCGAATTGCGCTTGCCGGGATAGAGCTCCTTGGCCATGGCCAGGGTGTCGGTGATGCAGTCCACAAAGCTGCGGAACGCGGGGCGCCCCACCAGCTCCAGCTCCTTGTTCAGGAAGCCCACGTCAAATGCCGCGTTGTGGATGATGATCTCGGCGCCCTGCAGGTAGTCCAGCAGCTCATCGGCCACGGCCGCAAACTTGGGTTTGTCCTTCAAGAATTCGTTGCTGATGCCGTGCACGCGCAGCGCATCCTCGTGGCTGTCGCGCTCGGGGTTCAGGTAGAAATGCTTGTTGTTGCCCGTGAGCTTGCGCGCCACCAGCTCCACGCAACCGATTTCAATGATGCGGTCGCCCCCTTCGGCGGACAGACCAGTGGTTTCCGTGTCCAGAACAATCTGCCGTGACATCAGGCCTCCCGTGGTGCAACCGGCGTGCGGCGCACAGTACTCATGCCGCGTGGGGCTGAAGCACCGTGCATATCAGTGGTTTTCCTTGGCGTGGTTGATGGAGTATTTGGGTATCTCCACCACCAGGTCTTTCTGCGCAATGATGGCCTGGCACGACAGGCGCGACTGGGGCTCCAGCCCCCAGGCACGGTCGAGCAGGTCCTCTTCTTCTTCCTCGGCCTCGTTGAGCGATTCCATGCCCGCACGCACGATGACGTGGCAGGTAGTGCAGGCACAGCTCATGTCACAGGCGTGCTCGATGTTGATGTGGTTCTCCAGCAGCGCTTCGCAGATGGATGTGCCTGCCGGCGCGGTGATCTCGGCACCGGAGGGGCAATATTCAGGGTGGGGCAGTATCTTGATGACAGGCATGGATGGTCTTCTTGTTCGCAGGGGTACGCTCGGTGGGTTCAGAAAGCCTGCACGTTCTTGCCCGCCAGGGCCTGGCGAATGCCGCGGTTCATGCGCTGCGCGGCAAAGGCCTCTGTGCCCTTGGCCAGGGCCTGGGTCGCCGCCTCGATGACGGCGGCATCGTCGGACTCGCGTTGCTGGCCCAGGGCGGTCATCAAGGCCTCGATGTCGGCCCGTTCGGGCCCAGTCAACACGTCGCCATCGGCATCCAGGGCGCTCTGGGTCGCCATCAGCATGCGGTCGGCATCCACGCGCGCCTCCACCACGGCCCGTGCGCGCATGTCCTGCGCGGCCGTGGCAAAGCCGTCTTGCAGCATGCGGGCGATCTGGTCGTCCGACAGGCCATAGGAGGGCTTCACGTCGATGCGGGCCTCGACACCACTGCCCTGCTCCCGGGCATTCACACTCAGCAGGCCATCGGCATCGACCGTGAAAGTGACCCGGATGCGGGCTGCGCCGGCCGCCATCGCAGGTATGCCGCGCAGCTCGAAACGGGCCAGACTGCGGCAGTCCTGCACGAGGTCGCGCTCGCCCTGCACCACATGGATGGCCAATGCGGTCTGGCCATCCTTGTAGGTGGTGAAGTCCTGCGCCTTGGCGGTGGGAATAGTCTCGTTGCGGGCCACGATGCGCTCCACCAGCCCGCCCATGGTCTCGATGCCCAGCGACAGGGGAATCACGTCGAGCAGCAACAGATCGCCCGCCGTGTTGTTGCCCGCCAACTGGTTGGCCTGGATGGCGGCACCCAGTGCGACCACCTCGTCCGGGTTGAGATTGGTCAGGGGCTCCTTGCCAAAAAACTCGGCCACTGCACGCTGCACCTGGGGCATGCGGGTGGAGCCGCCCACCATGACCACCCCCTGCACGTCGTCGCGCGCCAGCTTCGCATCGCGCAAGACGCGGCGCACCGCGGCCATGGAGCGCGCGGTCAACTCGGCGGTAGCGGCTTCAAAATCGGATTGTTTGACATCCAATCGCACGCTACCAACTGTCAAATCAACGACAAACGCTACTATTTCAGTAGCAGTCAAGGTTTCCTTACAGGCTCTGGCCGCCATGCGGATTGCTGCCTTGTCGGCAGGCGTATTGGCGGACAAGCCCTGCTGCTCAAGCACCCAATTGGCAAGCGCTGCGTCATAGTCATCGCCGCCCAGGGCGGAATCGCCGCCGGTGGCAATCACTTCGAAAACGCCTTGCGTCAGTCGCAACACGGAGATGTCGAAGGTGCCGCCGCCCAGGTCGTAAACCGCGTAGACGCCTTCGCTGGCATTGTCCAGGCCATAGGCAATGGCCGCAGCGGTTGGTTCATTGATCAGGCGCAGCAGATGGATTCCGGCCAGCTTGGCTGCATCTTTGGTGGCCTGGCGCTGGGCGTCATCAAAATAGGCCGGCACCGTGATCACTGCACCGTACGGGTCGTCGTTGAAGGTGTCTTCGGCGCGGTAACGCAGCGTGGCCAGGATCTCGGCACTGATTTCCACCGGTGACTTCACGCCCCCCGCCGTCAGCAGCCCCACCATACCGCCAGCGCTGGCGTCGGGGCTCTGGACGAATTCGTAGGGCAACTGCTCTGCGTCCGCCACATCCTTCAGACCACGGCCCATGAAGCGCTTGGCCGAGGCGATGGTATTGCGGGCATCGCCGGACTGCGCTGCTATTGCGTCGTAGCCAATCTGCCGCCCGCCCTGCTCCAGGTAGCGCACCACCGATGGCAGCAGCACGCGCCCCTCACCGTCGGGCAGGCACTCGGCCACGCCATTGCGCACCGCCGCCACCAGGGAATGCGTGGTGCCCAAATCAATGCCGACCGCAATGCGCCGCTGGTGCGGGTCGGGGGACTGTCCGGGCTCGGAAATCTGCAAAAGCGCCATGAAGATCTTGTGTTCTACGTGATGAGGCTGTGCCACGCGCAACGCGCCTCGAAAAAGGGGTGATTCCGCTATTGTCCCAGCTGATCCCGGCGCCGCTCGATGTCGTCGGCAAATCGCGCAATGAACATGAGGGCTCTGACCTGCCGCGCTGCAGCGGCATAGTCCTTTTGCTCATCGATCAGTTGGCCGCAAAGTGCCAGCGCCTGGCTCTGGGCCTGCTGCACGCCATCGTCCAGTGCGTCCAGCTCGGCAGATGAACGCGCTTCCCCCAGCGATTCACGCCACTCCATCTGCTGCATCAGAAAGCTTGCGGGCATGGCGGTGTTGTCTTCGGCCTGGATGGGTGTGCCATGCAGTTCGCACAGATAGGCGGCACGGCGCATCGGCGCTTTCAGGCGCTGGTAGGCCTCGTTGATGCGCACCGACCACTGCATGGCCAACCGCTGGGCAGCGGCGCCCTGTGCCGCAAATTTGTCGGGATGGGCCTCGCGCTGCAGTTCCTTCCAGCGCGCATCCAGTGCCGCCCGGTCCTGGGCAAAGCATTGCGGCACGCCAAACAGCTCAAAGTCGTCAGATTGCAGATTCATGCCCATACCAGGTCACGCAGGATCAATAAAAAACCGCCAGCACGCAGCGCGATGGCGGTTGGACGGCAACGCGGCAGAAAACCTCAAACGCGGAAGCTCTCACCGCAGCCGCAGCGGTCCCGTTCATTGGGGTTGTTGAACTTGAAGCCTTCATTCAGGCCTTCGCGCACAAAATCCAGCTCGGTGCCATCGATGTAGGCCAGGCTCTTGGGGTCGATCAGCACCTTGACACCGTGGTTTTCAAACACGATGTCTTCCGGTTCGGAGTCATCCACATATTCGAGCTTGTAGGCCAGGCCCGAGCAGCCGGTGGTCTTGACCCCCAGGCGCACGCCCAACCCTTTGCCCCGGCGCGCCAGGTAGCGGGAGACATGCCGGGCAGCAGCTTCTGTCAGCGTAATGGCCATGGTCAGGCTGCGGCCGCCGCGCTGTGGTGCTTGGCCTTGTAGTCGTTCACGGCCGCCTTGATGGCGTCTTCGGCGAGGATGGAGCAGTGGATCTTGACGGGCGGCAGAGCCAGCTCTTCGGCGATCTCGCTGTTTTTCAGGGCCGCCGCTTCGTCCAGCGTCTTGCCCTTGACCCATTCGGTCACCAGCGACGACGAGGCAATGGCAGAGCCGCAGCCATAGGTCTTGAAACGGGCATCTTCAATGACGCCGGTTTGCGGGTTCACCTTGATCTGCAGCTTCATCACGTCGCCGCAGGCAGGAGCGCCCACCATGCCGGTGCCCACGGAATCGTCACCCTTGTCGAACGAACCCACGTTGCGGGGGTTTTCGTAATGGTCAACCACTTTGTCGGAGTAAGCCATGATGTGTACCTCTTCAATTCTTCAGAAATCTTCAGGAATTCAGTGCGCTGCCCACTGGATGGTGCTGATATCGATGCCGTCCTGGTACATCTCCCACAGCGGACTGAGTTCGCGCAGGCGGGCCACGTTTTCACGAATGGTGCCAATGGCGTAGTCGATCTCTTCTTCGGTGGTGAAACGGCCAATGGTCATGCGCAGGCTGCTGTGTGCCAGTTCGTCGCTGCGGCCCAGGGCGCGCAGGACATAGCTGGGCTCCAGGCTGGCCGAAGTGCAGGCAGAGCCCGACGACACCGCCAAACCCTTGATCCCCATGATCAGCGATTCGCCTTCGACGAAATTGAAGCTCATGTTCAGGTTCTGCGGCACCCGGCGCTCCAGGCTGCCATTGATGAACACCTGCTCGATATCCTTCAAGCCATTGAGCAGGCGCTGCTGCAATGCGCGAGCCTTGGCATTGCTCTCGGCCATTTCTTCCTTGGCGATGCGAAAGGCCTCGCCCATGCCCACGATCTGGTGCGTGGGCAGCGTGCCCGAACGCATGCCGCGCTCGTGGCCACCACCGTGCATCTGTGCTTCCAGGCGGACGCGGGGCTTGCGGCGCACAAACAAGGCGCCCACACCCTTGGGGCCGTAGGTCTTGTGGGCCGTCATGCTCATCAGGTCGATCGGCAGAACGCTCATGTCGATCTCGACCCGGCCTGTGGCCTGCGCGGCATCCACATGCAGCAGGATGCCTTTCTCGCGGCACAGGGCGCCAATGGCCGGAATGTCCTGGATCACACCGATTTCGTTGTTCACGAACAGGATGCTGATCAAGATGGTGTCGGGGCGAACGGCCGCCTTCAGGGCGTCCATGTTGACCAGGCCATCCTCCTGCACATCCAGGTAGGTCACCTCGAAACCCTGGCGCTCCAGCTCGCGCATGGTGTCCAGCACGGCCTTGTGCTCGGTCTTGAGGGTGATGAGGTGCTTACCCTTGCCCTGGTAGAAATGGGCGGCACCCTTCAAGGCGAGGTTGATGGACTCGGTGGCACCGCTGGTCCAGACGATCTCGCGGGGGTCGGCACCGATCAGGTCGGCCACTTGCACGCGTGCTTTTTCCACGGCCTCTTCGGCCTCCCAGCCCCAGGCGTGGCTGCGGGAAGCGGGGTTGCCGAAATGTTCGCGCAGCCACGGAATCATGGCATCCACAACGCGTGGATCCACCGGCGTGGTGGCGCCGTAATCGAGATAGATGGGGAAATGCGGGGTCATGTCCATGGCTGGCTCAGTAAAAATTTCCGGCTGGCAAACTCAAAAAAACAAGGTTCGAGAAACACGTTCAGGGCGGTGCCGACCCCAGGGCCGAACCGGGCGCCCCAGGTATCAGGATTTGGCGAAGACGTTACCCAGCGCGAACACCGAATTGGGTGCATTCACGCGAATGGGCTTGACCACGGGAGTCGTGGAGATAGCGCGCCGCGCAACGGGCTTGTCCTCGATCTGCACGCCCTTGGCCAGTTGCTCGTCCACCAGCTTCTGCAACGTGACGGAGTCGAGGAACTCGACCATGCGCTGGTTGAGCGAAGCCCACAACTCATGCGTCATGCAGCGCCCCGCCTCGCCCAGGCAATTTTCCTTGCCACCACACTGCGTGGCATCAATTGGCTCATCCACCGAAACGATGATGTCGGCCACCGTGATGTCGGCCGCCTTGCGGGCCAGGGTGTAGCCACCGCCGGGCCCCCGGGTGGATTCCACGAGCTCGTGGCGGCGCAGCTTGCCAAAGAGCTGCTCCAGGTAGGACAGCGAAATTTGTTGCCTCTGGCTGATGGCCGCCAGCGTGACAGGGCCATTGTTCTGGCGCAAAGCCAGGTCAATCATGGCGGTGACCGCAAAACGGCCTTTGGTTGTGAGACGCATCGCAAGCTCCTTGTCTACGCTTGTTCGTTATAAAACTGCGGGCCCTGGCAAATGCGCAGCGCCTGCACCGTCTCCGCCCCTTGCCCCATCCAGTTGCCTGGCACAGGGCCCTTCATCGTTGGGCTCTTTTCTTGAGTATTTTGTAAGAGTATACCATAAATCCCAATCGATTTTGTCGGGTTAAAAAACCAACAAGTCACAATTTCATCGATCAAGTTCCATTGCCCTTAGGGCACACGCGTTCAGAGTGCCACTGAATCGCTGCCATGCGCTCCAAAAGCCTGGTCCTTGAGCCGTGTCAACTGGTCGCGCACGCGTGCTGCCTGCTCGAATTCCAGGTTGCGCGCATGTTCCAGCATGAGTTTTTCCAGACGCTTGATCTCGCGCGCCACATCCTTCTCCGACATGTCCTCCACCTGCGCACGCTGTATCGCTTCCTGCTCCAGCCGCTCGGCGTCCTTGCCGGCCTTTTCGCTGTAAACCCCGTCAATCAGGTCTCTTACCCGCTTGACAATGCTGCGTGGCGTGATTCCGTGGGCCTTGTTGTGTGCGATCTGCTTGACGCGCCGACGTTCCGTCTCGCCGATGGCTTTTTTCATCGAGTCGGTCATCCGGTCGGCATACAGGATGGCCTTGCCGTTCAGATTGCGCGCCGCGCGGCCGATGGTCTGGATCAGGCTGCGCTCGGCGCGCAGGAAGCCTTCCTTGTCGGCGTCCAGGATGGCCACAAGCGACACCTCGGGAATGTCCAGCCCTTCGCGCAGCAGGTTGATGCCCACCAGCACGTCGAACGCCCCCAGGCGCAGATCGCGGATGATTTCGACGCGCTCCACGGTGTCCACGTCGCTGTGCAGGTAGCGCACCTTCACGCCGTTGTCCGTCAGATAGTCGGTCAGCTGCTCGGCCATGCGCTTGGTCAGCGTGGTAATGAGTACGCGTTCATGCTTTTCAACGCGAATGCGTATTTCCTGCAGCACATCATCCACCTGGTGGGTGGCGGGACGCACTTCCACCACCGGGTCCACCAGGCCGGTGGGACGTACCACCTGGTCCACGATCTGGCCCGAATGGGTTTTTTCATAGTCGGCCGGCGTGGCCGAAACAAAGATCACCTGCCGCATGCGCTGCTCGAACTCCTCGAACTTGAGCGGGCGGTTGTCCAGCGCCGATGGCAGGCGAAAACCATATTCCACCAGCGTGGTCTTGCGTGATCGGTCGCCGCTGTACATGGCGTTGAGCTGGCCGATCATCTGGTGGCTCTCGTCCAGGAACATGATGGCGTTCTTGGGCATGTAGTCGGTCAGCGTGCTCGGCGGGTCGCCCGGCGCGGCGCCCGACAGGTGGCGCGTGTAATTCTCGATGCCCTTGCAGTGCCCTACCTCGCTGAGCATCTCCAGGTCAAAGCGTGTGCGCTGCTCCAGCCGCTGGGCCTCCACCAGCTTGCCGTCGGCCAGCAGCTGCTGCAGGCGCTCGGCCAGCTCCAGCTTGATGGTCTCCACTGCCGCCAGCACCTTGTCGCGCGGGGTCACGTAGTGGCTGCTGGGGTACACGGTGAAGCGCGGAATCTTCTGCTTGACGCGTCCCGTGAGCGGGTCGAACAGCTGCAGGCTCTCGATCTCGTCATCAAACAGCTCGATGCGCATCGCCAGCTCGGAATGCTCGGCCGGGAACACGTCGATGGTGTCGCCCCGCACGCGGAACTTGCCGCGCGAAAAGTCCGCTTCGTTGCGCTGGTACTGCATGCGGATCAACTGGGCAATCACATCGCGCTGGCCCAGCTTGTCGCCCGTGCGCAATGTCATCACCATGCGGTGGTAGCTCTCGGGCTCGCCAATGCCGTAGATCGCCGACACGGTGGCCACGATGACTACGTCCTTGCGCTCCATCAGGCTCTTGGTACAGCTCAATCGCATCTGCTCGATGTGCTCGTTGATCGCGCTGTCCTTCTCGATGAACAGGTCGCGCTGGGGCACGTAAGCCTCTGGCTGGTAGTAGTCGTAGTAGCTCACGAAGTATTCGACGGCGTTCCTGGGGAAGAACTCGCGGAACTCGCTGTACAGCTGCGCGGCCAGCGTCTTGTTGGGCGCGAACACGATGGCAGGGCGGCCCATGCGCGCGATCACATTGGCCATGGTGAAGGTCTTGCCCGAGCCCGTCACACCGAGCAGCGTCTGGAAGGTCTCGCCGTCCTGCAGACCCTCCACCAGCTTGGCAATGGCCTCGGGCTGGTCGCCCGCCGGCGGATAGGGCTGGAACAGTTCGAAGGGGGAATCGGGGAAGCGGACGCACTCGCCGTCCTGCTTTTCAGTGATGACTTCGGTGATATCTGGCATGGGGCGTGGTCAACGGGACGAGCAGGCCGCCCGTTAAAATCGGCGGAACCCGGCACAGTACACCACGCCCGGATTCTTCGCTACTGACAACCTTTCAAGGATTTTCATGTCTCTGTTCACCGCCGTCGAAATGGCCCCCCGCGACCCCATCCTGGGGCTGAACGAACAATTCGCCGCAGACACCAACCCCAACAAGGTCAACCTGGGCGTGGGCGTTTATTTCGACGACAACGGCAAGCTGCCCCTGCTGCAGTGCGTGCAGGCCGCTGAAAAGGCCATGATGGACAAGCCCACCGCCCGTGGCTACCTGCCCATCGACGGTATTGCCGCCTACGACGCCGCCGTGAAGGGCCTGGTGTTCGGTGCGGACTCCGACGTGGTCAAGAGCGGCCGCGTGGCCACCGTGCAAGCCATTGGCGGCACCGGCGGCCTGAAGATCGGCGCCGACTTCCTGAAAAAGATCAGCCCCAACGCCACCGTGCTGATTTCCGACCCCAGCTGGGAAAACCACCGCGCCTTGTTCACCAACGCCGGCTTCCCTGTCGACACCTACCCCTACTTCGACCAAAGCGCCAACGGCGGCCTGGGCGGCATCAACTTCGACGGCATGCTGGCCAAGCTGAACGCCGCCGCCGAAGGCACCATCGTGCTGCTGCACGCCTGCTGCCACAACCCCACCGGCTACGACATCACCCCCGCCCAATGGGACCAGGTGATCGCCGCCGTGAAGGCACGCAACCTCACCGCCTTCCTGGACATGGCCTACCAGGGCTTTGGCTACGGCATCGCCGAAGACGGCGCCGTGATCGCCAAGTTTGTGGCCGCTGGCCTGAACATCTTCGTCTCCACCAGCTTCTCCAAGAGCTTCAGCCTGTACGGCGAGCGCGTGGGCGCCCTGAGCGTGGTCGGCAGCAGCAAGGAAGAAGCCGACCGCGTGCTGAGCCAGCTCAAGATCGCCATCCGCACCAACTACTCCAACCCGCCCACCCACGGTGGCGCCATCGTGGCTGCCGTGCTGGGCAACCCCGAACTGCGCGCACTGTGGGAAAAGGAACTGGGCGAGATGCGCGTGCGCATCAAGGCCATGCGCCAAAAGCTGGTCGATGGCCTGAAGGCCGCTGGCGTGAGCAAGGACATGTCCTTCATCACCACCCAGATCGGCATGTTCAGCTACTCGGGCCTGTCCAAGGACCAGATGGTGCGCCTGCGCAGCGAGTTCGGCGTGTACGGCACCGACACCGGCCGCATGTGCGTGGCTGCGCTCAACAGCAAGAACATCGACTACGTCTGCCAGGCCATTGCCAAGGTGGTCTGAGCCTCCCAGCAGCCACACAAAAACCGCCCTCGGGCGGTTTTTTCATGGGCGAAAAGATCGAGCAGCGCAGGCAGCGGCCCTGCGGCAATCAGAGTCCCGCAATCCGCGCAATCACCGCCCCCAGCGCCTGGCTGGTGCCGGCCTCTGCGGTCAGCGTGATGCGGCCACTGCCATGCGCGGTGACCTGCATTTCCATCTTCATGGCTTCCATCACGGCGATCACGTCACCGTCCTGCACCAGGTCGCCCTCGGCCACCTTCCAGGCGTGCAGGTTGCCCGCAATGGGCGAGGTGACCGCGCCGGCATCCACCGCCAATTCGGGTGCCGTCACCTGTGCCGCCCCGCCGGACACATTCGCCAACCCCTGCAGCAGCACGGCGGGCAGGCCCAGATGGACGCGGCGGCCGTCGATCTCGATGGCGGTGCGCAGCAAGCTGGCGTCGGGCTGTGGTTCAGCGCGCGCCTGCGCCTGGATCGAGGCGGCCAGCGGCGCGGCAAAGTCGGATTCAATCCAGCGCGTATGCACCTTGAAACCATCGGCGCCCACGAAGTCGGGGTGGTCGATAACCGCGCGGTGGAACGGCAGCACCGAGGCCACGCCCTCGATCTGAAACTCGCGCAACGCACGGCGAGCACGCACAAGTGCCTGCTCGCGGGTGGCACCGGTCACGATCAGCTTGGCCATGAGCGAGTCGAACGTGCCCGGAACCACCGAGCCCGTCTGCACGCCCGTGTCCAGGCGCACGCCGGGGCCCGAGGGCGCATCAAAACGCTGCACCGGGCCGGGTGTGGGCAGAAAGCCCCGGCCCACGTCTTCGGCGTTGATACGAAACTCGATAGCATGGCCCAGCGGCGCGGGCGTCTGCGCCACAGACAGCGGCAGGCCGTCGGCCACGCGCAGCTGCTCCACCACCAGGTCCACGCCGGTGGTCTGCTCCGTCACGGGGTGCTCGACCTGCAAGCGGGTGTTGACCTCCAGGAACGAGATGGCGCCGCTCTGGCTGAGCAGAAACTCCACCGTACCCGCACTCACATAGCCGGCGGCCGCGCAGATGTCGCGCGCCGAGCTGTGGATGCGCTCGCGCTGGGCATCGGTCAAAAATGGCGCTGGGGCCTCTTCCACCAGTTTTTGGTTGCGCCGCTGCAGCGAGCAATCGCGCGTGCCCAGCACCACCACGTTGCCATGGGTGTCCGCCAACACCTGGGCCTCGATGTGGCGAGGCTTGTCCAGAAACTGCTCGACAAAGCACTCGCCACGGCCAAAGGCCGTCACGGCCTCGCGCACGGCGGAGTCGAACAGCTCGGCCACCTCGTCCATGCGCCAGGCGATCTTCATGCCACGCCCGCCGCCGCCAAAGGCCGCCTTGATGATGATGGGCAGGCCGTGCTGCTCGGCAAACGCCAGCACCTCGCTGGCATCCTTGACCGGGTCGGGCGTTCCCACCACCAGGGGCGCACCCACCTGCAGCGCAATCTTGCGTGCCTGAACCTTGTCGCCCAGCTGGGCGATGGTGGCGGGTGGTGGGCCGATCCACGCCAGGCCGGCATCGATCACTGCCTGGGCAAAAGCCTGGTTTTCCGACAGGAAACCGTAGCCTGGGTGCACAGCGTCGGCACCGCTCTTTCGGGCGACCTCCAGCAGCTTGGCGATGTTCAGATAGGTGTCGGCCGGCCGGTCGCCATCGAGGCCATAGGCCTCATCAGCCATGCGTGCATGCAGCGCATCGATGTCGGCATTGGCATACACCGCCACCGACTGCACTCCGTAATCGGCACAGGCGCGGGCGATGCGGACGGCGATCTCGCCGCGATTGGCAATCAGAACTTTTTTCATGGCATCAAACCTTTCGCCTCGAAAACGTGAAGGGTGGCGAGTTCGCCGTCACCTGCTACGCAGGCACAGCGATGTAGAGAAACGCCCGCGGCGCGGCCGTTTTCGCCGCGATTGGCAATCAAGACTTTTTTCATGGTTGACTCTTTCAAACGCTGGGCGAAAGCTCTGCAAAGGGGCGAATGGGGTTGAAACGCAACCAGGCCCCGACGGGGATCTGCCCCGCGCGGTCCAGATGGTAGGGCGCCACGGCGCCAATGACGGGATAGCCGCCGGTGAGCGGGTGGTCGGCCAGAAACAGCACGGGTTGGCCGCTGGGCGGCACCTGCAGCGCCCCCAGGGCAGTGCCCTCGCTGGGCAGCTCGCCGGAAATGGCACGGTCCAGCGGCAGTTCGCCCGCCAGGCGCAGACCCACCCGGTTGGACTGGGGCGTGACCTGCCAGCGCTGGGTGGCCAGCCGTGCAATGGCCTCGGCGGTGAACCAGTCGGTGCGCGGGCCCATGACCACGTCCAGCACCACCTCCTGCTCCAGTGTGGGCAGGTCGTCGGTGGCCAGATCGGCAGCGCCCACCACCGCGCTGGTGCTGGCGGGCCGCACGCCCAGCATGTCACCCACAGACAACGGTGCGGGCCCGACATGGGCCAGGGTGTCGGTGGCGCAGCTGCCCATGACAGCGGCCACATCAAAGCCGCCACGCACGGCCACGTAGCAACGCGCGCCCGCCCGGGGCTGGCCCACTGCCAGGGTGTCGCCATGGGCCAGCGCCACGGGGGCGTGGCGCGGCAGGCTCCAGCGGCGACCGTCTGCAGTGGTCAGATCCAGGGGCGCGTCGGCACCGGTGACAGCCACCACGGTCTCGCCCAGGCTTTGCAGTTGCAGGCCGCCCCCTACCGTTTCGAGCGCTGCAGCGTTGCTGGCGTTGCCCACCAGCCGGTTGGCGACCTTGAGGGCAGACTGGTCCATGGCGCCCGACTCCGACACGCCCTGCCCCGCCTGGCCCTGGCGCCCCAGATCCTGAAACACGGTGAGCAGGCCGGTGGCGCGCACCCTCAGCGCAGCCTGGTCCGGCGCAAGTGCCTGCGCCGAACGGCACGCAGCATTTTCAGGGCCTTTTTGGCCTGTAGCCGTTGGTTTTATTTCACTATCAGCTATTGATTGTGTAGCAATATCCACGAATCGCACGCGGTAACCGGGCTGCAGCAGAGCGGGCTGGGCACGGTCAAGGTCCCACATGGCCAAGGGTGTCACACCAATGATCTGCCAGCCGCCAGGGCTGGCCTGCGGGTAGACGCCACTGAAGCTGCCCGCCAGGCCCACGGCGCCTGCCGGTATGCGGGTGCGCGGCGTGCTGCGGCGCGGCACGTTCAGGCTGGGGTGGCCACCGCTCAGGTAGGCAAAGCCCGGGGCAAAGCCGGTGAAGGCCACGGTGTATTCGCTGCCGGTGTGGCGGCGCACCACTTCTTCGGGCGTGATGCCCAGGATCTGCGCCACTTCGGCCAGGTCTTCGCCGTCGTAGTGCACGGGGATCTCGACCAGGGTGCTGCTGCGCTCGGCGCGCTGCGAAATGTCCCGGCCCGCAATTTGCCGGACCAGTTCAGCCGCGCTGGTGGCCGCGGGGCGAAAGCGCACCAGAATGGTCCGAGCAGCGGGCACCAGCTCTTGCACGCCCGGCAAGGGCGCTCTCTGCAGCGAGGCCAGCAGCGCCAGGGTCTGCTCGAGATCGGCCAGCTCAACCAGCAGCGCATTCAAGTTGACGGGCAAAAAACGCATAACGGCCTACCCCGCGAATGAAGCGATGGCGATGCCGTCCTGCTCCAGGCAGGCCCGCAGCTGGCGGGCAATGGCTACCGCATCAGGGCTATCGCCATGCACGCAGATGGAGTCGGCCTCGATGCGCACCAGGCTGCCGTCGATGGCCTCGACAACCCCCTCGCGTACCAGGCGCGCCATGCGCCGGGCGATCAGCTCGGGATCGTGCAGTACCGCGCCTTTTTCGCGGCGCGACACCAGCGCACCGGCCGGTGTGTAGGCGCGGTCGGCAAAGGCTTCGGACACGACGCGCAGGCCCGCATCGCGGGCCCACTGCACCAGCGGTGCGCCGGCCAGGGCCACCAGCACCAGACCGGGGTCGATGGCGCGGATGGCGGTGATGACGTCTTGGGCCTGGCGCGCATCTTGCGCGATGGTGTTGTACAGCGCACCATGCGGCTTGACGTAGCGCACCGTGGTGCCCGCCGCAGCGGCCAGGCCTTGCAACGCGCCGATCTGGTAGATCACATCGGCCACCAGGTCGGCGCTGGCCACATCCATGGCGCGCCGGCCAAAGCCCTGCAGGTCGGGGTAAGCCACATGGGCACCCACCACCACGCCACGCTCCTGGGCGGCCCGCAGCGTCTGCAAAATACCTGCCGGGTCGCCCGCGTGAAAGCCACAGGCCACATTGGCGCTGCTCACAATGCCCAGCATGGCGGCGTCGTCGCCCATGGTCCACGCGCCCAGGCTTTCGCCCAGGTCGCTGTTCAAATCGATTTTCATCGTGTTCTCCTGCTCTGCAAAGTGCATGGCTGGGTAGAAAAAATAGGGTTCAATGCAGTTGCCCGCCGGTTTCGCGCACATCGGCGTGCACCGCCAGGGCCGTCTGGATGGCCACCTGCAATCCCTGCACCTGGGTTTCCAGCGCCATGCTGGGCATGCCGGGGTGCAGGGCGGCCAGTGCCGGCAGGGCCGGCACATGGATGAAGCCGCCGCGCACCGCGCCACCCGACGCAGCCAGTCGGTGCATGAGTGCATAAAAAATATGGTTGCACACAAAGGTGCCTGCCGTGTTGGACACGGCGGCCGGCACACCTTGCGCACGCATGTCGCGCACCATGGCCTTGATCGGCAGGGTAGAGAAATAGGCCGCAGGGCCACCTGGCTGAACCGCCACGTCCACCGGCTGGCGGCCCGCGTTGTCTGCGATGCGGGCATCGTCCACGTTGATGGCCACCCGCTCGGGCGTCAGTTCGGCGCGGCCACCGGCCAGGCCCAGACTGAGCACCAGCGTGGGGCGCCACTGCTGCAGGGCCCGATCCAGGTGCGCGATGGCCTCGCCAAACACGCAGGGCAGCTGCACGGCACGCACCACGGTCCCCGCAGGCTGCCAGCCATCCAGGGCGCGAGCCACCTCCCAGGAGGGGTTGAGCGGGTCCTTGTCGAACGGTTCAAAACCCGTGAGCAGCACAGTCGGGGTGGCGTCAACGGCGGGGGTGGACATGGCGGGCTTTCCTCAGCGGAACATCATGAAGTTGAGCAAAAACACATTCACTGCCAGCAAGGTCAATGCTGTGGGCACCTGGGCACGAATGACGGCATTTTTGTCCGGCAACTCCAGCAGCGCAGCGGGTACGATGTTGAAATTGGCAGCCATGGGCGTGAGCAGCGTGCCGCAGTACCCCGACAACATGCCCACCGCGGCCATCACCGCCGGATCGCCGTGGTACACGCCCACCAGCACCGGCACGCCCACGCCACCCGTCATCACCGGAAACGCCGCAAAACCATTGCCCATGATGACGGTGAACAGCGCCATGCCCACGACATACACCGCCACCGCCACAAAGCGGACGTCCATGTTGATGTAGGTGGTGGTCACATAGGCCACGGCCTTGCCCACGCCCGCATCAGAGAACACCAGGCCCAGCATGCCCAGCATCTGCGGCAGCACCAGGGCCCAGCCCAGCGCATCGGTCAGGCGGTGCGATTCGCGCAGGCCCTGGGCCGGTGTCTCGCGCGTCAGCCAGCAAACCAGGGCCAGCGAGACCACGCAGCCCACGCCCAAGCTCACCAGGGTGGTGTTCTTGGGGTCGAGCAGGGGCGCACCGCCGATGGCCAGATACTTGGCCGATAACGTGCCCACCATGGTCACCAGCGGAATGGCCAGCGCGGGCACAAACAGCTTGTTGCCCAGGCGCTTGGCGCTGGCAGCGTACTGCGACGGGCTCGGGCCCTGGTGCTTGCCGGCGCCAACGCCCCCAAAGCCGGCAATCAGCGCCATCGCCACAGCCCCCACACCCACCCACAGGGCTGGCAGCAGGTCGCCCACAAGAAAAACCAGTGCATACAGCGCCCAGAACAGGCCTGTGCTGTAGCGCTTGGCATTGCTGCGGTCGGTGAGGGTTGCCACGGCCGTGAAGGCCAGCACGGCCCCCACCAGGTAATACAGATGCTGGATCGTGATCGTCATCATCAGACTCCTCGGGTCGGGGTTTTGGCGGCGGCACTCAGGGAAACAATCCCCTCGGCGGCCAGCTCACGGGCCAGCACACCGTCGAGGCGATACAGGCGCCAGGCGTGGATGAGAAATGCGCAAATCGCGGTCGGAATGCCCCAGACCGCCACGTGCAGCGGCTCCACATCGATACCCGCCTCGCGCAGAAAAGTGGTCATCAGCACGATGGCGCCAAATGCCACGAAGATGTCTTCACCAAAAAACAGGCCCACGTTGTCGGTTGCGGCCGAGAAGGCGCGCAGCTTGTGGCGAATGCGCTCGGGCAGCGTGCCGTAACGGGCCTCGGTGGCGCCTTCTGCCATGGGGGCCAGCAGCGGTCGCACCATCTGCGGATGCCCTCCCAGGCTGGTCAGGCCAACAGCCGCCGTGAGCTGGCGCGCAGCCAGGTAGACGATGAGCAGCCGCCCCGCCGTGGCCGACTTGATGCTGCTGATCCAGTTCTGGGCATGCTGGCGCAATCCGTGGCGCTCCAACAGGCCAATCACTGCCAGCGGCAGCAAGATGATGAGCGGCAGGTTGCGCGTCTTGATGAATCCGGTGCCTATGGTGGCCAGGATTTTGTCGATAGGAAACCCGGCAGCAAAGGCCGTACCGATGGCCGTCACCACCACCACCAGCATCGGGTTGAACCGCAGGACAAAGCCTACGATGATGATGGCCACCCCTATCAGCGGCCACAGATTGACGTCACTCAGCATATTGATCCTTGTTTGACCTGGGGCTGCCCCCAGACACATTTCGCGTTACCGCGTGTTCCCAACGTTCATCCACCCCGAGGCCAGGGCGCTGGGATCTGACCCGCTGCGCATGGCCGTCGAATGGGCAATTCAAACGGGCCGGAAGGTAAGTTTGCAAGACACATTTTATTTTTGTTGAACAATTAACATCAATGTGTTTCACAAAATAGAGATTGTGCCCAACAATCTGTTGGTACAGTGATTGGTATAAACCCTTATATTTGCCTTGCCATGGTGGTTTTTGGCTGATCCAGCGGCAGACGGGCGTCTTGCATCGCCCGCCACGCAAAACACACCCGGTTCGGCACCCTGGCGCCGCTATCGCAATTACCATCCGGGCATGAAGTCCGAACCGACCAACCACCAGACCCTCAACGACCGCATGGCCGAGCTGATCCGCCAGAAGATCGTGCACGGCGAGTTTTCACCCGGCCAGCGCCTGTCCGAGGCGGCCCTGAGTGAAAGCCTGGAAATCTCGCGCAACACGCTGCGCGAGGTGTTCCGGCTGCTGACCAAGGAGGGGCTGCTCACGCACGCGCCCAACCGGGGCGTGTTTGTGGCCATTCCCAGCATCGCGTCCATCATCGACATCTACCGCGTGCGCCGGCTGATCGAATGCCAGGCGCTGGCGCAGGCCTACCCGCGCCACCCGGCCAAGAAACACCTGCGCCAGGCCGTTGAAATGGCCCAGTGCTGTCGAGATGCCGGCGACTGGCAAGGCGTGGGCACGGCCAACATGGAGTTCCACATGGCGGTGGTCGAGCTGGCCGACAGCGAGCGCCTGAACGTGATGTTTTCCCATGTGCTGGCCGAGCTGCGGCTTGCCTTTGGCCTGCTGAACGACCCCGAATTTCTGCACATGCCCTATGTAGAGATGAACCTGAACATCCTGGAATTGTTCGAGGCCGGCAAGCTGCAGCAAGCGGCCACGGCACTCAACGAATACCTGGTGCACTCAGAACGCATCGTGCTGGCGGTGTATGCACGGCGCATTGGCGACAGCGGTCTTTCGGGGTAAGCGGCACTGCGCCAAGCCGCCAACAGAGCGCAGAACAACAGCAAAGCCCGGCATGGCGGCTGGCACACCAGCAAGAAAGCGCCGATCCAACCTGGCCAGGCCAGGATCAGCGCCGGGCCTGAACGACCCGTCAGAAACCAGGCGGCCTGATCAGATCAAGGGCGCGGCTTGCGCGCGCCGGGTTTGGCCGCGCCAGTCACCCGCGGCGGCAGGCCGGTGTGCTGGGTCAGCACTCGGCCTTTCTGCGGCTTGCCAGGCGTGGCGCCGGCCGCCCGCTGGGCTGCGGGTGAAGAACCCGTCGAGGGCGTCGAGTTGGTGCGCCGCGCGCTCTGGTAGCCCCCATCGGTGAGCGGCTGGAAGGTCGGGATCAGGTGGTGCTTGCCGTTACCGATCAAATCGGCCCGGCCCATGGCCTTGAGCGCCTCGCGCAGCAGCGGCCAGTTGTTGGGGTCGTGGTAGCGCAAGAAGGCCTTGTGCAGGCGGCGGCGCTTTTCGCCGCGCACGATGGGCACCTCTTCGCTGTCGCGCGTGACCTTGCGCAGCGGGTTCTTGCCCGTGTGGTACATGGCCGTGGCGCTGGCCATGGGGCTGGGGTAGAAGGCCTGCACCTGGTCGGCCCTGAAGCCGTTTTTCTTCAGCCAGATGGCCAGGTTCATCATGTCCTCGTCGCTGGTGCCGGGGTGGGCGGCGATGAAGTACGGGATCAGGAACTGCTTCTTGCCCGCTTCGGCCGTGTACTTCTCGAACAGCGTCTTGAACTTGTCGTAGTTGCCGATGCCCGGCTTCATCATCTTGGTGAGCGGGCCGGATTCGGTGTGCTCGGGGGCGATCTTCAGGTAGCCGCCCACATGGTGCTGCACCAGCTCTTTCACGTACTCGGGCGACTGGATGGCCAGGTCGTAGCGCAGGCCCGAGCCGATCAGGATCTTCTTGATGCCCTTGAGCGCACGGCCCCGACGGTAGATCTGGATGAGCGGGTCGTGGTTGGTGGTGAGGTTCTGGCAGATGCCGGGGTACACGCAGCTCGGCTTGCGGCAGGCGGCCTCGATCTCGGGCGTGCGGCAGCCCAGGCGGTACATGTTGGCCGTGGGGCCGCCCAGATCGCTGATGGTGCCGGTGAAGCCCTGCACCTTGTCGCGGATGTCCTCGATCTCTCGGATGATCGAATCCTCGCTGCGGCTCTGGATGATGCGCCCCTCGTGCTCGGTGATCGAGCAGAAGGTGCAGCCGCCAAAGCAGCCGCGCATGATGTTGATCGAGAAGCGGATCATCTCCCACGCCGGAATCTTGGTGGCGCCGTCGTGGCGGCCGCGCTCGTCGGCATAACGCGGGTGCGGGTTGCGCGCGTAGGGCAGGTCGAAAGTGTGGTCCATCTCGGCCGTGGTCAGCGGCACGGGCGGCGGGTTCAGCCACACATCGCGCGCCGTGGCCCCTTCGCCGTGCGCCTGCACCATGGCGCGGGCGTTGCCGGGGTTGGTTTCGAGGTGCATCACGCGGTTGGCGTGGGCATACAGCACCGGGTCGCTTTTCACCTGCTCGTAGCTGGGCAGGCGGATCACGGTGCGCTCGCGCGGCGGGCCCTTGTGCTTGCCCTGCATGGCGGGGTTGGGCACGAAGGTGAGCGCATGGGTGCTGCCAGAGGGTTTGGCATCTTTTTGGCCTGCAGCGCCCGCTGCTTCTGCGCCAGCAGCTACTGAAACCGTAGCATCTTCCTTGCTGCAGCTGCTGCCCTGCCCCGCCGCCTGCTCGCTGGTGGTCTGGTAGGGGTTGATGTGCTCGTCCACGCGGCCCGGCAGATCAACACTGCTGGAGTCGATCTCGAACCAGCCTTCAGGCGTGGTGCGGCGCACAAAGGCCGTGCCGCGCACGTCGGTGATGTTTTCCACCGGCTCGCGCGCGGCAATGCGGTGCGCCACCTCGACCAGGGCGCGCTCGGCGTTGCCAAACAGCAGCAGGTCGCACTTGGAATCGACCACGATGGAACGGCGCACCTTGTCGCTCCAGTAGTCGTAGTGCGCAATGCGGCGCAGGCTGCCTTCGATGCCGCCCAGCACGATGGGCACGTCCTTGTAGGCCTCGCGGCAGCGCTGGCTGTAGACGATGGCGGCGCGGTCGGGGCGCTTGCCGGCCACGTCGCCGGGGGTGTAGGCGTCGTCGCTGCGGATCTTGCGATCAGCCGTGTAGCGGTTGATCATCGAATCCATGTTCCCGGCCGTAATGCCCCAGAACAGGTTGGGCTTGCCCAGCGCCTTGAAGGGCTCGGCGCTTTGCCAGTCGGGCTGGGCGATGATGCCCACGCGAAAGCCCTGCGCCTCCAGCGTGCGCCCGATCACCGCCATGCCAAAGCTCGGGTGGTCGATGTAGGCGTCGCCCGTCACCAGCACCACGTCGCAGCTGTCCCAGCCCAGCTGCTCCATCTCGGCGCGGCTCATCGGCAAGAACGGGGCCGTGCCAAAGCGCTTGGCCCAGTACGGGCGGTAGCTGGTCAAGGGCTTGGCGGCGCGCGCAAAAAAGGAGACGTCAACGGGGGCGTTCATGCGGAGGGTGCGGGCGCCCAGGGTCGTGGCGGGACGCGGTCTTGGTGGGTAACCCGCGATTTTACGGCGGCAAGGCATTTTTGTCGCAGTGACGGCCCTTGCCCCCGTCTGGGCAAGGGCTTGGTAACCCGAGGCATTTGCTTGCTTTGCCAACTACCCGAATGACAAAAGTACAGTCAATACGAGGCGACGGACACTCCCGGCAAGTCTGAATCGTGCGCAGTGCTGTGTTGGTTCACCACCATGTGATCAAGCCGTTCCAGCAACGGCAGTCTCGAAGCATCTTTTTCTGACTCACCACTGATCGATGCAGCCGCGGACATTCCAACGTCATTCACGTCTGGACCGCAGGAGGCAAGTAGCACGCCACCGAGAATCACGGCGCCCAGCCGACTGATGGAGGATCGTATCGGCCATCGACGCAGAGGCGCCAAGATCAAGCGATCCATTTCAATTTCCCATGCCATGCATGCTTCACGCTCGTCTGGCGAGGTGGGAGATAGAGAACTGCCTGGCAATTCGCTGACTGAGGTATTGGCTTTTTTGGTCATCATTGGCTCCTGGAGCTATATCTTTGTGAGCCATTCGTCCCGATGAATGCACCATCGCCACGGCGATGCGCACAGGGCATCTTGGTCACGCGTTGAGCTTAGGCAACGCACCTGCCCCACGCGTCATCGGAAGCAATGACACCAATAAATAAAGCCAGTTGAAACAAGACCCTCTGCATATTAAATTTTTTACATATATATGCGTTTGATATCAGAAAAATAGGTACCAATCTTTCGAGGGTTCGGCGGTATTCCGAGAAGGCCAAGTACAATTTTCACGCAAGCGTGGGCCGTGTCCTCATGAAAATCCATGGCATGGCTTTTCAACATCCTGCGAACTGGGGGACTCCATGATCGGCTTGGAGGTGATTTCTACTGAAGAATTAACCAACCTGATAGGTTCGATCTATAACTGCGCGCTCGATCCGCAGCGCTGGCAGTCCACTTGCCAAAAGATTGCAGAGTTCAGCAAAAGCGCAGCGGGCGGAATATTCGTTCATGACCTGCGGAACGTACAAAACAAACAGTCGTTCGCATTCGGCTATCAGCCAGAGTTTTTTCAAATGCTGAAAGATCATTATGCAGAAAATTCAATGGCGGCTGCCAACATCGACTCAAATAACGGGGACCTCCGGGCATTTTCAATGGAGCGTTACCAGTTGCTCGAAACTCGGTTCTTTCAAGAGGTACTAAAACCGTATGGACTCCAGGACATGGCCTGCTTCCCCATGATAAAAACCGAAGAACGCATGACCTCCCTGCATGCGTCACGAAGCGAAAACGAACCTGATTTTCAACAACGTGACCTCACTCTTTTCAAAATTCTCTCGCCACATGTATGCCGCGCACTGGCCATCTCCGAAATGCTGGATATCAGGGCGATCAGATCGGAAATGCTGGAAAACACATTGAATGGGCTTGTTGCTGGTGTTTTTCTTACAGCACGCGACGGTCACGTCGTATATTTGAACCATGCTGCTGAATGCCAGATCAAAATGGGCAATGCGATTCACTTGGTAAACAATCGGATTGTTCCCACGGATTTGGCGGCTCGCAATGCGCTGGCAAAGGCGATGAAAGAAGCAGCGCGTGATGATGCGGTGAGGAACATGGGCGAACATTTCGTGGCGATACCCGCTGGATTCGGCGGCGGATACGTTGCGACCCTTCTTCCGATTGAGAGCACTCAGCGCCACGGCATTTTTGCGTCCTTTGCCGCATCGGTCGCAGTTTTCATGCAGGATCCTGTTCAGGCGACATGCATGCCGGGTGAGGCCTTCGCCAAGCTGCACGGGCTCACCGGAGGCGAACTGCGCGTGCTGCAGGCGCTTTCCCAGGGGCTGAGCGGCACGGAGGCGGCCGATATGCTGGGTATCAGTGAGCCGACTATTCGCACACACCTGCAGCACATATTCTCCAAGACCGGCACGTCCAAGCAACTCGACCTGCTGCAGCTGTTGCATCACTCGACGCCACCGATTCGCACCTTAGAGCCTGCACATTGAATCCGGCGAGCCTGGCACTGGGTCTGGCACGCGCGTTAAGCTCGCGCCCCATGCCCCAGACCCTGGCTGCGCCCGCGCACAGCGACATCACCATCAAGAAAAGCCGCTTCATCGGCTGCGTGCAGCCCATGGCCGACCGCGCCAGCGCCCAGGTCCATGTCGATGCGCTCTGGAAGCAGCACCCCGGCGCAGCCCATATCTGCTGGGCACTGCTGGCGGGCGGGCAATCGGCCGCGGTGGACGACGGCGAGCCCGGCGGCACCGCCGGGCGCCCCATGCTGGACGTACTGCGCCACCAGGACCTCGACGGCGTGCTGGCCACGGTGGTGCGCTACTTTGGCGGCGTCAAGCTGGGTGCCGGCGGCCTGGTGCGTGCCTATACCGACTGCGTGGCCCAGGCCCTGCTCACGGCGCCCAAGGTGCAGCTGCAACGCATGGCCACGCTGCAATGCCTGGTGCCCTATGCGCTCGAAGGCTTGCTGCGCCGCGAGATCGAGGCCGCAGGCGCCGAGCTGCTGGGCGTGCAACATGGCTCGCTCGTCACCCTTCAGCTGCGCCTGCCCGAAACCCAAGCCAGCGCCTTTGTGCAGCGCGTCAACGACCATGGTCAGGGGCGCGTCGGCTGGCCCGGTCCAGCGGACTAGCCGCATGGCCTATAAACATATCATCACAAACACTACACTCTTATACAAATATACTCCGCTGGGCACTCTCGCCACCTCGGGCAAGAAGCAACCCACCCGCCCATGCTGATACACACCAGCCACCAGCCCGCAGCACGCCAGTCCATCCGTGCCGTGGGTGCCCTTTTGCTGGTGCTGGTGCTGGTCATGGCACTGCCCTCCCTGCCCGGCATGCGGGGCGTGGCGCACTACCTGCCGCTGCACATGGCGCTGGAGACGCTGGCGATCGTGGTGGCAGCGCTCACCTTTGGTGTGGTCTGGAGCGCAAAGCATGAGCAGTTGCCACGCAACGCGCTGTTGCTGGGCTGCGCCTTCCTTGGCGTGGGCCTGCTCGACTTCGGCCACATGCTGTCGTACAACGGCATGCCCGACTTCATCACCCCCAACTCCACCGAAAAGGGCATTCATTTTTGGCTGGCCGCACGGCTGCTGAGCGCACTGACCTTTCTCGCCGTGGCATGGCTTCCCTGGAGCACCAGCGCCTCGCGGCCCTGCGCATGGTCGCTGCTGGCCATGGTGCTGTTGCTGGTTGCAGCCTTGTACGGGCTGTTTTTTCTGGCCCCGCACCTGTTGCCCGAAACCTTTGTTCCCGGCCAGGGGCTCACCGCGTTCAAGATCGGCTTCGAATATGCATTGATGGCCCTGTACCTGGCCGCCGCCGCGCTGCTGCTCAGGCACATGCGGCGGCAGCGCAGCTTCAACACCAGCGGCCTGTTTGCGGCGGCGTGCACCATGGCGCTGAGTGAGTTTTTCTTCACGCGCTACACCGGCGTCACCGATACCTACAACACGGTGGGCCACATCTACAAGGCGCTCGCCTACGCCTTTTTGTACCGCGCTGTCTTTGTCGAAACCGTGCAACAGCCCTACACCCTGCTGCGCGCCTCGCAACAGCAGCTGCAGGCCACGCTGGACGCCCTGCCCGACCCGATGCTGGAACTCGATGACGAAGGGCGCTACGTGGATGTGCGCGCAGGCCATGCGGGCAGCCTGGCCGCCCCCGCCAGCCTACTGCTGGGCAAGACCCTGCAGGAAGCGCTGCCCGCCGAAGCAGCCGACATCACCCTGGCCGCCTTGGAAGAAGCACGCCAGCAGGGCTTCTCGCGCGGCCGGGTGCTGCCCTTGAGGGTGCCCGACGGCCAACGCTGGTTCGAGCTCTCGGTGGCGCGCAAGCCTCCCCAGCCGGGCCATGGCCAGCACTTCGTGGTCATCTCGCGCGACATCACCCAGCGCCTGCAGAGCGAAGAGGCCATGCGCAAGCTCTCTCAGGCCGTTGCGCAAAGTCCTCTGCCCATCGTCATCACCGACTTGCAAGGCCGCATCGAATACGTGAACGACGCCTTCACCCGCTCCAGCGAATACACTGCCGCCGAAGTGCTGGGGAAGAACCCGAACGTCCTGCAATCGGGCAAAACGCCCGCTGCCACCTACCAGGGCATGTGGGCCCGGCTCCAGCAAGGAAAATCGTGGCAGGGAGATCTCATCAACCGCAGCAAAAGCGGCCGCGAATACACCGAATCGGTGCTCATCTACCCGGTGCGCAATGCAGAGGGCGAAGTCACCCACTACCTCGCCCACAAAGAAGACGTGACCGAGCGCAAACTGGCCGCCGCGCGCATCCAGCAGCTCTCGCACCACGACCAGCTCACCGGCCTGCCCAACCGCACCATGCTGGGCAAGCACTTTGATTACGCCATCCGCCAAAGTACCGCCCTGGCCGTACTGTGGATCGACCTGGACCGTTTCAAGGACATCAACGACTCGCTGGGTCACAACGTGGGCGACCTGCTGCTGCTGGAAGTCTCCCAGCGCCTGCGCTCCGATCTGCCTGACGACGCCACGCTGTCGCGCCACTCGGGCGATGATTTTGTCGCCCTGCTACCCCACACCAGCCAGGACGAAACCGCCAAGCTCTGCACCGGCTTGCTGGACTTGCTGGCACAGCCGGTGCAGGTGGCGGGGCAAGAGATGTTCGTGACCGCATCCATCGGCATCGCCATCTCACCCGATGACGGCCAGCAGCTCGATTCCCTGCTGAAAAACGCCGAAACAGCCATGTACCGCGTCAAGGAAGAAGGGCGCAACAGCTACCGCTTCTTCACGCCCGAGATGCAGGCGCATTCCTCCCGCATGCTGGCCCTGGGCAACGCTTTAAAACAGGCCCTGCCGCGCGGCGAGCTGTACCTCGAGTACCAGCCGCAGGTGTCGCTGCATGACGACTGCATCATCGGTGCCGAAGCCCTGCTGCGCTGGAACCACCCGCAATGGGGTATGGTGTCGCCGGCCGAATTCATCCCGCTGGCCGAGGCCAACGGCCTCATCGTGCCCATTGGCGAGTGGGTGCTGCAGACCGCGCTGCGCCAGCTGCGCGCCTGGCTCGACAGCGGCCTGCCGATGATGACCATGGCGGTCAACCTCTCGGCGGTGCAGTTTGGCCAACCCGGGCTGACCGACATGGTCAGCCAGCTGCTGCAGCAAACTGGCGTTCCCCCCGAAGGCCTCGAACTTGAACTGACCGAAGCCGTGGCCATGAAAACCCCCGAAGTTGCCGCACAGAAGATGCAGGAGCTGAGCCAGCGCGGCATCCGCCTGTCGATCGACGACTTCGGCACCGGCTACTCGTCGCTCAGCTACCTCAAGCGCTTTCACATCAACCAGCTCAAGATCGACCAGTCCTTCGTGCGCGACATCGGCACCGACCCAGACGACCAGGCCATTGCCACCGCCATCGTCCAGATCGCCCACAGCCTGGGCATGACCACCATCGCCGAAGGCGTGGAAACCGCCGAGCAACTGGACTATCTGCGCGCACAGGGCTGCGACCAGGTGCAGGGCTACCACTTCAGCCGCCCGCTGCTGCCCGAGCATTTCGAGGCTTTTGTGCGCACCCAGCTGCAGGCACGCCAGCAGACACCCGCGCATGCGGCGCGGGCCGAGGTTCAGGCCCGGCCGGCTGGAACCGCTGTATAAATCACAGCCGCCAGCGATTTTCCAGCCAGCGGCAAAGCCCAAAAACTCCAATCTTCATCGATGCCGGGCGGTTCCGCCCCGAGCTTCTGTGGCCCCAGTTGGTGCAAGGCGCCGGCTTTTCTGCCCCACCGCCAGGCGCAATGCCTGTTCCGCCCGGCAACTGCGCACGCACACTTCAGGCGCCGCACCGCGCATCCCATCCCGCAAAGACCGCTGCCCCAAAGGTTGGAGCGAAATCGTCAACAGGCTCTGAAAGTCCCGGGCTGCTTGCCACGCAAGCAAGGTCAGCGCAAACGCGCGGGCGACAACCCTTCCACCACCACACCCTCGCGCAGCAGTTCTTCCGCCAGCGGCTCGCTGCGCAACAGCTGCCGCGCCAGCAACGAGGCCCCCGCAGCACTCTGGATGCCGTAACCACCCTGCCCGGCCAGCCAGAAAAAGCCGGGCACATGGTTGTCCCAGCCGATCACCATGTCGCCATCCGGCACAAACGAGCGCAGCCCGGCCCAGGTGTGCGACGGGCGGCGGATCTGGAAGCGGGTCATTTCCTCGATGTGATAGATCCCGGTGGCCACGTCCAGCTCCTCGGGCACCACATCGTGCGGATGCGTGGGGTCGGCATTGGCGGGTGAGCCCAGCAGTTGCCCCGCATCGGGCTTGAAGTAAAAGCTCTCGTCGATGCCGATCACGGCGGGCCAGTGGGTGGCGTCCATGCCCTCGGGCACCGGGAATGTAAACGCCGTGCGCCGGCGCGGCTCCAGCCCGATGGGCGGCACGCCCGCCAGGCCCGCTACCACGTCGGCCCAGGCGCCTGCAGCGTTGACGATGGTGGGGGCGGCAAACACCCGCCCATCGGCCAGCGTCACCTGCCACGCATCGCCTTCGCGGCGCACGGCCGTGACCTCGGCGTTCGTCAGCACCTGGCCGCCGCGCTGGCGCAGGCCACGCAGGTAGCCCTGGTGCAGGGCGTTCACGTCGATGTCGGCCGCCTCGGGCTCGCTCATGCCGGCGGCCACGGCCTCGGGCTTCAGGCAGGGCAGCATCGCCAGCAGCTCGGCCTGTTCCACCCAGCGCACATTGGGCGATGCGGCATGCGCTTCGTCGTAGGTCTGCTTCAGCAGGTCCAATTGGTCCGGCCTGGCGACATAGACCACCCCCCGGGGCGAGAGGATGGGCTCGGTGCCAAACTCGGGTGGCGGCGCATCGTAAAAAGCGCGGCTGGCGCGGGTGAGCGCCTGGATGTTGGGCGTGCCATAGGTCGCCATGTAGAGCGCTGCCGAGCGGCCCGTGGTGTGATAACCGGGCTGCGATTCGCGCTCCAGCAGCAGCACGCTGGCGCCCTGCCCTGCGTCGCCGGGCTGCACCAGTTGCCAGGCCACGGAGGCCCCGGCAATGCCTGCGCCGATGACGATGGTGTCTAGGGTTTGCATCTACTCCTCCTGCTCAAACAGCCGACACCTGCGCGGCCGATGCCGCACGGTCATCGCGCGGCAGGCTGCGGGCGTCGCGGGGATCGGGTGCCACGGTCACGATGGAGGTCAAAGCAGGCTCGGCGTGCGTCTGCATCAGCTTGGCGATGTCGGGCCGGGGCCTTGCCAGCCCTGTAATGCCCTTGAACGCCTGCTCCAGCGCATGCCCCACGCCCAGCGTGTGACGGTCGGCGCGGAAGCGCCCCACGATCTGCAGGCCAAACGGCATGCCCGCATCGTCCAGCCCGCAGGGCAGGCTCAGCGCCGGGTGGGTGGTGAGCGTGGTCACGTACGTCAGCGCCAGCCAGCGGTAGTAGTTGGCCTGCGGTTCGCCGTTGATGTGGCTGGCGAACAGCTCGGTCCAGGCAAAGGGCGATACGGGCGTGGTGGGCGCCAGGATGACGTCGTAGTCCTCGTACAGCTTCTGGAACCGCGCCAGGATGCGTGTCTGCTCGGCCTGCGCCCAGGCGCTGTCCAGCAGCGTCATGGTGGCGCCCATTTCGTAGTTGGCGCGGGTGTTGGGGCCCAGGCTGGCGGGGTCGCGCTCGTAAGCCTCGCGCGTGCTGGCCACAAAGGCCTCGGCGCGCAGCACGTCAAAGCAGCGGTGCACATCGCCCAGGTCGATGTCGATGGCATCGCAGCGTGCAAACAGGTGCTTCATGGCCTGCACCTTTTGACGGAACACGGCGCGGATGCCGTTGTCCACCGCGCAGGCACCAAAGTCCTCGGTATAGGCTACGCGCAGACGGCTCAGGTCCACCGTTTCGGGCAGAAGGAAACTCATCGGGTCCAGCGGGTAGCTCAGCGGGTCGCCCGCCGACATGCCCGCCGATGCAGCCAGCTGCAGGCAGGCTTCTTCCACCGTGCGGCCCATGGGGCCCACCACTGAAATCGGCGTCCAGCCCAGCAGCTTGCGCGAGCTGGGCACCACGCCGGGCGATGGCCTGAAACCCACCACGCCACAAATGGACGCCGGAATGCGCAGCGACCCGCCCGTGTCCGAGCCCGTGCACACCGGCAGCATGTCGCACGCCAGCGCAGCGGCCGAGCCACCCGACGAGCCCCCGGCGTTCAGGTGGGGGTTGAACGGGTTGCCCGTGGCGCCCCACACGGTGTTGCGCGAATTGGCGCCCGCGCCCATCTCGGGGATGTTGGTCTTGCCGGTCACGATCGCGCCCGCGGCACGCAGGCGCGCCACCAGCACGTTGTCCTCGGCAGGAATGTGCTCGCGGTAGATCTGCGATCCATAGGTGGTCAGCAAGCCCGCCGTGGCCTCCAGGTCCTTCACGCCCATGGGCAGGCCATGCAGCAGGCCCAGCGGCTCGCCGCGCAGCACGGCCTGCTCGGCGGCCTGGGCCTCGGTGCGGGCGCGGTCGTAGCAGGTGGCGGTGACGGCATTCACATAGGGGTTCACCGCCTCGATGCGCGCGATGCAGGCGTCGAGCAGTTCCACCGGAGAAATCTCGCGCGTGCCGATGCGGTGGCGCAATTCATTGGCCGTCAGCTCGACCAGGGCTTGGGGACTTGTTGTGGTCATCTCGGGTTTGTCTCCTTGTTCACACGGCGCTCAGTCGGCGGTGATGCCAGCGCGCTGTGCGATGGCACGCATCAGCGGCAGCTCCTTGTCGATCAGCTCGGCCAGTGCCGTGGACGGAGCATAGGACGGCTCAAACCCCACTGCGATCATCTTGTCACGCGTCTCGGGGTCTGACACCACCTGGGCCAGCGCCTGTTCCAGCCGCGTCTTCACGGCCGGTGGCAGGCCGCGCGGGGCCACCATGGCCAGCCAGGTGTCCATCTCCAGGCCCGGGTAGCCACTTTCCGCCAGTGTAGGCACCTTGGGCAACAGGGCCGAGCGTTTGCCGGAGGTCACCGCGATCGCCTTGATCTTGCCGTCCTTGAGCTGCGGCAGCGCGGCCGATACGGTGTCCACCGTGAACGGGATCTGCCCGCCCAGCAGGTCGGTCATCGCGGGCGCACTGCCCTTGTACGGCACATGCTGGATCTTGAGGCCCGCCGCATGGAAGAACATCTCGCCCGCAAACTGCGAGGTGGTGCCCGCACCGAACGAGCCATACGAATACTTGTCGGGCGCAGCCTTCACCAGGGCCACGAACTGCTTCAGGTCACTGGCCGGCACATCCTTGTTGGCCAGCAGGATCAGGCCCGTGCGCCCCGCGATGCCAATGGGCTCGAAGCTCTTGACCGGGTCATACGGCAGCTTGGCGCGCACGGCCGGGTTGACGGTGAAGGTGGTGCCCGAGCTCATGAGCAGCGTATAGCCGTCCGGCACGGCCCGCGCCACCGACGTCGCACCAATCACCGTGCCCGCCCCCGCGCGGTTGTCGATCACCACGCTCTGGCCCAGCTTGTCGCCGAGCTTCTTGCCGATGAGGCGCCCCAGCACATCGGTGGCACCACCGGGCGGGAACGGAATCACCAGCGTGATCGGCTTGGTGGGAAAGGCCCCCTCCTGCGCCAGGGCCGGAGCCCACGCGGTGGCCCCCAGGGCGGCACAGACGGCGGCAGACAAAAGCAGTTGCTTGCGGTTCATGGGGTTTCTCCAAAGGTCACAAAGATTGGGAAAGCAAAAAAGTCAGCCCTGCGCAGCCAGCACGGCCCGCCCGCGCTGCACAAAGCCCTGGTACTGCGCATCGGGCACCAGCAGACCGCCCGTGGTCCACACCAGGTGCGTGGCCTGGGGCAGCACGGCGTCGATGCCCGTGCTGCGCAGCCAGGCTTGCCCGGCCGTGGTGCCCGTCAACATCGCCGGACCGTTGAAGCCCGCGGCGGCCGAGGGCTCGATGCGCTCGCCCAGGGCGTCCAGCACCCGCACCAGGTGCGCAAACAAGGTGTCGTCAGCCACAGTGAACACGCCCGACAGCAGCGGCCGCATCAGCTCGGCCGCCAGCAGCGAGGCGCGCGGCACGGCCAGGCCATCGGCCTCGGTGCGGTTGGTCAGGCCCCAGTCGTAGACCGAGGGGTGACCGCCCACGCTCTGCATCGAATCCGCCAGCATCTGCACCAGAAAACACGGCGACTGCACCGGCTCGGCAAAAAAGCAGTGCACATGCGGCCCCAGCACCTGCCGCAGGCCAAAGGTGATGCCCGCAGGTGCGCCGCCCACGCCGCAAGGCAGGTAGACGATGAGCGGGTGCTCGGCATCCACCGCCACGCCCTGCTCGGCCAGCTGCTTTTGCAGGTGCAGGGCCGCCGCGCTGTAGCCCAGCAGCAGCGAGAACGATTGCTCATCGTCCACAAAGTGGCACATCGGGTTGCTGGCCGCCTCGGCGCGGCCTGCGGCCACGGCGCGCTCGTAGTCGCCCGCGTGCTCCACCACCTGCACACCGCGCTGGCGCAGGCGGTCCTTTTTCCATTCTTTCGCGTCAGCCGACATGTGCACCGTGGCCTGGAAACCCAGGGCCGAGGCCACCACGCCAATGCTCATGCCCAGATTGCCCGTGGAACCCACCGCCACCTGGTAGCGGCCCAGCACCTCGCGCGCCTGTGGCGTGGCCAGCGCGCGGTAGTCACCGCCGGGCTCGACCAGACCATGCTGCAGCGCCAGTCGCTCGGCAAACTCCAGCACCTCGTGCATGCCGCCGCGCGCCTTGATGGAGCCTGCCACGGGCAGGCTGTGGTCGGCCTTGATGAACAGCCGACCCTGGTTTGCAGCCATGCCCAGTGCGGATTGCAGCGCGGCAGCGGGCAGCAGCGGCGACTCCACCACGCCCCCGGTGGCAGCCAGTTCGGGGAACACCTCCGCCAGCAGCCCGGCAAAACGGACGAGGCGCGCAGCAGCCGCCTTTGTATCATCCAGACTAATGGTTCTCCCTAATGCGGGCAGTGCCGCAGCGGGCTGCGCCTGCCGGGCCGGGTTGGTCCACAGGGCAGGCTGGGCGTTGCGCAGGCGGGTGGCCAACAGGGCATCCACAGCAGATGGGCGTTCGGCAAGTGTCATGGCACATTGGTCTTGGTACGTCTTGCCCACATTCTTCGCCCGTCACGCGCCTGTCACAAGCCATTTATAGTGAGCAATGCATTAGTATTGATAATGGACATTCGCCTCTCTCCTTCCCTGCTTGCCTGGCTGCGCAGTTTTGATGCAGCAGCGCGCCACGGCAGCTTCACCAAGGCGGCAGCCGAGTTGTGTATCACCCAGGGCGCTGTCAGCCAGCAGGTCAAGCAGCTCGAAGACTGGCTGCGCCGCCCCCTGTTCCTGCGCACGCCGCGCGCCCTGGTGCCCACGCCCGAGGGCAAATGGCTGGCCGTGGTGCTGCGCGAGAGCTTTGACGCCATCGAAAGCACCCTGGCCCAAATGCGCCAGCCGGCAGAGGCCGCCACCGCCACGCTGAGCTGCTCGCCCTCGTTTGCCATGAGCTGGCTCACGCCCCGGCTGGGCGATTTCTTTCGCCAGCACCCACACACCGGGCTGCGCGTGTTTGGCGAGTTCCACACCCTGGACCGCACCCGCATGGTGCAGGGCGGCATCGAAGCTGCCGTGCGCTTTGACCTGGGCGGCTACCGCGACCTGAACGCCACCGTGTTCCTGGACGAATGGCTCATCCCCGTGGCCAGCCCCGAGTTCCTGGCCCGCCACCCGCCCATCACCCGCCCGCAGAACCTGCGCGGCGACTGGCTGCTGCACGACGGCAGCGCCTGGGACGGCGCGGACACGTATGAGGAATGGCAGCACTGGTTTGCCGAGATGGGCGCCACGCCTCCACCCTGGGCCGGTGGCCAGCAGTTCAACCTGTCGCAGCTGGCCCTGGGCGCTGCGTTGGCCGGCCAGGGCATTGCCATGGGCCGCGCAGCGCTGGTGCTGCAGGACGTGAAGGCCGGGCGCCTGGTGCCGCTGCTGGGGCGCAGCGTGCTGTCGCGCGCAGCGTATTCATTTGTGACCACCACCCACCCCAGCCCATCAATGGAGCTGGTGCGGGAGTGGCTGGTGGAGGAGGCTCGGCGGTTTTGCGGCGATCGCAGCGAGGTGTTGCCTGCAGTAGTGCCACCTTGATTCAGACCTATGCTGGCGAAAATTTGAATATTTAAATACTCTTTAATTAAAAAAAGAGTATAAACATCATCATGTCAATCGATCTCATACCCACCCTCGCCGCTGCCCGTAAGGCCCACCAGATGACGCAGGCCCAGCTCGCCGAAAGTGCGGGCCTGAGCCGCATGACGGTGCAGCGCACCGAAGGCGGCGACCTGGACCCCCGCTATTCCACCCTGGCCGAGATGGCGCGCGTGCTGGGCATGGACATCATCGCCGTACCCAGCAGCCTGCGGCCCAGCCTGGAGGCATTCATCCAGTCGGGCGGCAAGTTTCTGGGTCAGCCCGAAGGGGTGGATGCCCCGCCCTCTGTCGTAGATGGCCTGCGCCGCTGACCCTGGCGACGCCCCGCAAGCCCGACCGACCACCATGCCATGAGCACCGCCATCCGCTATCTGCGCCTGTACCTGCACCGCCCGCCGCAAGCGGACGGCAGCGCGGGCGCGCGCGAGGCGATTGGCTACCTCTCGCAGTACGGCGACATCCTGCGGGTCTCGTTTGATGAGAGCTACATCCGCAACCCGCAGCGGCCCACCCTGTCGCTCAGCTACCGGGGTGCGGACGAGGCGGCCACGCAGCAGATCCTGGCGTCGGCGCGCGATACGCGGCTGGTGCGCACCGATGGGCGCTGGCCCGTGTATTTTCAAAACCTGCTGCCCGAGGGCCACAACCGCGACCGGCTGGCGCGCGAGCGCGGCTGCAGCCCCGATGACGAGTTCGAGCTGCTGGCCGCCGCCGGTCACGACCTGATGGGCGCGCTGGAGGTGGAGCCCGTGCCCGCGCAGGAAGGCATCCCGGACGTGGTGCGCCACTGGCACACCACCCAGGGCCTCGATGTGCTGGAGCCCGGTTTTGTCGAATACCCCGTGGAAGACGCAGCATCGCTGCCCGGCGTGGTCACCAAGTTCAGCGCCGTGCCGGACGGCCGCCGCTACACCGTGCACCGCCGGGGCACGGCGGGCAGTGTGATCCTCAAGCTGCCCACCACCGCCCACCCCGATCTGGTGGCCAACGAGTTCACCGGCTACCAGCTGTGCCAGGCGCTGGACCTCAACTGCGCCGCTGCGCGCGTCATCACCCGCGCCGAGGCCGACCTGCCCGACACCGTGCCCTTCAACGAGATCCTGGCCGTGCAGCGCTTTGACCACCTGCCCGGCGGCGCCCGCGTGCACATGGAAGAGTTCAACCAGGTGCTGGGCTACACCCCGCGCCAGAAATACGGCAAAACCCATGGCAAAGGGGTGCTGCAAGACTGGGCCACCATGCTGCGCGTGCTCAACCGCCTGAGCAGCCAGCCCGTGCACGACACACGCGAGTTCCTGGCCCGCATGGTGGCCTTCATCCTCATGGGCAACACCGACGCCCATCTGAAGAACTGGGCCCTCATCTACCCCGACGGCCGCACGCCCCAGCTCGCCCCGGTGTACGACCCCGTCTGCGTGGCCGCATTTTTTGACGGCCTGCCCGAGAGCCACTACGCCGTCAACCGCGCCATCGACCGCACCCTGCGCGCCTTCACCTGGCACGACATGGAAGCCTTGCTCAAAACCGCCGGCCTGCTGCGCGTGCCAAGGCACCTGGCGTTGTTACGGGATGTCGTGAGACTGGCCCGCACCGACTGGCCGCAGCTGCTGCACACCGCCCCGCCCGCCATGCAGCACACGGTGCTGCAACGCCTGCAAGGCGCCACCGCCCTGGGCCTCTGACCTTTGCCGACACCGGTATGACCTCAAAAGCCACCATCCCCACAGCCATCGACGCTACCGGCAGCGAGCTGGTCACTTTTCAGGGATCGCGGCAGCAAAGGGTGTTCATTGGATCGATGGGAGGAACAGTCAAGCCGAAGATTGCCCACTACCGGCACCGCTGTTCCATGGGTAATATGGCCGACTTGGCCATTGCCAATGGTTTTCGTGACCAACGGCGCGCGCGTACGCATCGCGCCGACATGGATGCCAAGGCGGTGCAGCAGATCACCCGGAACAACCCCGGCATGAGCGGCCGCACGGTGCGCATTGCACATCAGCAAACGCTTATTTTTGAATGATCGACATCGCCGAAACCCTGCGCTCCCTGGTCGCCGAGCATGCGCTGGCACTGCTGTTCCTCAATGTGCTGCTGGAGCAGGCGGGACTGCCGATTCCGGCCTACCCCTCGCTGGTGGTGGCCGGCACGCTGACGGTGGTGCGCGACGATATTCCGGTGGCCCTGGTGTTCACGCTGGCGGTGCTGGCCTGCCTGATCGCCGATACGGCCTGGTTTTGGGCCGGGCGGCGGCATGGCACCTGGTTGATGCGGGGCGTGTGCCGCGTGTCGCTGTCGCCCGACAGCTGCATCCGCAAGAGCACGCATTTCTATCGCCAGATCGGCCCGCGGGTGCTGCTGGTGGCCAAGTTTCTGCCGGGGGCGGGCGCGCTGACCACGCTGATGGCGGGCACGGCGGGCACCTCTCTGACGCGGTTTGTGCTGTTTGACGCGGCGGGCTCGGCCATCTGGGTGGCCTCGGCGCTGATGATGGGCATTTTGTTTGAAGACGCCGTGGGCGCCTTGCTGGCGCTGCTGGCGGCCTATGTAGTGCCGGGCTTCATCGCCATACTGGCCTGTTTTGCGGCCTTTCTGGCCTGGAAATGGGCGCGCCGCATGCAGGTGGTGCGCCGCAGCCACCGGGTGCCGCGCCTGCGGGTGCAGGAGCTCAAGGCCATGCAGTCGCAAGGCGTGCCGCATGTGGTGGTGGACGTGCGGCCCGATCTGACGGGCAGCGAGGCCAGCATTCCGGGCGCTATCCGCCTGGGGCTGGATGCCGGGCCGCGCGAACTGGCGGCGCTGCCAACCGATGCATCGGTCATCGTTTATTGCGATTGCCCCAGCGAGGTATCGGCCGCCTACCTGGCCGAACGCATCCGCGCCGCCGGGCGCCCCCAGGTCTATGCCTTGCTGGGCGGCATCAGCGCCTGGACCGACGATGCACCGGGGCAAGCACCGGGTGATGCGGTGGCGCAGCCTGCGCGCGCGGCCTGAGTTTTCCGGGCGCTGTGCGGGGGAAATTGCTCTTTTTTTAGCAGCTTTCAGCGCTTATTCTGAAAGCGCCAGAGCCTGTCTTCATCCATATTTCGGGGCACCGCTCCGCATCACCCCACTGGTGCCCCGAACAGCGCCCCCACGCCCGCCGTGACGGCCATGGCCAGCGCACCCCAGAAAGTGACGCGCCAGGCGCCCACCAGCACGCCCGCACCGCCGGTGCGCGCTGCCAGCGCCCCCAGCAGGGCCAGAAACACCAGCGCGGTGCCGGCCACCCAATAAAGCAGGCTGCCGGCGGGCGCCACAGTGGCCACCAGCAGCGGCAAGGCGGCGCCAGCGGCAAAGGCGGCTGCCGATGTGAGCGCGGCCTGCACCGGGCGGGCCGCCATGGCGCTGGAGATTTCGAGTTCGTCGCGCGCATGGGCGCCCAGGGCGTCGTGCGCCATGAGCTGCTGCGCCACCTGCTGCGCCAGCGCGGGAGCAAGGCCCCGGCGCTCGTAGATGCTGGCCAGCTCGCGCTGCTCGGCCGGGAGGTCGGTGGCCAGCTCGTGGCGCTCACGATCGAGGTCGGCTTTTTCGGTGTCGGACTGCGAGTGCACCGAGACATATTCCCCCGCCGCCATCGACATGGCCCCGGCCACCAGCCCGGCCACCGCCGTCATCACAATGGTGGACTGGCTGGCTTGCGCCGCCGCCACGCCCACCACCAGGCTGGCGGTGGACACGATGCCGTCGTTGGCCCCCAGCACGGCGGCGCGCAGCCAGCCAATGCGATCGGTGCGGTGGCGCTCAGGGTGCAGGCGGCGTGTAGCGGAACTCATGGGGTGTCTTGGCGCGGGTGGTGAAGCTGGCAGGGTATGGGGCAATGAGGCAAAGAGTCAACCAGGCGTTGCATCGGCGATGCCCTATGCCCCTGCTGCCGCCAGCGCCATTGCGAAGCATTGCCTTTGCAGGTGCGCAAGCGCACCATGGCCATTCTCAAGGCCCCCAGCCATCCGCCGAGCTGGCTGGCGTGGCCGCGTGCCACGGCTCGGCATGGTGGAGGCTCTCATGATCCGCATTGTGTTGGGGCTGGTTTTTGCGTTACAGGTGGCTGGCGCAGGGGCGCAGAATGCCGTGGCCACCGATGGCGACAAATACAAGGTGATACTTGAAAACCCCTGCGTGCGTGTGCTCGACTACCGCGACCAGCCGGGCGATAAGACACACCAGCATCACCACCCAGGCTTCGTGCTGTATGCGCTGAGCGCTTTTGAGCGCATGCTCACGCTGCCCGACGGCAAGGTGCTCAGGCGCAGCTTCAAGGCGGGCGACGTGATGTGGTCCGACGCGCAGACGCATATCGGCGAAAACATTGGCACCACGCCCACGCATGTGGTGATCGTGGAGATGAAAAGCGCGCCAGTTGCAGGCTCCGGGGCATGTGTCGTTCGGTGATGGGCTGCGTAGTTTGCTTCGATTTTTTGTAGCTTATGGCGCTTTGTGGACAAGGGCCACAAGCACCAATGAGCCAACGCCCCTCATTGTGTGAGGGCCGCACGCACGGTGCGGAGGCGCGGGTAAACACCGCTGCGCCGCGCGGTGGGTTGCGCACGCTGGATCCAGGTGTCCGGTCCGATAACATGCACCCGTTGGTTTTCATCCTTTCGCAGGAGGTTGCGCATGGCAAAGATTCTGGTGGCAACGCTGGCAAGCAAGGCCGACGCGAGCGTGTTCGAAGTGCCTTTTGAGACCCAGGCCGACCTGTGCTGGTATGAGCTGCCCTACCACCAGCAGGCCGATGGCGACACCGAGTGGTGCTTCGTGAATTACGAGGCCGATGCCACGTTCAGGATCTTCCGGGTGAAATACGCCAGCCAGGCCGACCTCAAGACCTTCAAGGTCAAATACCGCGACCAGGCGGGCTGGCGCAATGCCGGCCACAAGCTGCGCGGGCAGATCGGCTGATGTCTAGCCGCCCACGCAGGTCTGGGTCTGCTCGCCCAGGCCCGTGGCGCCCAGCCGCATCACGTCGCCGGGCTTCAGAAACCACGGCGTGGGCTTCTGGCCCAGGCCCACGCCGGCGGGGGTGCCGGTCAGCACGATGTCGCCCGGCTCCAGCGCCATGAACTGGCTGATGTACGACACCACGGTGGGCACGCCAAAGATGAAGTTGCTGGTGCTGCCGTTTTGCACGCGCCGGCCGTTCACCTCCAGCCACAGGTCGATGGCGTGCGGGTCGGGCACCTCGTCGGCGGTCACCAGCCAGGGGCCGATGGGGGCAAAGCTGTCGTAGCTCTTGCCCTTGTCCCACTGGCCGCCGCGCTCTGTTTGCCAAGCACGCTCGGACACGTCGTTGGCCAGCACGTAGCCCGCCACATGCTGCAGCGCGGCGGCTTCGCTGACGTGGCTGGCACGGGTGCCGATGACGATGCCCAGTTCGACCTCCCAGTCGGTCTTGCGCGCACCAGGGGGAATGCGCACCGCGTCATGAGGGCCGCTCAGGGCGGTGACGGCTTTCATGAACAGCACGGGCTCGGCGGGCGCCTGCATGCCGGCTTCGAGGGCGTGGTCGGCATAGTTCAGCCCCACGCAGATGATCTTGCCCACGCCCGCCACCGGGCAGCCCAGGCGGGGTGCGCCATACACGGCGGGCAGGCGCGCCACATCGAGCGCTGCCAGTGCCGACAGGGTGCGCGGGCCGAGCTGGCCAGGGCCCAGTTCGGGCAACAGCATCGACAGGTCGCGCAGCACGCCCTGTGCATCCACCACGCCGGGGAGCTCCGCGCCGGGTTGACCATAACGAACCAGTTTCATGGGGATGTCCTTGTGTGTCGGGTTGCCGTGCCGCCGCAAGCGGACGGCACGCAACGCATCCTACTGCGCCGGCACCGACGGCCCGCTGCTGCCCGCCGCGCCAGCCATCAGCAATCATGATGCCCCTGTCGCCGTTGACGATGCCGCGGCCGCCCGGCGACCCAGGCTTGCGGCTTACCATGGAGCACCCTGCCAAGGGCCCATTCAAGCCACCGGTAAACTCCTGTTTTCATAGCTGCCAGCGCTTATGGTTATTTCACCAAAGGCATATTTCTCTACTATCCACCATGCCTGAGTCACTGCCCTCTCCTGATGCTCCCGCATCGCGGCCGCTGCCGCGCAACCCGGCCGACCTGTTCTGGTCGTTCACCTGGCTGGCGCTGCAGGGTTTTGGCGGCGTGCTGGCGGTGGTGCAGCGCGAGCTGGTGGAAAAAAAACGCTGGATGACGAACGAGGAGTTCGTCGAAGACTGGGCCGTGGCCCAGATCATGCCGGGGCCCAACGTGGTCAATCTCGCGGTGATGATCGGTGACCGCCATTTCGGATTGCGCGGCGCGCTGGCGGCGATTGCAGGCATGCTCACCTTTCCCCTGCTGGTGGTGCTGGCGCTGGCGCTGGTGTATGCCCAATTTGCCAGCCACCCGGCGGTGGCGGGTGCGCTGCGCGGCATGGGCGCGGTGGCCGCCGGGCTGATTGCGGGCACGGGCCTCAAGCTGGCGGCGGCGCTGCGCAAACACCCTCTGGGCCCCTGGCTGTGCGCTGCCCTGGTCGCCCTCACCTTCGCCGGCATGGCGCTGCTGCGCTGGCCGCTGGCCTGGGTGCTGCCAGCGCTGGGCGGCATGGCCTGCGTGCTGACCTGGCGAAAGATGGCACCATGACCCACGCCATTGCGCTGCAGCCGCTCGACTGGCTGAACCTGTTCCTGTACTTCATCTCGATCTCGCTGCTGGCCGTGGGCGGCGCGATTGCCACCGCGCCCGACATGCACCGCTTTCTGGTGGAGCGCCAGGGCTGGCTGACCGAGCTGCAGTTCAACGCCTCCATTGCCATCGCCCAGGCGGCACCGGGGCCCAATGTGCTGTTCATTGCACTGCTGGGCTGGAACGTGGGCATCAATGCCGGTGGCGCCGGCACCGCAGGCTGGGCCAGCGGTGCCCTGGGCATGCTGCTGAGCATGGTCGGCATCATGCTGCCCAGCACCACGCTGACCTGGCTGGCCACGCGCTGGGGCCACCGCAACCGCGAGCGGCGCAGCGTGCGCGCCTTCAAGCAAGGCATGGCGCCGGTGGTGATCGGCCTGCTGCTGGCCACCGCCTGGCTGCTGGGCAGCGCCCATGGCAACCCCGCCGCCGACTGGCCCTTGTGGTTGCTCACGCTGGTGTGCACGCTGCTGGTGTGGCGCACCCGGCTGCATCTACTGTGGCTGCTGGGGGCCGGGGCGCTGCTGGGGGCGCTGGGGCTGGTGTGATGCGGGCGGGTGCGATAGCGCCTGGATGGCAAACCCGCATCAGGCAGCCGCCAGCAAGACCGGCAACACGCTGGCGGCCGTGCCACGCAGCAGCACATGGGCCACATCGTCGAGGGCGCTGGCGGCCGGGTTGACGATAACCACGCGAGCACCCGCCTGGCGCGCCACTTGCGCCAACCCCGCCGCCGGGTACACGGCCCCCGCCGTGCCCACCACCAGCATCAGGTCGCAGGCACGGGCGGCCTGCTGAGCCGCCTCCAGCGTGGCGTACGGCAGGGCCTCGCCAAACCACACCACACCCGGGCGCAGCAGGTTGCCGCAGCGGCTGCAATACGGCGGGTGGCCGGTGGCAGCGTGGTCGATATGGCAGCAGTTGCGCGGGGTGTCGAGCCAGCGGTTGGCAAAAATGTCGCCATGCAGGCACAGCACGCCGGTGCTGCCCGCGCGCTGGTGCAGGCCGTCCACGTTCTGGGTGATGAGCGTCAGCCGGCCGGGGTAGTGGCGCTGAAAATCCGCCAGCGCCACATGCCCTGCATGGGGCTGCACACCCGCCAGCAGGTTGCGCCGGTGCTGGTACCAGTCCCACACGCGCCCCGGGTGGGCACGAAAGCCGGCCTCGGTTGCCATGTCTTCGGCGCGAAACTGCGCCCAGTAGCCGGTGGGTGTATCGCGAAAGGTGGGTACACCCGATTCGGCACTGATGCCGGCACCGGTCAGCACGGCAATGTGGCCTGCGCCCTGCAGCCATTGCCGCACCTCGCCAGCACCTGCAGGAAAAACGATGTTCATGCGCGCAGCTTATCAAGCCGGGACGGGCGGCGGCGATGGCCTCTGGCGGTGCGGGAGGGTGCCATGCGCGGACCGTTCCTTCGGATCCCTTCTCCCACGCACCGCCCGGCCATGGCTGACAGCGTTCACGCAGCGCAAGCGGTTGTTTTTCTGTCGCTGCCTGGAGCGCTCAGCCCGCCAGCCCCTGCTCCACCATCGCCACGGCGCGCTGGGCCATGGCTTCGGTCTGCGCGGCGCTCAGCGCGCGCAGCGGGCCGTCGAGCGCCAGCATGGCCAGGCCGTGCACTGCCGACCAGGCCAGAAACTCGGCGCCCGGGCGTTGTGCCGCGCCCAGTGCGCCGGCAGCCACCATGTCGTCGAGGGTGCCGCAGAGGATCTCGAACGGATCGCGCCCGCTGTCGCCGCGGAAGTCGTCGCGGCTGCCGTTGGCCACGTCGAAGGGCTGGGCTACGAATGCCGTGCGAAACAGCCCCGGCTCGGCCAGCGCAAAGCGCACGTAGCCCGTACCCACGGCCTTGAAGGCGGCACGCGCCCGAGCCACCGGTGCGCTCAGGTGGCGCGTGGCGCGGTCGATCTCGGCCTCCATGGCGCGTGCCATCAAGCCCAGTGCGGCGCCGCGCACGGCGTCAAGCAGCGCCGCGTGGCCGGCGAAGTGGCGGTAGGCGGCGTTGGGCACCACACCGGCGCGGCGTGTGGCCTCGCGCAATACCAGCGCCGCTGGCCCGCCCTCGCGCACCAGCGCAATGCCTGCGTCAAGCAGCGCGCGACGCAGGTCGCCATGGCGGTAGGTGGGCCGCCGCGCGGTCTGGCCCGCGGGTGCGGCAGGAGTGGGGGGAGTGAGAGGAACCGGAAGTGAAGCGCTCAAGATGGCATCCCTGTTCTGCGAAGGGTTTAATGTGGACGCTGTACATTTTACGGCAGAATGAAGTGGACGTCGTACACATATTGCTCCATTGGCCGTTTCACAAAGGAGACTCGCATGGATTCCAACCGCAGGATGACTCCACCCAAGAACACCATCTGCCTCTGGTACGACAACGATGCTGAAGCAGCAGCGCGGTTCTACGCCAGCACCTTTGCCGATTCGGCCGTCGGTGCCATCCACCGCGCGCCGGGTGACTATCCCGCAGGCAAGGCGGGCGACGTGCTGGTGGTCGAATTCACCGTGCTGGGCTTGCCCTGCATGGGCCTCAACGGTGGACCGGGCGTCCAGCACAGCGAGGCGTTCTCGTTCCAGGTGTCCACCGCCGACCAGGCCGAAACCGACCGCTACTGGAACGCCATCGTTGGCCACGGGGGCCAGGAAGTGGAATGCGGCTGGTGCCGCGACAAGTGGGGCATCTCCTGGCAGATTACACCGGTGGTGCTGGCCCAGGCCTGGACCCACCCCGACCGCGCGGCCGCCAAGCGCGCCTTCGACGCCATGATGACCATGAAGAAGATCGACGTCGCCGCTATCGAGGCCGCGGTGGCGGGCCGCTGACGCGCCGTACCTCAACCCTGTGCAACCCGGAGGCAGCATGCAATTCACCCCTTACCTCCATTTCGACGGCAACTGCCGCGAGGCTTTTGCCTTCTACAAGGATCTGTTCAAGGGCACCGTGGTGCACCAGAGCAGCTTCGGCGAGATGCCGCCGGACCCGCAGAACCCGCCGATCCCGCCCGAGGCGAAAGACCGCCTGATGCACGTGCACCTGCAGGTCGGCGCGCAGGCGCTGATGGGCTCCGACGCCATGCCCGGCGCCAGCGACGCGTGCGCTGGCGGCTATGCCAGACCGCAAGGCCTGTGGGTGTCGATCCAGGTGGCCGATGCAGTCGAGGGTCGGCGCGTGTTCGATGCGCTGGCGCAGGACGGCCAGGTGACCATGCCGTTCGACAAGACCTTCTGGTCGGCCGGCTTCGGCATGGTGACCGACCGCTTCGGCACGCCGTGGATGGTCAACGTGAACGCCACTTGAAACGGGAGAACCGATCATGCCCACTGGAACCATCCGCCTGCACCGCGTGCTGCGCACCACGCCCGACAAGGTCTACCGCGCCTTCACCTACGGCGCGGCCCTGGCCAAATGGCTGCCGCCCTACGGCTTCGTCTGCCACGTCCATCAGTTCGATGGCCAAGTGGGTGGCAGCTTCAGGATGTCGTTCGAGAACTTCTCCAGCGGCCACCGCCATTCGTTCGGTGGCGAATACCTGAAGCTGGTCCCCGGCGAGCTGGTGGAGTACACCGACCGCTTCGACGACCCCAACCTGCCCGGCCAGATGCACGTGACCGTGAAGCTGCGCGCCGTGTCGTGCGGCACCGAGCTGGACATCGAGCAGGCCGGAATCCCCGAGGCGATCCCGGTCGAGATGTGCTACCTGGGCTGGCAGGAATCGCTGCTGCAGCTGGCGGCGCTGGTCGAGCCGGACATTCCGGGTTGATGGCTGCCGCGCACCAGACCGAGGCTGCATGCCCGACGCCAATCAGGTGCCGAAACCGAGGAAAAAACGATGACAAGTGTTCGCGTGGAAAGCTTCACCCTCTCGCTCGACGGCTACGGCGCCGGCCCGGACCAGAGCCTTGATGATCCGCTCGGCATCGGTGGAACGGAACTGCACCAGTGGCTGCTGCCGACCCGCACGCTCCAGCGCACACTGTTCGGCCAGGACGGTGGCACCACGGGGGTGGACGATGATTTCGCCGCGCGCGGCTTTCAGAACGTCGGCGCCTGGATTCTGGGGCGCAACATGTTCGCCCCCTTCCGCGGCGACTGGCAGGACAAGACCTGGAAAGGCTGGTGGGGCGAGGACCCGCCCTACCACGTTCCGGTCTTCATCCTGACCCACCATGCACGGCCGCCGATCGAGATGGAAGGCGGCACGACTTTCCACTTCGTCACCGGCGGCATCCATGAGGCGCTCGACCGTGCGCGCGATGCCGCTGCCGGCAAGGACGTGCGGATCGGCGGCGGGGCCAACACCATCCGGCAGTACCTGCGTGAAGGCCTCATCGACGAACTGCACATCGCCATCGCGCCGGTCTTGCTCGGCCGGGGAGAGCCGCTGTTCCAGGGGCTCGACCTGCGGGCGCTGGGCTACGAATGCGTGCGGTTCGTGGCGTCGGACAAGGCCACGCATGCCGTCCTGCGGCGCCACGCTTATACAGGCGCCTGAGCAGGCGCCGTCGAAAGGCATGACCATGAAGATCACCATCGAAACCACTGTCCATGCGCCCATCGACCGCGTATGGGCCACCTGGAATGACCCGCGCGCCATCGAGCAGTGGAACGCGGCCTCGCCCGACTGGCACACGCCGCGCGCCAGCGTCGATCTGCGCGAAGGTGGCAAGTTCTGCGCGCGCATGCAGGCGCGGGACGGCAGCGTCGGCTTCGACTTCGAGGGCACCTACACCCTGGTCGCACCGCAGCGCCTGATCGAATACACCCTGGGCGACGGGCGCGCGGTGCGGGTCGAGTTCATTCCAGTGGCCAATGGCATCACGGTGCGCGAGTCCTTCGACGCCGAGGACAGCCACGGCGCCGAACAGCAGCGCCAGGGCTGGCAGGCCATTCTGGACAACTTTGCGCGGCACGTCGAGCACCGCGCCTGATTCACCCCCAGCAACGCAAGGAGCAACCCATGAAACCCAATCCCGTCGTCTGGTTCGAGATCCACGTGCAGGACATGGCCCGCGCTCGCAAGTTCTACGAAGCGGTGTTCCAGTGCCAGCTGGAGACGCTGAAATCACCCGCGGGCGAAGCCAGCGGCATGCAGATGCTGTCCTTCCCCGGCGACATGACCACCATGGGCGCCAGCGGCACGCTGGTCAAGATGGAAGGAGTGCCCTCTGGTGGTGGCGGCACGCTGGTCTACTTTGCCTGCGAGGATTGCGCTGTCGAACAAGGCCGGGCCGAGAAAGCCGGTGGCAAGGTGTTCAAGCCCAAATTTTCGATCGGTGAGTATGGCCACTGCGCCCTGGTGACCGACACCGAGGGCAACATGATCGGCCTGCATTCGATGCAATGACGCAGGCCGTACGGGCTTGCTAGCCGCCCCGCTGCCGCAGCGCTTCGTACAGGCACACGCCGCTGGCCACCGACACGTTGAGGCTCTCCACCGCGCCCTTCATGGGGATGCTGACCAGTTCGTCGCAGGTCTTGCGCGTGAGCTGGCGCATGCCGTCGCCCTCGGCGCCCAGCACCAGGGCCACGGGGCCTTTCAGATCGACCTGGTACACGGTTTTGGGCGCGTCGTCGCTGGTGCCGATGCACCAGATGTTGCGCTCCTTGAGCTCATTGAGGGTGCGCGAGAGATTGGTGACCATGAAGTACGGCATGGTCTCGGCCGCACCGCTGGCCACCTTGGCCACGGTGGCATTGATGCCCACGGCGTGGTCCTTGGGGGCAATGACGGCATGGGCACCCGCACCGTCCGCCACGCGCAGGCAGGCGCCCAGGTTGTGCGGGTCGGTCACGCCGTCGAGCACCAGCAGCAGGGGCTGCTCGATGCCGGCGGCTTCGAGGTTTTCCAGCAGTTCGTCGAGCGAGGCGACCTGGGCCACGGGCTCCACCCGCGCGGCCACGCCCTGGTGGCCGTGGCTGCCGGCCAGCTTGGCAATGCGCACGCTGTCGGCCTCGATCAGGCGCGCACCGGCCTCGCGGGCGCGGTCGAGAAACTGTCGCATGCGGGCGTCGCGCCGCGTGGCTTCGTAGTAAATCTCGATGATGGATTGCGGCGCGGTCTTCAGACGCACGCCCACGGCGTGAAAGCCGAAGAGAACTTTGGGGCTGGACATGGGGGGATTATCCGGGCATTGCCAGGTCCACAGGTTGACGCGCACCCGGTCACCGGCCAAACCACGGCATCTTGCGCTCGAAGGTCTTGCGCCAAGGGTTTGCCCTCGTGCGCCTAAAATCGCGCCTTTCCATTGCTCGATCCGCAGGCGGCGTTGCTCTCTTTTGCGCCGATTCCTGTGTGCCGGTGTGGCTTTGCGGGCTGGCATCACGCCAGCCCTTTCGATTGGGGGGCGGCTGTTTTTTGCATTTGTTGCCGCACCCACTGGCCTGTTTTACCTTTGCTCAACACCATGATTCTTCACCCGCTTCACTGGGTACAGCGCACAAGCCTGGTCACGCAGATTGTGATAGCCCTGTTTGCAGGCATTGCTCTGGCCGTGTTCCTTCCGGCCGCCACACCCAAGGTGGCCATTCTGGGCACGCTGTTCATTTCTGCCCTCAAGGCCGTAGCCCCCGTGCTGGTGTTCAGCTTGGTGATTTCCGCCATCAGCAACCACAAGCCCGGCGAAGCCACCCACATGCGACCGGTGCTGTTTTTGTACCTGGTGGGCACGCTGGCGGCGTCCGTCGTGGGCGTCACGGCCAGCCTGTGGTTTCCGTCCACCCTGGCGCTGCAGGCGCCTGCGAATGCGGCCAATGGCCCAACGAACATCCAGGATGTGCTGCTGGCGCTGCTCATGAACGTGGTGGACAACCCCGTGCGGGCTCTGATGAATGCCAACTACATCGGCATCCTCGCCTGGGCGGTGGGCCTTGGGCTGGCCATGCGACACGCCAGCGCAGGCACGCGCGCCGTCATGCACGATGTGTCGGCCAGCATCTCCACCATCATCCAGGTCGTGATCCGCTTTGCGCCCCTGGGCATTCTGGGCCTGGTGGCCAGCACCTTCGCGGAAGCCGGCACGCAGGCGCTGTGGGGCTATGCGCACCTGCTGGCCGTGTTGCTGGGCTGCATGGTGTTTGTGGCGCTGGCGGTCAATCCGCTCATCGTCTTTCTGGCGCTGCGCGTCAATCCCTATCCGCTGGTATTCACCTGCCTGCGCGAAAGCGGCGTGACGGCGTTCTTCACGCGCAGCTCGGCGGCCAACATCCCCATCAACCTCGCGCTGGCCAAACGCCTGAACCTGAACGAAGACACCTACAGCATCGCCATTCCACTGGGCGCAACCATCAACATGGCCGGTGCGGCCATCACCATCAGCGTGCTGTCGCTGGCGGCAGCGCACACCCTGGGCATTGCGGTGGACGCACCGACCGCCCTGCTGCTGTGCGTGGTGGCGGCCGTGTGCGCCTGTGGCGCCTCGGGCGTGGCCGGCGGCTCGCTGCTGCTGATTCCGCTGGCGTGCAGCCTGTTCGGTATCAGCAACGATGTGGCCATGCAGGTCGTGGCCATCGGCTTCATCATCGGCATCCTGCAGGACTCGGCCGAGACAGCACTCAATTCATCCACCGATGTGCTGTTCACGGCCGTGGCCTGCCGCTGGGCAGATCCAGCGCACAAACACCCGGCCCCCTGAAGCGTCGGCGGGGTCAGGGACTGACCTGGCCGGCCACGATGCTGATGAGGCGGTCGCAGCGCTGGGCAATGGCACGATCGTGCGTGACCAGTACCAGCGTGGTGCCTTGCTCGCGGTTGAGGTCAAACATCAGCTGCATGATGGTCTCGCCGGTCGCGAAATCGAGGCTTCCGGTGGGCTCGTCGGCCAGCAGCACGGCCGGCCGCATCACGAAAGCGCGCGCCAGCGCCACGCGCTGTTGCTCCCCGCCGCTGAGCACCTTGGGGTAATGCCCCAGGCGCTGTCCCAGCCCGACATGCCTGAGCATCTCGGTGGCGGCCGCGCGGGCATCGCTGCGATTGGCCAGTTCGAGTGGCAGCATGACGTTTTCGAGCGCCGTGAGGTTGCCCATGAGCTGGAAACTCTGGAAAACGAAGCCCACCTTTTGCGCGCGCAGCGCGGCGCGGCCGTCTTCGCCCAGCGCAAACAGATCCTGGCCATCGAGCCGCACGGTGCCGCGCGTGGGGGTGTCAAGACCCGCAATGATGGACAGCAGGGTGCTTTTGCCCGAGCCTGATGCGCCGACAATCGCCACGGTTTCCCCAGGCGCCAGGCGGAAATCGATATCCCGCAGAATGTCCAGCGTACCGGTGGAGTCGGTCACCGACTTGAATACATGCTCGACCGCAATAATGGGTGTGGCAGGCGTGGGGGAGGTTTCGGACATGAAAGGCTTTTTATTGTGATTTGCGATCTGCATCGACGCCACTTTATCCTGACAGCAGCAGCCGGCGCACTGGTGGGCCTTTGCACCCCTGTGGCCATGGCACAACCGGGCGGCAAGGTACAGACAGCCTCGGCGCGGCCCAAGGTCATCCTGGTGCTCGGTGACTCGCTCAGCGCCGAATACGGCCTGGCGCGCGGCACCGGCTGGGTGGCTTTGCTGGAAAAGCGCCTGGCGCAGGAAAAGATCGCAGCCACCGTGGTGAATGCCAGCGTGAGTGGAGAAACCACCTCCGGCGGGCGTTCGCGCCTGGCGGCGCTGCTGGCACAGCACCAGCCCAGCCAGGTGGTGATCGAGCTCGGCGGCAATGATGCCCTGCGGGGCCTGCCACTGAAAAATACCGAGGAAAACCTGGCGTGGATGGTGCAGGCAGCGCAGAAATCGGGAGCCAAGGTACTGCTGGTGGGAATGCAGGTGCCGCCCAACTACGGTACCGACTACGCCAACCGTTTTGCGTCCACCTTTGCGGCGGTAGCCAAGGCGCACAAGGCGGGTGTGGTGCCGTTTTTCCTCAAGGGCGTGGCCGATGGGCCCGACCCTACCCGGCTGTTCCAGCCAGACCGCATCCACCCGCGCGCCGAGGCGCATCCACAGATGCTGGCCAACGTGTGGCCGGAACTCCAGAAGCTCTTGCGTTAAGAGCCCTGGAAAAAATCAATGGCCGGCAGGCTCCGAAGGTTCGGCGGGTGCGGGAGAGGCAAACGCTGCAGGCCCGCCGACCGGCTGGTCTTGTTGCGGCTCATCGGGCCTGCGCTGGGTTTTGGCTTTGAGCTTCTCTTCCTTTTTTTGCTTTTTGGCGAGCTCGCGCTGGCGCTTTTCGTATCCGTAGTTGGGTGTTGCCAAGGTATTTGCTTCCTGAAGTAGGAGTCCACTTTAACAGTTTGCCCTCAGGGCGCCCTCAAACCGCCACGCGTGGCACAGAAGACACCGCCGCGCGATAGGCATGCCAGCTGGCATGGCCCAGCACCGGGCCAGCGAGCAGCAGGCCGGCCCCCCACAGCCACAGCGACACGGCGACGATCAGCGTGATCAACAGCCCCCACAACAGCATGACGGCGGAATTCTCCAGCACCACCCGCATGCTGGTGATGCCCGCGGTCAGCGCATCGGTGTCACGGTCCAGGATCATCGGAATGGAAACCACCGAAGTCGAGAAAACGAGCGCAGCAAAGGCACCGCCCACCACCAGATAAACGCCGACAAAGCCCCAGTTCTGGGGGTTGAAGATGGCCGCCATCACCCCGGTGGTGGAAGGCATGCCGGTATTGAAGAACACGGCAAACACCACCAGCGATGCCCTGCCCCACAGCAGCTCCAGCACCACCAGCACCAGCACCAGCATGCCCATGCTGCCCATGTGACTGTCCCAGCAGGTGATGGATTGCCCCAGATCGGACGGCTGGCCCGCCTCGCGGCGCCGGCTGGTGTCATACAGGCCCATCGCCAGAAATGGCCCCAGCAGCAGGCATCCGCTGGCCAGCGACATGGTGTATTCGGGCCGCGTGCGAAACACCCAGCCCAGCACCAGCGCCATGCCCCAGAAAAATGCGCCATAAAAAAGGGCAATGCCCGGGGCGGCGGCGACATCCTGCATGCCCTTGCGCAACCAGCGAAAAGGATCGGTCAGGCGCAGGGGGTTGAGCGTGATCGCCACGGCTGTGGCAGGTGGAACCTGGGCGGAGGGATGTGCGGACATGGCGGTAATGGCAACAAGTTGCGGAGACGGGCTGGGTCGGTGGGCGCAACGCCCGTTGATATATGTCAACACCCTAAGCCACCTGCCCGCCACGCGCCACTGAGGAAACTACCACCCCAGCGGCCAGCCCCCGTGCCATCAGGCCATCAGACCGCGCCGAAAGCCCGGGCCATGGCCTGCTGCAAATCCTGGCGGAGGTCTTCCACCTCCTCCAGCCCCACAGAAAAGCGCACCAGCGTGCCAGGCTGCAGGTGCGGCACAGGGCGGCTGCGCATGGACGCCAGCTGGTAGGGCACCACCAGGCTCATGGGGCCGCCCCAGCTGTAGCCCAGCTTGAATAGGCGCAGGCCGTCGCAGAACGCATCGACCTGGGCCTGGCTGTAGCGCGCATCGATCATCACGCTGAACAAGCCAGCCGCAGCGCCGTCGCCATGGTTGGCAGCGCCGCACAGGGCCCGCCAGTGGGCGTGGCCCGGGGCGCCGGGCAGTGCCGGGTGCAGCACCTGGGCCACGGCGCTCTGCTGCCGCATCCACAGCGCCAGCTGGCGTGCCGCCGCGTCGTGCGCGCGGTAACGCAAGCCTATGCTGGGCAGGGCACGCAGCACGGCTTCTGCGTCGTTGGCGGCAATGCCCAGGCCCAGCCGCATGTGCGTGAGCTTGATTTTCATGTGCAGGGCCAGGTCGCGCGTGATGACACTGCCCATCAGCACATCGCCACCGCCGCTGGGGTATTTGGTGAGCGCATGGACCGATACATCGACCGCCAGGCTGCCGCTGCCATCCCCGCCCAGATCGAAGGGCGCAAACGCCAGGCCGGCGCCCCAGGTGTTGTCGAGTGCCGACATCACACCCCGGGCACGGCAGATACGCACCTGTTCGCAGAGATCGGGAAACTCCATGGTCACCGACCCGGGTGCTTCCAGCCACACCAGCCGGGTTTCCGAAGTGATGCGCGCGGCCAGATCCGTGGGATCGAGGGGGTCATACAGTACGTGACGAATGCCGAAACGGGCCAGCTCCCCGTTGGCCAGATCCTTGCTGGGGCCGTAGGCATTGTCTGGAATCAGGACTTCATCCCCGGGCCGGAGCAAGGCCAGCGCCACGTTGGCAATCGCCGCCAAGCCGCTGGGAACCAGCACGCACTGCAGCCCGCCCTCCAGCGCGCACAGGCGCTCTTCCAGGATGAAGGTGGTGGGCGTGCCGTGCAGGCCATAGGTGTAGCCGCTCTTGTCTTTCCATTCGCGCGACCGCATCGCCGCCACGTTGGGAAAAATGACGGTGGAGGCCTTGAAAACGCCAGGCTGGGGTGCGACAAACCCGGCGGGAGGTGTGTAGGCGTGGTGGACGATGCGGGTGGCGGGGCCGAAAGCGTTGTCTTCATTCATGCCTGGCATGGTAGCGCGCGACAGCACCGTCCGACTGCCGCACGTCCGCGCCAAAGCGCATCCCCAGCGGCGCCCCCAGGATGCCGGATATCAGCTGGCGACCTTGAGGTTGTTGGTCACCGACATCACACCCTTGACGCCTTTGGCGATGGTTTCAGCACGCTCGCGGGCGCTTGCATTGGGTGCGGGGCCTGTGAGCGTGACGGCACCGGCACGGGTGTCCACATCGATCTTGAACGCACTCAGGTCGGGGTCCTTGGCCAGGCCGGCAGACACTTGCACCGTGATGGTGGCGTCATCCACGGCACCCATCGCGGCACTGCCCATTTCCTGAGCGCCCGACTGCACCTTGGCGGCACCTTCCTCCACCTTGGTTTCCGCATTCTTGAGTGCGCTTTCGGCCTTTGTCTGCGCCTCTGCGGCTGCCTGTTCGGTTTTCTGCACAGCGGAATCGAGCTTTTGTCCCACGGTGGGTTCCTCCTGCTTGCTGCAGGCGGCCAGCCCAAACGCCAGGGCACTGGCACCGAGAATGGTCCAGATGCGCTGCGAGCTGCTGTGCGGGAAATGGCGAATATTCATGTGCGACTCCTTAAAGATGGTGTGAATGTAGGCAAGCTACACACCCGCCAGGGTCGGAAAGCGCCGAATGGACTGTAGGACAACATCGCCAGTCACTACCCTCCCGCAGAGGGAGCGCGCAGCGCGGCGCGCAAGGCGCCGAGCCCGCACAACAGCGACAATAGTGGGGATGTCGATTCACCCTTTGTCCCGCTGGCTGCCTTTTCTGGCCTGGCCGCGCCCTGACCGCGCCTTGCTCAGGGGGGAGTTCTGGGCCGGCATGACCGTGGGCCTGATGCTGGTGCCGCAGGGCGTTGCCTACGCCGCCCTGGCGGGTATGCCGCTGGTAACAGGCATCTATGCCTCCCTCGTACCGGCGCTGGTGGCCGTGCTGTTCAGCGCTTCCACGCGCCTGGGAGTGGGGCCCACGGCCCTCACCAGCCTGTTGATCGGCGCGTCGCTCTCGGGCCTGGCCGAGCCCGGCAGCGCGCAGTGGGTGGCCATGGCCGCCTGGATGGCGATCCTGTCGGGCCTGCTGCAGCTGGTGATGGGACTGGCGCGCTTTGGCTGGCTGCTCAACCTCGTGACCTCGCCGGTGCTCAACGGCTTCACCCAGGCGGCGGCGCTGCTGATTCTGTCGTCTCAGCTCGGCGCGCTGACAGGTCTGCGCTCCGATCTGGGGGCCTTGTGGACGACCCCCTCGCTGGGCCACTTCGACCTGACCGCAGCAGCCTTCGGGCTGGGCAGCCTGGTGTTACTGATGCTGGCGCGCAGGCTGCGTCCGGGTTTTCCGGCCGCGATCGTGGTGCTGGGGGCGGCCGGGGCCCTCAGCTGGGCCCTGGGCTACGCCGAGGCCGACGGCGCAGTGGTGGGCGCCTTGCCTGCCGGCCTGCCCAGCCTTTACTGGCCGGGCGTCCTGCCCTGGTCCAGCTTTGCGGCCCTGGTGATGCCGGTGCTGGTGGTCACGCTGGTGAGCTTCCTGGAGACAGCGTCCAGTGCCAAGGTGGACAGCCAGCGCTCGGGCGAGCGCTGGAACGAGAACCAGGACCTGATCGGCCAAGGCCTGGCCAAGATCAGCAGCGGCCTGTGCGGCAGTTTCGCCACCAGCGCCTCGTTCTCGCGCTCGGCCATCAACCTGTATGCCGGGGCCCGCAGCGGCTGGGCCACCGTGTTTGCCATCGCGCTGGTGCTGGTGGTGCTGCTGTGGCTGACCCCAGCGCTCTACCATGTGCCGCAATCGGTGCTGGCAGCCGTGGTGGTGACAGCCGTCACCAGCCTGATCCAACCCGCCAGCTTCCTGCGGCTGTGGCGCATTTCCCGCGTCGAGGCGGTCATCTCCGGCATCACCTTTGGCCTGACGCTGGCCACGGCCCCCCGCATGTACTGGGGTGTGCTGGTGGGCCTGCTGATGAACCTGAGCCATTTCCTCTACCAGCGCCTGCACCCGCGCATCATCGAAGTGGGGCTGCATCCCGACGGCAGCCTGCGCGACCGGCACCTGTGGCAACTGCCGGCACTGGCGCCGCACCTGCTGGCCTTGCGCATGGACGCCGAACTCGACTTTGCCTCCGCCAGCGCACTCGAACGCCGGGTGATGGACCACCTGGCTGCACACCCCGATGTGGTGCATGTCTGCCTGCTGGCCCAGCCCATCAACCGCATTGACATGACCGGTGTGGAAACCTTCGCCAACCTGCTGGCCACCATGCGCACCCGAACAGGCACGCTGCATCTGAGCGGCCTCAAGCTTCCGGTGGAGCAGGTGCTGCGCCGCGCAGGGGTGCTGGCGCCCGGCGCGGGGCTGGCCATGTACCGCACCGATGCCGAGGCCCTGCGTGCACTGCAGCAACTGAAGGTTATGCAATGAGCGACGTGCTGCCCCCTTCATCCAGCCACCCAACCCCCTCCGTAGCGCCCACTGCAAAAGCGCTGCTGCGGACACCGGGCTGTGCCGCGTCACCGGCCCTTGCCCAGCTGGCCAGCAAGATCGAATCCCCGCTGCGGGTACCCAACGCCGGAGAGTGACCCCGGCGCAGTGCCCGGATGCGGGCCAGGTGCCATCGCGAAATTTCTGCCATGAATACTGTTCTGAACATCTCCTGCTACAAGTTCGTGCCCCTGCCGGATGCAGCGGCATTGCGCGATCTTCTGCACGAGCGCGCCCTGGCCGCTGCGCTCAAGGGCACCATCTTGCTGGCCCATGAAGGCATCAACATGTTTCTGGCGGGCCCGGCAGCGGCGGTGCACGGCTTTGTCGATGCCCTGCGCACCGACCCGCGCTTTGCCGACCTCGCCCCCAAGGAGAGCTGGTCGGACACCGTGCCGTTTCGCAAGATGCTCGTCAAGGTCAAGCGCGAGATCATCCGCATGGACCACCCCGCGATCCAGCCCTCCGAGGGCCGGGCGCCTGCCGTCACGCCGGCCACCCTGCGCCGCTGGCTGGAACAGGGCCATGACGACACGGGCCGCCCCGTGGTGACGCTGGACACGCGCAACGCCTTCGAGGTGGATGAAGGCACATTCGACAACGCCATCGACTGGCGTATCGACAAATTCACCGAGTTCCCCCCGGCGCTGCGGGCCCACAAGAGTGATCTGGCGGACAAGACGGTGGTGAGCTTTTGCACGGGCGGCATCCGCTGCGAAAAGGCCGCCATCCTGATGCGCGAAGAGGGCCTCACCCACGTGTACCAGCTCGAAGGCGGCATCCTGAAATATTTCGAGGAAACAGATGGCGCGCACTACCACGGCGGCTGTTTCGTGTTCGACGAGCGCCGCACGCTGGCCACCGACCTGTCCTCCGGCACCCTGCGCACCGCGCCTGAAAACGCTATTGAGAAGTGAGCAGAAAGCGCTTATCCCATAAGCGCTAGACCCTTATTTCATCAAAATACGCTCGCGCGCGGCCTGGCCACCGGCATCAGGGTTTGAAACGGCGCTCGGGCAATGGAATCCACTCCACCTCGCCCGGCACCTTGCCCATAGCCTGGTCTTCCCAGTCCTGCGCCGCCTGCACGATGCGCTCCTTGCGGCTGGAGACAAAGTTCCACCACATGTGGCGCGGCCCATCCAGCGGTGCACCACCGATGACCACGATGCGCGCACCAGCACCTGGAGGGGTCGGCGGGCTGGTCACGGCGTCTGCCGGGCAGCGCACCGTGGTGCCCTGCCCCTGGGGCAGAACGCCCAGGGTGAGCGCCGGCAGGGGCGCGGCCTCGCCGTCGAGCAACAGGTCGGCATTCACGCTGTAGATCGCCATTTCGGGGGCCAGCGCGGGCAGATCCAGAGCGGCACCAGCGGGCAGTTGCACGTCCAGGTACAGCGTGGGGGCGAAAGTAGCCACGGGGGAGGTCTGCCCAAAAGCGGTGCCAATGAGCACACGCACCACGGCGTCGCCCACGCGCACCTCGGGGATGGCCTCGGCGGGCGTGTGCACAAAGGCGGGCGCCACCTCCTCGTGCTCACGCGGCAGCGCAGCCCACAGCTGCACGCCATGGTTCACGTAGTCGCGACCGGCCAGGGTCTCGGGGCGGCGCTCGGAATGCACGATGCCACGCCCCGAGGTCATCCAGTTGATGGCGCCGGGCTCGATCTGCTGCAGGGAACCCAGGCTGTCGCGGTGCATCATCGCACCCTCGAACTGATACGTCACCGTGGCCAGGCCGATGTGTGGATGCGGGCGCACGTCGTACTCGTCCCGCGGGTGCACCGTGACGGGGCCAAAGTGGTCAAAGAACAGAAAAGGCCCTACGGTCCTGCGCTGCAGCGAAGGCAGCAGGCGGCGCACAGTGAAGCCACCGCCCAGATCCTTGTCGTGCCCCTTCAGCCGCAGGAGAGGTTCGCCGCTCATGCCATGCGCTCCACGGTGGTGGTGATTTCCGTGGTGACGGCCGTCATGAGCTTGTGCACCGGGCATTTGTGCGCCACGGCCTGCAGCTCCTGCAGCTGGGCGTCGCTGAGATCCCCGCTGATCTGCATGCGGGCCGCAAGGCGGTAGGTGCCCGCGCGTTCGGCCGACGCGTCGCGCTCGATCACCGTGCGCACGTCGGTCACCGGGATGCCCTTGCGGCGCGCATACCAGAGCACGGTAAGGGCCTTGCACGAACCCAGCGCCGCGTCATACAGGTCGTGCGGATTGGGGCCGGCGTCGTCTCCACCCTCTTCGGCAGTGCCATCGACCACCAGCGCGTGGCTGCGGATGGTCAGCGTCTGCGCCATGGGCGCGGATGTGATGCGATTGAGCTCAATGGCCATTTCGGACTCCAAAAGGGTTCAGTGGATCAGGAACCAAGCCGCGCCGCAACCGCTGCCACGCGCTGGCCCAGCCGCCGGCCGGTTTCCAGGTCGCCGGCAAACATCTCGGACGCAGAGGCATCGGAGGGCGACTGTGCCATGGCTCCGCTGAACGCACCCAGCCAGTTCACATCGCTGCGCGTGGCCGCTTTCGCATTGGCGGGCAGGGTCCCCGCGCCCACCCACAGGCCACCGTGCTGCATGGCCAGATGGAACAGATAGTCCAGCGTGATCTGCTTGTCGCCACTGGGGCTGGCGCTGTTGGTGAAGCCCGCAAACAGCTTGTCTTTCCAGGCCTGGTTGTACCAGGGCCTGGACGAGGCATCCGCAAATTTCTTGAACTGCCAGCTGGGGCCCGCCATGTAGGTCGGGGAACCCAGGATGATGGCCTGGGCGGCCAGCAGGGTGTCCCAGCCGCCTTCGGGCAGGTTGCCGTCGGCATCAATCGCGATGAGCTGGGCATCGGCACCGGCGCCGTCGGCCACGGCCTGCGCCAGGCGCTGGGTGTGGCCATAGCCCGAGTGATAAACCACTGCAATCAGGGACATGGAGGGTGGTGCTTTCTGCGTGGAAACAAGAACTCCGGACCCCGCCCAGGGGACGGGGGCCGGACCATCGAGGCTCAGCGGCCTTCGCGCTGGCCGTCAACGCTCCAGGCGCCGGCACCAAACGCCGTCAGCGCCAGCAAGCCACCCACCACGGCGATGTTCTTGAAGAACAGCAGCTGCGTGATCATTACTTGATCGGCTGGCACCGCCCAGTAGGGATGAAAGGAGAAGCTGGCCACCAGCGTGAAGAAGGCCAGAACCAGCGCGGCAAAGCGCGTGCCAAAGCCCACGATCAGCGCCAGGCTGCCCACCACCTCGACCACTGCGGCAACGGCCGCCGCCACGGTGGGCATGGGCAGCCCCACCGAAGAGATATAGCCCACCGTGCCGGCAAAGCCGGTGAACTTGCCAATGCCCGCGGGCAGAAACAGCACGGCGAACAGCAGGCGAGACACAAGGGCCAGGGGATTTTGCAGAGAAGAAAGCATGGTGGACTCCTGAAAAAGATGAAGGAAAAAAACTCAATAACTCAAGCGGCCAGATCAAACACCAACACCTCGGCGTCGTGGCCATCGGTCAACGCCAGGGAGGACTCGTTTTCAAGCAGCGCGGCATCGCCGCCGGCCAATGGCTGGCCATTGACACGCAGCGCACCGCGCACCAGGTGCACATAGGTCTTGCGAGCCGGGTTCAGGGGCTGGGTGACGGCCTCCAGGCCATCCAGCAGCCCGGCATACAGCGCGGCATCGGCATGCACCACGACCGAGCCCTGCGCACCATCGGGAGATGCCACCAGCCGCAGCACACCGCGCTTTTCAGCGTCGGCAAAAGTCTTTTGCTCGTAGCTGGGCGCAATGCCCCGCACGTTGGGCAGGATCCATATCTGCAGGAAATGCGTGGTCTGGCCGGCAGCATGGTTGAACTCGCTGTGCGTCACGCCAGTGCCGGCGCTCATGCGTTGGACATCGCCCGGGGGAATGCCCTTCACGTTGCCCATGCTGTCCTTGTGGGCCAATTCTCCCGACAGCACATAGCTGATGATTTCCATGTCGCGGTGGCTGTGGGTACCAAAGCCGGTGCCGGATGCAATGCGGTCTTCGTTGATGACGCGCAGGTTGCCAAAGCCCATATGGCGGGGATCGTAGTAACCCGCAAACGAGAAACTGTGGAAGGAATTGAGCCAGCCATGGTCGGCGTGGCCCCGGTCTTGCGATTTACGAACAGTCAGCATGGTGATTGCTCCTTTCAAGACTCCACTGTATTGGGCGGGCCGCCATCGCGGAGCCTGCAGGATTGTCGGAATCGTTCAAAATATCTGAACTAATATTTCCGCACCATGCCCCACCCCTACGATGTTCTCACGCCGGACAGCCTTGCCATGCTACAGGTGATTTCGGAAACCGGCAGCTTTGCTGCAGCGGCCCGGCACCTGGGCCTGGTCCCCAGCGCGCTGACCTATCGGGTGCGCCAGATCGAGGACGCCCTGGATGTCCTGCTCTTTGACCGTACGGCCCGCCAGGCGCGGCCCACCGAAGCCGGCGCCGAGCTGCTGCGCGAGGGCGCACGGCTGCTGCGCGAGATCGATGCCGTGGCCAACCGAGTGCGCCGCGTGGCCACGGGCTGGGAACCCCAGTTCACGATTGCCGTGGACGGCGTGGTCTCGCCCCACACCCTGCTGGAGCTCGTGGATGCGTTCTACGCCATGGCCCCGCCCACGCACCTGAAGCTGCGCGACGGCATCATGACCGGCACCCTGGAAGCACTGACATCGGGCAATGCCGACCTGGCCATCGGCGTCTCGGTCGAGGGCTCCAACGTGGCCGGCCTGCAGCAGGGGCTGCTGGGCGAGCTTCTGTTCATTTACGTGGTGGCGCCCCACCACCCGCTGGCCTCGGTGCCCGAACCCATCACCGACGCCACCTTGCTGCAGCACCGCGCCGTGGCCGTGGCCGACTCTGCGCGGCGCGGTGGCGCCACCATGGGCCTGCTGGGCGGGCAGGACGTGCTCACCGTGGACACCATGCAGGCCAAGGTGCAGGCACAGCTGCGCGGCCTGGGCGGCGGCTTTCTGCCCGAACCCATGGTGCGCCCCTACCTGGAAGCCGGCCACCTGGTGGCGCGCCGCGTGGCCCGCCCGGAGCGCAACATGCGCATCCACTACGCATGGGGTGGACCTGGCTTCACGGCGCCCGGGCGGGCACTGCAGTGGTGGCTGAACCAGCTGCAAAGCCCGGCCACGCGCAGGGCCCTGCTGGAAAACCACCACCATTTCTGATGCCCGACCCCGCGCCGGGCGTGTAGAGTGGCCCTTGTCATATTTCTGCAGCCGACCGTCTCCGAAAGGCCTTCCATGACTTCACCTGTTTCCCGCCCCGCCAAACGGCCCCGACGCCCCGGCACCCAGGCATCAGCACCCGCACAACGCCCATCCGGCAAGGCCGCGAAGGCAGCAAAGGCACCGCGCCATTTCGCCATCATTGGCGCCGGCATGGCGGGCGTGGCCTGCGCGCGCACACTGGTGCAAGCGGGCCACCAGGTCACCATTTTTGAAAAATCGCCCCGGGCCGGCGGGCGCACCACCACCATCGATTCGCCGTTCGGCAGCTTCGATGCGGGCGCGCAATATTTCACCGTGCGGGACCCGCGCTTCGCCAAGGCGATCGAAACCGTGCCCGGTCTGTGCCGACCCTGGAGCGCCAACGCCGTGCGCGTGCTCGACGCGGCAGGCCGCGTGGCAGCGGCGGGCCTGCCTACCCGCGAACCACACTGGGTGGCCAGTCCGGGCATGAACGCCCTCGTCACCACCTGGGCCGCCCCGCTGCTGCAGGCCGGCCAGCTCATCACCGACACCCGCGTGAGCAGCATCGAACGCGACCCCCTCAACAACGCCCACTGGCAGCTGCGTACCGAAGGATCCGGCGGCGCACAGCATGTCTACGCCGGCTTCGATGCGGTGCTGCTGGCCCAGCCCGCCACGCCCGCCCAGGCGCTGCTGGCGGCTTCAGCTCTGGACACCCCTCTGACGGCCGCCCTTTCCAGCGTGCACACCGCCCCCTGCTGGACATTGATGCTCGCCTACCCACAGGCCGTGCGCCCGGGCCTGACCACCCTGGGGCCGCAGTGGAACGCCGCGCGCAGCACCCACCACCGCATTGCATGGCTGGCACGCGAGTCGTCCAAACCCGGCCGCACCACCATCGAGCGCTGGACGGTGCAAGCCAGTCCGGCCTGGTCGGCAGAACACCTCGAAGACGATGTGGAGCGCGTGCAATCGAAGCTGCTCAAGGCGTTTGCCGAGGTGACCGGCATCCGTGCGCAACCCGCCCATGCCGACACGCGCCGCTGGCGCTATGCGCAAACCACCCAGCCCCTGGGCCAGAGCCACCTGTGGGATGCCAGCCTGGCCCTGGGCGCCTGCGGCGACTGGTGCCTGGGCCACCGCCTGGAAGATGCCTTTGTGTCCGGTCTGGAGCTGGCACTCGCCGTGGCATGACGCACGGCGAAGGGGCCCAGCGGCAGACCGGCACCTACCAGGGCCGCTTTGCCCCCTCGCCCACCGGCCCGCTGCATGCGGGCTCCTTGGTCGCTGCGCTGGCCAGCTGGCTGGATGCGCGCGCCTGGAATGGCGGCCAAGGCGGGCGCTGGCTGGTGCGCATCGAGGACGTGGACACACCGCGCTGCATTCCTGGCGCTGCCGAGCTCATCCTGCAGCAGCTGGCCACCTGCGGGCTGGTGCCCGATGAACCACCGGTGTGGCAATCGACCCGCGGTGCGCTGTACCAGCAGGCGCTGGAGCAGCTCATCGTGCAAGGCCATGCCTACCCCTGTGCCTGCTCGCGCAAGGACATCGAAGACGCCCACGCGGCGCAAGGCCATGGCCGCGCGCGCCATGCCGCCTTGCCCTACCCCGGCACGTGCCGCCACGGCCTGCGCGGGCGGCCCGCGCGATCCTGGCGTTTCAACGCCACGGATTTCCTGAAAAATCAGCCGCTCGAACCCGTGGATAAGGCGCATTCAGCAATATTTTCAATAGCCAATGACACGGTGCACTGGTCGGACCGCCGCCTCGGCCTGCAGTCACAACAGGTGGCCAGTGCGGTCGGCGACTTTGTGCTGCGCCGCGCCGACGGCCTGTGGGCCTACCAGCTAGCCGTGGTGGTGGACGATGCGGCCCAGCACATCACGCATGTGGTACGCGGCGAAGACCTGGCCGACAACACGCCGCGCCAGATTTTGCTGCAGCAGGCGCTGGGTGTTGCCACGCCCAGCTACCTGCACACCCCGCTGGTCTGCGGCGCCAATGGCGAAAAGCTTTCCAAGCAAAACGGCGCTGCAGCGCTCGATCTTCGCGACCCCTTGCAGGCCCTGGGCGAAGCCGCCCAGGTGCTGGGCCTGCCGGCGCTGGCGCCAGCGCACCAAAAATCACTGCCGCAGGCCCTGGAGATGTGGGTCAACGCCTGGGCGCGAAACTACAATCGACCACCGTGATCGATCCCACCCTTGCCCCAGCCCCCGCGCACCCTGCAGCCACTGCAGCCGATGCGACCGCCGGCACACCACCTGCCGGTGTGGCCTATCCCAAAACCATCAAGAGCTTTGTGCGCCGTGCGGGCCGCACCACCACGGGCCAGGCCAAGGCCTTTGAAGACCTCGGGCCGCGCTTTGTACTGCCTTACAAGGCGGCGCCGCTCGACGCCGATGCCGCTTTTGGCCGCAGCGCCCCGCTGGTGCTCGAAATCGGCTTTGGCATGGGCGAGGCCACGGCCCATATCGCCCGCGTGCGCCCGAACGACAATTTCCTGTGCTGCGAAGTGCACGAGCCCGGTGTCGGCGCCCTGCTCAAGCGCATCGGCGAACAGGGCCTGACCAACATCCGCATCCTGCAGCACGATGCCGTCGAGGTGATCGACCACATGCTCGCGCCCGCGTGCCTGGACGGCATCCATATCTTCTTTCCCGATCCCTGGCACAAGAAAAAGCACAACAAGCGCCGCCTGATCCAGGCACCGCTGGTTGCCAAGCTGGCCGCGCGCCTCAAGCCCGGCGGCTACCTGCACTGCGCCACCGACTGGCAACCCTATGCCGAGCAGATGCTGCAGGTACTGGGCGCAGAGCCGCTGCTCGCCAACACCGCCCAGGGCTTTGCACCGCAACCCGAATACCGCCCCCTGACCAAGTTCGAAAACCGCGGCCTGCGGCTGGGGCACGGCGTCTGGGACGTGGTCTTCGTACGACGCCACTGAGTGCCTGCCCCCACCCGCACCGCGAGCCCCAGCAAAACTCCCCGGCCCTGCTCTGACGCCACCGACTCCAGGAGAACGGGCCGCGGCACCCGCGCCCCGGCCTATGGTGTCGGCAGGAATCGGGCTCTGGGACGGTGCCTCGGCAGGAATTCCTGCACCCGATCGTGGGCGCACCTGGTTACAGGCCACCCTGCGGTGTGGGTCAACGGCCCCAGCCGCTGACGATCACAGTTTCTGGGCAACCCAATCCTGCACCGAGGCCAGCGCTGCGGGCAACCTGGCCGCATCGGTGCCACCGGCCATGGCCATGTCGGGCTTGCCACCGCCCTTGCCACCCACCTGCTGGGCGACAAAGTTCACCAGCTCGCCGGCCTTGACCTTGCCCACGCTGTCGGCCGTCACGCCAGCGGCGATCTGCACCTTGTCGCCATCCACCGCGGCCAGCACGATGGCGGCGGTCTTGAGCTTGTCCTTGAGCTTGTCCATGGTGTCGCGCAAGGTCTTGGCGTCGGCACCCTGCAGGGCTGCGGCCAGCACCTTGAGGCCCTTGATATCGACAGCCTGCGTCACCAGCTCGTCGCCCTGGCTGGAAGCGAGCTTGCCCTTCAGTGCCGCCACTTCTTTTTCGAGCGCACGCGCATGGTCGAGCGCCTGGCCGATGCGGCCATTGAGCTCGGCCACGGGCGCCTTCAAGGTGCTGGCGGCCTGGTTCACCGTGTCTTCCAGGTTCTGCAGGTAAGCCAGCGCATTCGCGCCCGTCACGGCCTCGATGCGGCGCACGCCGGCGGCCACGCCGCCCTCGCCCACCACCTTGAACAGGCCGATGTCGCCCGTGCGCTGCACATGGGTTCCGCCGCACAGTTCGCGGCTGGTGCCGATGTCGAGCACGCGCACGGTCTCGCCGTACTTCTCGCCAAACAACATCATGGCGCCGGTCTTCTGGGCCGACTCGATGTCCATCACACGGGCCTGCGTGGGCTGGTTGGCCAGGATTTCCTCGTTCACGCGGCGCTCGATCTCGCGGATCTCGGCATCGGTCACCGCGGCGTTGTGGGCAAAGTCGAAACGGGTGCGGTCGGCATTGACCAGGCTGCCCTTTTGCTGCACATGGCTGCCCAGCACTTCACGCAGGGCCTTGTGCATGATGTGCGTGACCGAGTGATTGCGCATGGTGGCCGCGCGCACGGCGGTATTGACCTGCGCCTGCACCGTGTCGCCCACGTTCAGCGTGCCCTCTTCGAGCGTGCCGTGGTGGCCGAACACGTCGGCCTTGATCTTGAGCGTATCGCCCACCGCAAAGCGGGCCGAGCCGCTGGTGATGACGCCTTCGTCGCCCACCTGGCCGCCACTTTCGGCGTAGAACGGCGTGGTATCGAGCACCACCACACCGTTTTGACCGGCCTTCAGGACAGCAGCGCTGGTGCCATCGACGTAGATAGCTATGATTTTTGCAGTCTCTGCCAGATGATCGTAGCCCGTGAACTGGTTGGCGGCACCCGCGTATTCCAGCGCCTTGTCCATCTTGAACTTGCCAGCGGCACGGGCCTGGGCCTTCTGCTTTTCCATGGCCGTCTTGAAGCCGGTCTCGTCCACTTCCACATCGCGCTCGCGGCACACGTCGTTGGTCAGGTCGAGCGGGAAACCGTAGGTGTCGTGCAGCTTGAAGGCCACGTCGCCGGGCAGCACCTTGGCACCGCCGTCCAGCGCTGCATCGAGGATTTCCATGCCATTGGCCAGCGTTTCAAAAAAGCGCTCTTCCTCGGCCTTGAGCACGTCGGTGATGCGCTGCTCCTGCGCACGCAGCTTAGGGTAGGCATCGCCCATCACGCGCACCAGATCGGCCACCAGCTTGTGGAAGAACGGCGTCTTCTGGCCCAGCTTGTAGCCGTGGCGGATGGCGCGGCGCACGATGCGGCGCTGCACGTAGCCACGGCCTTCGTTGCTGGGGATCACGCCGTCGCTCACCAGGAAGGCGGTCGCGCGGATGTGGTCGGCGATCACGCGCAGACTCTTGTTGTTGAGGTCGGTCACGCCGGTTTCGCGCGCCGCGGCCTTGATGAGCGCCTCGAACAAGTCGATCTCGTAGTTGCTGTGCACGTGCTGCAGGATGGCAGCCAGGCGCTCCAGGCCCATGCCGGTGTCCACGCAGGGGGCGGGCAGCGGCGTGACGGCGCCGGTCTCGTCCATGTTGAACTGCATGAACACGTTGTTCCAGATCTCGATGAAGCGGTCGCCATCTTCATCGGGACTGCCCGGAGGGCCGCCGGGGATGTGGTCGCCGTGGTCGTAGAAGATTTCGCTGCACGGGCCGCAGGGGCCGGTGTCGGCCATCATCCAGAAGTTGTCGCTCTTGTAGCGGCCGCCCTTGTTGTCGCCGATGCGGATCACACGCTCCGGCGGCAAGCCGATCTCCTTGGTCCAGATGTCATAGGCCTCGTCGTCCTCCTGGTACACCGTGGCCAGCAGGCGGTCGGCGGGCAGCTTGTAGACCTCGGTCAGCAGCTCCCAGGCCCACTTGAGCGACTCGCGCTTGAAATAGTCGCCAAACGACCAGTTGCCCAGCATCTCGAAAAACGTGTGGTGGCGCGCGGTGTAGCCCACGTTTTCCAGATCGTTGTGCTTGCCGCCCGCACGCAGGCAGGCCTGCACGGACACCGCCCGGTTGTAGGGGCGCTTGTCGGTGCCCAGAAACACGTCCTTGAACTGCACCATGCCCGAGTTGGTGAACATCAGCGTGGGATCGTTACCAGGCACCAGCGGGCTCGATGCCACGACGGTGTGGCCCTTGGAGGCAAAAAAGTCCAGAAAGGTCTTGCGGATGTCGGCAACGGTGAAAGTGGGAGTCATGGGCTTTTTCTTCACGAACAGAGATGCTGCGGCAGGCCTGCCCGCAGGCGAACAGGGGATTTTAGGGGGTTTCACGCACGCCCATCCCCACCCCTTCTGCCCAGCCCCCACCCTGAAACACGGCGTCAACCCTGCCGGGAGGTCATTTCGAGTTTCACGATGCGGCCGTCCACGGGATGGTGGACGATCTCGACGCGGTTGCCGTCCTTGTCCCAGCCATGCATCTTGTAGCAGTTGGCTTTGGTGGTGGCGAAACGCTCGATCGAGTAGCCGGCATCCACCAGCTTTTGCAGCATTTGCGCCTGCGTCAGCCGGGTGTCCTTCTGGGTCGCGGTGCACGATGGCGAATCGGCAAAGGCGGATGTGCCAAGCAGCAGTGCAGCGGCTGCGGCGCAAAGGGTACGAGTCTTCATGATGATCTCCTGTTGGCATGCCGGATTGGCATGGAGGCCATTGTGAAAACGCCCCCTGAAGATTGCCTGAACACACCGCGCCCTGACCCTGCGCTGCGCCCGCTTTTGCCGGGTGCTACGCTCTGTCCTTTACCCACCCACACGAGACAGCCATGGACACCAAAGCCTCTCCCCTCGCCCAGCTCAACGACCCCAGCCTGCTCAAAACCGACGCGCTCATCAACGGCCAGTGGGTGGCGGGCGCCAGCCGCTTTGCCGTGCACGACCCGGCCACGGGCCTCAAGCTTGCCGACGTGGCCAACCTCGGCCCGCAGGATGCCGAAGCGGCCATTGCCGCCGCCAACACCGCCTGGCCTGCCTGGCGTGCCAAGACGGCCAAGGAGCGCAGCATCATCCTGCGCAAGTGGTACGACCTGCTCATGGACCACCAGGATGACCTGGGCCGCATCATGACCGCCGAGCAGGGCAAGCCGTTCCCCGAAGCCAAGGGCGAAGTGGCCTATGGCGCCAGCTTTGTGGAGTGGTTTGCCGAAGAGGCCAAACGTGTCAACGGCGAGACCCTGCCCCAGTTCGACAACAACCGGCGCCTCTTGGTCCTGAAGCAGCCCATCGGCGTGTGCGCCGCCATCACGCCCTGGAACTTCCCCCTGGCCATGATCACGCGCAAGGTGGCACCGGCCCTGGCCGCCGGCTGCCCGGTGGTCATCAAGCCGGCCGAACTGACCCCGCTGACCGCCCTGGCCGCCGCCGAGCTGGCGGTGCGCGCAGGCATTCCGGCGGGCGTGCTCAACATCCTCTCGGCCGATGCCGCCAACTCCATTGCCATCGGCAAGGTGCTGTGCGCCAGCGACGTGGTGCGCCACATTAGCTTCACCGGCAGCACCGAGGTGGGCCGCATCCTGATGGCGCAGTCGGCCCCCACGGTCAAGAAGATGAGCCTGGAGCTGGGCGGCAACGCGCCCTTCATCGTGTTTGACGATGCCGATATCGACTCCGCCGTGGAAGGCGCCTTTGCCAGCAAGTACCGCAATGCCGGCCAGACCTGCGTGTGCAGCAACCGCTTTTACGTACAGGAAGGCGTGTACGACGCGTTCGTGGCCAAGTTCGCCGCCAGGGTGAAGACGGCCAAGGTGGGCAATGGCTTCGAGGATGGCGTGAACCAGGGTCCGCTGATCGAGGAGGCGGCCCTCGTGAAGGTGCAGCGCCATGTGGACGATGCCATTGCCAAGGGCGGCCAGGTGGTCGCCGGGGGCCAGCGCCTGAAAAACCTGGGAAGTGGCCAGTTCTTCGAGCCCACGGTGGTGGCCAATGCCTCGGCCGACATGCTGTGCGCGCGTGAGGAAACCTTCGGCCCCTTCGCCCCGGTGTTCAAGTTCAAGACCGAGCAGGAAGCCATAGCCGCGGCCAACGCCACCGAGTTTGGGCTGGCCAGCTATTTTTACAGCCGCGACGTGGGCCGCATCTTCCGCGTGAGCGAGGCGCTCGAATACGGCATGGTCGGCATCAACGTGGGCATCCTGGCCACCGAGCATGTGCCCTTTGGCGGCGTCAAGCAGTCCGGCCTGGGCCGCGAGGGTTCGCACCATGGCATGGATGACTATGTGGAGATCAAGTACCTGTGCATGGGCGATATCCAGAAATAGGCGAATTGCCTGGATAGCTCTGTTTTTTTATAGCTTGCAGCGCTTATTGCGTAAGCGCTGCATGCCAAAAATTTCCAAAACCGGCAGCTTCCCCTGGGCCAGGGATCTGCCGGTTTCCTCATCCCGGCGGCCGCGCAAGAAAATCAGCCCCGGGGAGCTGCCTATAATTCGCTGCTTCGCGGGTGTAGTTCAATGGTAGAACGGCAGCTTCCCAAGCTTCATACGAGGGTTCGATTCCCTTCACCCGCTCCAGTTTTCATGGCTTCCAGCACTCTCCCGGCAAGGGCTGCCAGCACATTTCGCTGAAAACTGCCCCCCTTCTCGTTTCCCGCCATTTCCCGCCGATGAGGCCGCTGTCGCTCAAGCCACGGGCAGCACCAGGCGCTGCTGGCTTTCGAACGCCCGCGGTTCTCCGGTGAGCGGATCGACAAACTCCAGCGAGCGCGCCAACAGCTGCAGCGGGCGCGAGTAGTCACCCTCGGGCGGATCGTTGACGACCGGGTAGAACGGGTCGTTGCGCAGCGGCAGGCCCAGGGCGGCCATGTGCACGCGCAGCTGATGGCGCTTGCCCGTGATGGGCGACAGGCGGTAGCGCGCCCAGCTACCCGCCACCTCCAGCAGCTGCATGTGGGTGTGGCTGTTGGGCTCGCCGGGCGCTTCCTGCATGCGAAAGAACTGAGGGCTTTCCTCCAGCCGGCTGGCGTGCTCGCGCGGGAAGACCAGGTCCGCCCGCCAGGGGGCAATCGCGTCGTAGTGCTTGGTGATCTGGCGGTCGCGAAACAGCGCCTGGTAGGCGCCGCGTGTGCGCTGCTGCACCGAGAGCAGCACCAGCCCGGCGGTGTCGCGGTCGATGCGGTGCAGCGGTGACAGCTGTGGCAGCCCGAGCTGGCGCTTGAGCCGCACCAGCAGCGTGGTGTGCAGATAGCGGCCCGAGGGCGTCACGGGCATGAAGTGCGGCTTGTCGGCCACCACCAGGTGCTCGTCCTGGTACAGCACCGTCTCGCTGAACGGCAGCACCGACTCCGCGGGCAGGCTGCGGTAGTAGTACAGGCGCAGGCCGCCTTCGAATGGCCGTTCTGGCGCCACCGCCTGCCCGCGCTCATCCACCACCTCGCCCGCCAGCATGCGCTGGCACCACGCATCGCGCGCCACCACCGGCAAGCGCTGGGCCAAAAAATCCAGCATGCTGCCCTGACCGCGCGAGGGCAGCACCACGCAACTGGGACTCACGCCGTCGCGCACGGGGAGAACATGGGGGTGGTGGGGGTTGTGCATGGCGTGCGGATTTTAGGAGGCTGTAGGACAACTGCGCCAATGGGCCCTTTGGCGCACAAGATCGGCCAAAAACCGCGCGCTGCGGGCTAGCATGACGATTCCATGACAGAACTCCCGACGGATTCCCGCACCGCACAGTCCTTGTCAGCGCCCCCGCCACCGCATCGGCGCAGGCTGCGCACGGCAGTGGGCATGGCCGGTGCGTTGGTGGGCTTGCTGCTGATCGGCGCCATCGTGCTCGGCCAGCTGAACTGGAACCATGCCAGACCCTGGCTCAACCAGACGATCAGCGACGCCACGGGCCGGCACTTTGCCGTGGAAGGCGATCTCACCGCCTCCTGGCAATGGCCGCAGCCACTCGATACGGGCTGGCGCCGCTGGGTGCCAGGCATCACGCTGCAAGGCACGCAGCTGGTCATGCAAGACCCGCCCGGTTTTGCCCGCCCCGGCAAGGCCGCCGCCCCCCGGCCGATGGCCAGCGCCGAGATGGCACGGGCATCGCTGCGCCTTTGGCCCCTGCTGGCGCGCGAAGTGGCCATCGACACCCTTGAACTCACCGGCCCCGACATCGCCCTGGCCCGCCTCGGCGATGGCCGCAACAACTGGACCCTGGAGCGCCAGCGCGCACCCGACGACCTCACGCCGCGCTGGACGGTCCACATCGATCAGCTGGTGGTGTGCCAGGGTCAGCTGGCCTACACGGATGCCGGCAGGGGCCTGGACCTGCAAGCGCACATCGACACCATCGACGAAGCCGCGCCGCCCCCCGAAGCCGGCGACCCGGCAATGCCCGCCTCGGCCACCAACCGCGCAGCCACCGCCCCGATCTACGGCGTGCGCTTCGACCTGAAAGGCACCCTGGGAAAGGCCCGTATCGCGGGCCAGGGCAAGGCAGGCCCCGTGCTCACGCTGCGCGACAAGGAGGTGAACTACCCGCTGCAATTCACCGCCAGGGCAGGCAGCGTGGAGACCGCCGTGCAAGGCATTCTGGCCAACCCCGGTGCGCTGTCGGGCATGGATCTGCAGGTGATGCTCAAGGGCGCCAGCATGGCCGACCTGTATGCGCTGACCGGCCTGGTGCTGCCGAACACACCCGCATTTCAGACCCGGGGCCGGCTGCAGGGCAGCCTGCAACCAGGCCAGGCGGTATGGGACTACCGCGACTTCACCGGCACCTTGGGCCAGAGCGATCTGCATGGCAACCTGCGCTTTGTCTCGGGTACCCCGCGCGGCAAGCTGTCGGGCAGCGTCACCTCCCGGCAATTGCGCCTGGCGGACCTGGGACCGGTGCTCGGCACAGCCGCCACGCCTTCCTCCAAGGCGGGCCGCAGCGGCAAGGTGCTGCCCGATGCCGCGTTTGCCACCGACCGCTGGAGCGCCATGGACTTGGACCTGAAATTCTCGGGCCAGCGCGTGATCCGGCCTGACAGCCTGCCGCTCGAAGACCTCAGCGTGCATGCCCTGCTCAGCGATGCGGTGCTGCGCCTGGATCCCCTGCGTTTCGGCGTGGCCAGGGGCCAGATCAAATCCAGGGTGGTACTGGACAGCCGCAGCAAACCGCTGACCGCGCGCATGGAAACGCGGGTGCAGAACCTGCGGCTGGCCGCGCTCTTTCCCGAGGTCGAGCTCACCAGAAAAAGCCTGGGCCAGCTCGATGGCGCCCTGGCGCTCAACGGCCAGGGCAACTCGGTGGCGCAATGGCTGGGCACCAGCAGCGGCGAGGCGCGCCTGTATGTGCGCGACGGCACCCTGAGCCGCGAACTGCTGAACCGCGCAGCGCTCAACGTGGGCAGCATTGTGGTGGGCAAACTGTTTGGCCAAGACAAGGAGGTGCAGCTGCGCTGCGCCGTGGCCGACCTGGCCGTGCGCGAAGGCGTGGCCACCGTGCGCACCGGCAAGCTCAGCACCAGCGAGGCCATCGTGGACGCCAGCGGCACCATCGACATGGCGCAGGAGCGCCTGAACCTGCACATCCAGCCCGAATCGCTGCAGTGGAAGTTCTTCTCGCTGCGCACCCCGCTCTATGTGCGCGGCAGCTTTGCCCAGCCCGACGTGGGCGTGCAACCCGGCCCCCTGCTGCTGCGCGCCGGCGCCGCGCTTGCCGCCGTGGTGGCGGCCCCTGCGGCCCTGGCGCTGCTGCCCGTGACCGTGCCGGGCGCCGACGACGATGCGCAGTGCGCGCCTTTGCTGGCGCAGGCCACCCAGCCGGTGAAGGCGGGCCGGGCGGGCAGGCCGGCGGCGCGCTGAAAAGTGCGCTGCGGTGGTGCGGCAGTATTTGTGCGATCCGATCCCTCTTGTTTGGATCGCTTCAAGCGCTTTCTGCGTGAGCGCTTCACAGCATTTCCACGCCATTTCCGCCAACGGAACGGCACACCACCGGCGGCCGGGCTCAATGAAAATCCCGGCTGCCCTGCAGCGCCTGCGCCATGCGGCCCAGCAGCGGTGTGAGGTCTTTGCAGCGCTGGGCCACCAGGTGGTGTACCACGGCCTGGCCGCCGGGGCCATGGGCGCTGCATTGCCACAGGCCCTCCACCGCCAGCAGTTGCGAGCCGAGCAGCGCCTGGCGCCAGGTCTCGACCAGCGCGGGCCAGACGATCACGTTGACCGGGCCGGTTTCGTCCTCCAGCGTGACAAACATCGTGCCCTTGGCCGTGCCGGGGCGCTGGCGCACGGTGACGATGCCGCAGGCGCGCACCTTGCGACCGTGGGGCATGTTGTGCAGTTGCAGTGCGGTCTGCAAACGCCAGCGTGCCAGGCGCGGACGCAGCAGGGCCAGCGGGTGGCGGCGCAGCGTGAGGCCGGTGGCAGCGTAGTCGAACACAATTTCTTCGCCCTCGGGCGCGGCGGGCAGGGCCAGCGGCGCTTCGTGCACCGGTACCTCGCGCCACAGGGCGGGGGCGGTGTGCTGCGCGGCCGCCTCCCACATCTGCTGGCGCCGGTGGCCCGACAGGCTGGCCAGCGCATCGGCGGCAGCCAGGGCCTGCAGGTCTTGTGGACCCAGCTGGGCGCGCAGGGCCAGGTCTTCGGTGCTGGTGAACGGCGCAGCGGCACGGGCCTGCACCAGGCGCTGCATGGCGCTGGCCTGCAGGCCGCCGACCAGGCGCAGGCCCAGGCGCACGGCCGGTTGCGGCAGCGGCGGCGTGGGCAAGCCGGGGGCGGGCCGCAGGCGCTGTGCAGGACCTTCGAGCGTGCAATCGCTGTCGCTGCAGCCCACGTCGATGGGCAGCACGCGCACGCCGTGGCGACGCGCGTCCTGCACCAGTTGCGAGGCGGTGTAAAAGCCCATGGGCAGCGCGTTGAGCAGCGCCGCCAGAAAACACGCGGGCTCATGGCACTTGAGCCAGCTGCTGGCATAGGCCAGCAGGGCAAAGCTGTGGGCATGGCTTTCGGGAAAGCCGTATTCGCCAAAGCCCAGCATCTGCTGGAAGATGGCCTGGGCAAACGCGGGGCGGTAGCCCCTGGCCAGCATGCCGTTGACCAGGGGTTCCTCGAACCGGTGCACGCCACCCTTGCGCTTCCAGGCCGCCATGGAGCGGCGCAGGTCATCGGCCATGCCCGGCGTGAAGCCCGCCGCGATCATGGCGATCTGCATCATCTGCTCCTGAAAGATCGGCACGCCCAGCGTGCGTGCCAGGGCGGCTTCGAGCTCGGGCTTTTCGAGCTGCAGCGCCTCGCCCCTGCGCCGGCGCTCACGCGCCTGCAGGTAGGGGTGCACCATGCCGCCCTGAATGGGCCCGGGCCGCACGATGGCCACTTCGACCACCAGGTCGTAGAACACGCGCGGCTGCAGGCGCGGCAGCATGCTCATCTGCGCGCGGCTCTCGATCTGGAACACGCCAACGGTGTCGGCGGCGCAAATCATGTCGTAGGTGGCGGCATCCTCGCGCGGGATGTCGGCCAGGCCCCAGCGTTCGCCGCGCAGCGCAGCACGCAGATCCAGGCAGCGGCGCAACGCGCTGAGCATGCCCAGCGCCAGCACATCGACCTTGAGCAGGCCCATGGCATCGAGGTCGTCCTTGTCCCACTGGATGACGCTGCGCCCTTCCATGCTGGCGGGCTCCACGGGCACCAGCCGCGTGAGCTTGCCCTGGGTGAGCACAAAGCCGCCCACATGCTGGCCCAGGTGGCGCGGAAAGCCCTTGAGCTGCGCGGCCAGCTCCAGCCACAGCGCGGCCTGGTGCGCCGACAGCGGCACGCCCCGGTCGCCAGCCAGCTGCTGCAGGCGGTCGGCGGCCATGTCTTCGTCAAACCAGTGGTGGTCTTTGGCAAAGGCATCGACCAGCACCGGTGCCACGCCCAGCGCCTTGCCCACGTCGCGCAGGGCGCTGCGCGTGCGGTAGCTGGTGACCACGGCGGTGATGGCGGCGCGCTCGCGGCCGTATTTGGCGTAGATGTACTGGATGACCTCTTCGCGCCGGTCGTGCTCGAAGTCCACATCGATGTCCGGCGGCTCGCTGCGCTCCTTGCTGATGAAGCGCTCGAACAGCAGGTGCGAATCCTCGGGGTTGACCGCCGTGATGCCCAGCACATAGCAGACCACCGAGTTGGCGGCCGAGCCCCGCCCCTGGCACAGGATGCCCCGGCTGCGCGCAAAGCGCACGATGTCGTGCACGGTCAGGAAGTACATCTCGTACTGGCAGTGCGCAATCAGCGCAAGCTCCTTGTGGATCTGCGCGGCAATCCAGTCGGGCACCCCCTGGGGATAGCGGCCTTGGGCCCCCTCTTGTGCCAGCCACGCCAATGCCTGGGCAGGCGTCATGCCGGCGGGCACGGTCTCTTGCGGGTAACGGTATTTGATTTCATCCAGGCTGAAGCTGCAGCGCGCGGCCACCGTGAGCGTGGCGGCCAGCAGTTCGGGCGGGTAGATGCCGGCCAGGCGCACGCGCTGGCGCAAATGGCGTTCGGCATTGGGCTGCAGCGCAAAGCCGCATTCGGCCACGCTGCAGCCCCGCCGCACGGCGGTGATCACGTCCTGCAGCGGCTTGCGCGAGCGGGCGTGCATGTGCACATCGCCCGCGGCCACCAGCGGCAGGCCCAGCGCCGCGCCCACGCGCTGCAGCGTGGCCAGCCAGAGGCTGTCGTCGGGGGCCAGGTGCAGCTCTGCCGCCAGCCAGAGGTGGGCACCGAAATTTGAACCAAATTGCCCTCTAACAATTGATATACAAGCGCTAACAGCTGCAAAATCAGAAGCATCAAAGCACTCGCGGCGGGGAACGAGCAGCAGCTCGCAGCCCTCCAGGAGATTGAAGGGGCTGCCGGGGCCGACCTGGTATTGCCCCTTGGGCGCCGCCGCCCGCGCTGCGGTGATGAACTCGCACAGATTGCCCCAGCCCTCGCCATTCCGAGCCAGGGCCACCAGGCGCAGCTTTCCCCACGCAAACTCGCTGCCCACGATAAGGTGCAAGCCCCATTCCCTGGCGGCCTCCCAGGCGCGCACCACGCCTGCCACCGAGCATTCATCGGTCAACGCCAGGGCCCGGTAGCCCAGTTGGGCAGCACGCGCCACCAGCTCTTTCGGATGGGAGGCGCCGCGCTGGAAACTGAAGTTGGACAGGCAATGCAGCTCGGCATAGCCCGGCAAGGGCGCAGGGGACGGCACTGTGACAGACGCCATGGCCTTAGAGACTGTTCTCGATCTCGCAGGGGATCGCGTTGGAGCGCAATCGGGATGAGTGGATGCTTCGGATGCGCCGCATGGGCTGGTGCCCATGCAAGCAGCCGGGGCGTCCAATCGCCCGATTTCGCTCCAACCCATCGGGCAGTGGTCTTTGCGGGCGGTCTGCGGCGTTGCGGCGCTTGTGGATAGCCGGGCTATCCACTGCACACCGCGCCTTGCATCCCATCCCGCAAAGACCGCTGCGCGACCCCTGGGAGATCGTGAACAGGCTCTTACCCATAGATGCCGTGCAGGAACCAGCGGTGCGGCTGCGCGGCCGTGAACGCGCTTTGCATCGCGCCCTCCTGCATCGCGCCGCCAGCGGGCGGCACCCACCGCTCGCGGAACACCCACACCAGCCCCGCCACATCGTTGTGCGCCACAAAATAATCGCGCAGCGCCAACCCCGCACAGGAATGGCCCGGGTCGCCAGCGCCCTCGCCTGCGGCCGACCACCAGCCCGCCTCGAACCGGTGCGGCCCCGCCAGCAGGCGCAGCAAGCCGTGGTGACAGGGACGGTTGCCCTGCACCGCCAGCCGCCGGGGTGGGCGCAGCAGCCAGGTGGGCCACAGGGTGGCGTCGGGGGCATGCGTGTCGGCGGCAGGGGTGCCGGGGTGGGCGCGGTCATGGTTCAGCACCTCGGTCGCCGGGCGCCATTGCTGCATGTGCTCGGGCCGGTGGTCGGCCTGCAGCACGGGGGCCACCACCTGGCTGGACCCCAGGCGGGCCGACAGGCGCTCCAGCAACTGGTGCAAGGCCTCGCCTGGCGCTGAAGCCGGGTCGTCACGGCCACCGCCCACAAGATCGCCGGGCGGCAGCAGGCTCGCGCTGCGGTGCGGCAATGGGGCCGACTCCAGCAGGCGCAGCGTGATCTGGTTGACCGGTGCCGCCAGGGCCGTGCGCGCCAGGTTTTCCGACAGCAGGCGCCGCAGGTGCGCCATGTCCTGCGTGGCCTGGGCGGTGCGCACCGGCAGGGCCTGCGTGGGGGCAATGGCCACACCGTCGATGCGCCGCAGGTCGTGGCGCCAGGCCAGCTCCAGCGCCACTGCGCCCTGCTGCCGCGCCTGCAGCCAGCCCTGCAGGGCCGCGAGGCAGCGGCTGGCACTCCAGAGCAGCGCATCGGCCGATTCGGCCAGTGCGGGCAGCTCGGCGGTCAGCACAAACTGCTCGGGCAGCTCCAGCCAGGCGTGGGCTTCGGGAGCGTCGCCCAAGGCCTGGTCCAGCACCCGCAACACCTGGCCACCAAAACGCCTGGCCACCCCGGCACGCGGCAGCGCCCGCAACGCCCCCCAGGTGCGACAACCCATGCGCTCCAGGCTGGCCACATGCGGGCGCAGTGCGGTCAGCGTGTGCAAGGGCAAGCCGTCCACACCCGGCTCCACGCCCTGCCCTGGTGGCACACGCCCCGCCTGCGCCATACGCAACCAGGCCTGCGCCACCAGGGCTGTCGGCCCGCAGCCCCACGCCGTCTGTGTGCCTGGTGGTTGCACCCGCACTTCCCGGGTGGCCGTGTGTGCAGGCGGTCCGCCAGATGCATCGGCCCAGGCCTGCAGCACCTGCGCCCGCAAGGCATCGCGCCCGCCCCAGAGCCGCTCGGTGGTGGACACCTCCAACAGCACGGCGTCGCCATCCACCAGGGCCACGCGCGGCGTAAAGCGCAAAGCCCACCAGCCCGCCGCCGCGGCTTGCACAGCGGCGCCCGGAGGTGCCGCAGGCTCATCGCACCATGGCAACGGCAGTGCGATCCAGTGCATGGCCCCTCCTCTCTGGCGCGCCCCGCCCAGGCGCCAGCACCGGACGCATAGTCAGCGCTGGCACCGCACTGTGACGCACCGCTGTTGCACCGGTCACCCCCTGCGCTGCGCGCCGCCGCGCGGCCTGCGCCGCCAGCACCTGGGCCAGACGGGGGTGGCAGCCCGGCAGATCCAGCCCCTGCACCAGAGGCGGCCCTCGGCGCTTGAGGATCTGCACCTGCATGCCAGGCGATAGGACGGCATCCCCTGGCAGGGCCAGCCCCTGCACCTGCAGCCGCAGCAAGGCCGGCGACGCCTGCGGTGCGGCACGGACCGGGCGAAACACCCACAGCAACTGCTGTTGTTGCGCCGCCGCCAGCTGCAAGCGGCGCAAGGCCGCAGGGAGTGCCTGCGGCAGCCAGGCCATGACGGCCAGCACATCGCGGCAGCGCAGCGCCTGCTCGGCCGCCCAGAGCGCCGCCTTGGCGTTGTCGGGCCGCACGACGCACAAGCGCTGTGCCGGCAACCCCTGCGCCCTGAGCGCCGGGCCAAAGGGCTCGCACGGTGGCGCCACCACCACCACGGCCCCCACGCGCCGAGCCACTGCCTGCGCCAGTGCAGGCAGCACCAGTTGCCATTCGTGCAGGCCCACCATGGGTTGCAATACCTCGCTCATCGCCCCCACGGGCCAGCCACCGCCCGGCAGTTGCGCATCCAGCAGCGCGTATCCGGTGGGCTGCGCGGACTGCGGGCCCGCGCCCAATGCGTCTGCATGCCAGACACCAGGCATGGCGGACGGCAAATCGAGCGCAACCCGCAAAGTGGAGCGTGGCGCAATCATGGTGGTGGCAAGGGTTCAGAAGACAGGAATACTGTGAATATACACAGTATTCCTGTCTTCCACCACCAACCACCCAGCCAGAAGAAAAGAGACGCTTTGGGGCCGCTACAACATGCGCATCACCCCATCGCACCAGTCGGCCACAGTGCTTCACGCCCACCAGAGCCACTTCGGCCAGGCCCACGGCCTCGCCTTGCCACTGTTCGAGCAGATCGCCCTGGTGCCCAGGGTGGGAGCCAGCCGGCCTCGATCAACGCCTTTTGCCATGCCTGCAGCCGGGTGTCGGCAAAGGCGAGCGCGCGGCCGGCCTCCTGCCTGGCGGAGGCCGGCAAGCTTGCCTGGACTGTTTCCACTGCGCAAAGGCGTCCGCCAGCAAAAGGCCCGCTTGCGCGGGCCCGTGCTATGGCAGGTCAAGCAGTGCCTTCAGGGCAGCAGCGTGACACCCGTCTTGGCCTGGAGGGCATCGAACGTGACGCCCGGCGCCAGCTCCACCACCTTGAGGCCCAGCGGCGTCACGTCCATCACGGCCAGGTCGGTGATGATGCGGTCGACCACGCCCACGCCCGTGAGGGGCAGCGTGCACCGGGGCAGGATTTTCAGGTCTTCGGTGCCGTCTTTCTTGCGCGCCACATGCTCCATGAGCACGATCACACGCTTGACGCCGGCCACCAGGTCCATGGCGCCGCCCATGCCCTTGACCATCTTGCCGGGGATCATCCAGTTGGCCAGGTCACCCTGCTCGCTGACCTGCATGGCGCCCAGGATGGACAGGTTGATCTTGCCGCCGCGGATCATCGCGAAGGACTGGTCCGAACTGAAGATGGACGAGCCGGGGATGGTGGTCACGGTCTGCTTGCCAGCGTTGATGAGGTCGGCATCCACCTTGTCCTCGGTGGGGAAGGCCCCGATGCCCAGCATGCCGTTCTCGGACTGCAGCCACACCTCCTTGTCACCGGTGAAGTTGGCCACCAGCGTGGGAATGCCGATGCCCAGGTTCACATAGAAGCCGTCTTCGAGTTCTTGGGCCGCACGGGCGGCCATCTGGTCTTGGGTCCAAGGCATGGTTCAGGCTCCTGTTGTCTCGGTGATCGTGCGCTTCTCGATGCGCTTTTCAGGGTGGGCGTTGAGCACGATGCGGTGCACATAGATGCCGGGCAGGTGAATCTGGTCGGGGTCGATCGCGCCCGTCTCCACCACCTCTTCCACCTCCACGATGCAGGTCTTGCCGGCCATGGCGGCGGCCGGGTTGAAGTTGCGTGCCGTCAGGCGAAACTGCAGGTTGCCCGACTGGTCGGCGCGCCAGGCCTTGACCAGCGACACTTCGGGCACCAGCGAGCGCTCCATCACATAGGTTTCGCCATCGAACTCGCGCAGCTCCTTGCCCTCGGCCACGATGGTGCCCACGCCGGTCTTGGTGAAGAAGGCCGGGATGCCCGCGCCACCCGCGCGCAGCTTCTCGGCCAGCGTACCCTGGGGCGTGAATTCCAGCTCCAGTTCGCCCGCCAGGAACTGGCGCTCGAATTCCTTGTTCTCGCCCACATAGGACGAGATCATCTTCTTGATCTGGTGCGTTTCGAGCAGCTTACCCAGGCCAAAGCCGTCCACGCCCGCGTTGTTGGAGATCACGGTGAGGTTCTTCACCCCCGAATCGCGCAGCGCGTCGATCAGCGCCTCGGGAATGCCGCACAGGCCGAAGCCGCCCACGGCCAACAGCTGGCCATCGGCCACCACGCCTTCAAGGGCCTTGGCTGCGGAAGGAAATAACTTTTTCACCACGATCTCCTTGATAGTTTTGATGCGCTACGATACTACGTACACAGATAAGTAGTACCCCGTAAAGATTTGCACTATGGACGTTGATTACAGACTGGCTTTCGAATTTGCCCCCGTGGGTCTGGTGCTCTCGCGCAACCGCACCATGATGGACTGCAACCGGCTGGTCTGTGAAATGTTCGGCGCCTCGCGCGAAGTGCTGATCGGGCAATCGTTCGAGGTGCTCTACCCCAGCACCGACGAGTACGAACGCCTGGGGGCGCACATGGAACCCATTTTGAACGCCAAGGGCCACTATGCCGACAGCCGCATCATGAAGCGGGCCAACGGCGAAGTGTTCTGGTGCCATGTGTCGGGCCGCGCCCTCAACCGCGAAGCCCCCCACGAATCGGGCATCTGGAGCTTCGAAGACCTCAGTTCGCAGCGCACCGTCAAGGCCGAACTCACGGGGCGCGAACGCGAAGTGGCCGCCAAGCTGCTGGAAGGCCTGACCTCCAAGGAAATCGGCAAGACCCTGGAGATCAGCCACCGCACCGTGGAAATCTACCGTGCCCGCCTGATGCGCAAGTACAACGCCTCCACCGCGGCCGATCTGGTGCACAAGCTGGTGGCGGGAGCATAGGCTCCCCCTGAGTCGCTTCGCGCCTTCCCCCTGAGGGGGACACTACCACTGGCCTGGCCAAGCCAGTTCTACGGGCGACAGGAAGCAGTCCAAGCGCAAGAGCGCACCGTCAGCCCTTTCCATGACCGTCCACCACCTCGGACGCTGTGCGAAAAGCCTCCACCGCGGCCGGCAGGCCACAGTAGATGCTGGCATGCAGCAGCACTTCCTGAAGCTCCTGCTCCGTGGCGCCATTGTTGAGCGCACCGCGCACATGGCCCTTGAGCTCGTGCTGCCGGCCCAGTGCCGTGAGAAATGCCACCGTGATCAGGCTGCGCGTTTTCATGTCCAACCCCGGGCGCTGCCACACATCGCCCCAGGCATTGCGGGTGATAAACTCTTGGATGGGCTGGGTGAATGCCGTGGCATTGCCAAAGGCCTTGGCCACGAAGTCCTCGCCCATGACCTGCTTGCGCGTGGCCAGGCCTTGGTCGAAGTCTTTGGTGGAGGGGGGTTGCTGCGTCATGCGGGCTCTCCTGTTCGATTGGGGCCGCCATGGTATCCGCCTCCATCGTGCGCAAAAAGAAACACCCCCTGCGGCATCCATCAGGACTCGCAGGGGGCGTGGACCATTCGCTCAGACCTTGTCAGGCTTGGATCAGCGCCAGATCAAACCGGTCCAGGTTCATCACCTTGGTCCAGGCTGCAACGAAGTCCCGAACGAACTTGTCGTGCGCGTCTGCACTGGCATACACCTCGGCCAGGGCACGCAGCACCGAGTTGGAGCCAAACACGAGGTCGTTGCGGGTGGCGGTGTATTTCACCGCGCCGCTCCTGCGGTCCCGGCCCTCGAACACCTCTGCGCTGCTGTCCGACGCTTTCCAGACGGTGCCCATGTCCAGCAAGTTGACGAAGAAATCATTGCTGAGCACCCCCACCTTGTCGGTGAACACGCCATGCTGGCTGCCATCGTGGTTGGCGCCCAGCACGCGCAGGCCACCCATGAGCGCCGTCAGCTCGGGCGCCGTGAGCGTGAGCTGCTGGGCCTTGTCGAGCAGCAGTTCTTCCGTGGCGGTGCTGCTGGCAACGCGGCGGTAGTTGCGGAAACCGTCAGCCACCGGCTCCATCAGGGCGAAAGACTCGACATCGGTCTGGTCCTGGCGGGCATCCACCCGGCCCGGGGCAAACGGCACCTCGACCGCCACACCCGCAGCCCGCACAGCCTGCTCCACGCCCACCACGCCGGCCAGCACGATCACGTCGGCCAGCGAGGCCTTGCCCGATGCCTGCGCAATGGCTTGCAGCCGGGGCAGCACGCTCGCGGCGACGGCGTTCACCGCCCAGTCCTTTTGCGGGGCCAGCGCCAGGCGCGCACCGTTGGCCCCGCCGCGCTTGTCGCCGCCGCGGAACGTCGAGGCCGAAGCCCAGGCCACGGACACCAGCTCGCTGACCGACAGGCCCGAGGCCGCGATCTGCGCCTTCAGCTCGGCAATGTCTGCGGCCGTGGGCTTGTGCAGCGGCGCGGGCAGCGGGTCTTGCCAGACCAATTCTTCCTTCGGTACTTCAGGGCCCAGGTAGCGCGCCTTGGGCCCCATGTCGCGGTGAGTGAGCTTGAACCAGGCGCGGGCAAAGGCTTCGTTGAAGGCCTGCGGGTCGTTCAGGAAACGGCGCGAGATCTTCTCGAACCCGGGGTCGAAGCGCAGCGTCAGGTCGGTGACCAGCATCGTGGGCTTGCGCTTCTTGGCGGGATCGAAGGGGTCGGGAATGATTTCGGGCGCATCCTTGGCCTCGAACTGGATGGCCCCGGCCGGGCTGCGCGTCTGCACCCATTCGTACTTGAACAGGTTCTCGAAAAAGTGGTTGCTCCACTGCGTGGGTGTCTGCGTCCACACCACTTCCAGGCCGGACGTGATGGCATCGCTTCCACTGCCGCTGCCATAGCTGCTGGTCCAGCCCAGCCCCATCTGCTCGATGGCTGCGGCCTCGGGATCGGCGCCCACATGGCTGGCGGAACTGGCGCCATGGGTCTTGCCCAGCGTGTGGCCACCGGCGATCAGCGCCACGATTTCCTCATCGTCCATGGCCATGTTGCCAAAGGTGGCGCGGATGGCTGCGGCGGCCGATGCGGGGTCGCCGCTGGCGTTGGGGCCTTCGGGGTTCACATAGATCAGCCCCATCTCGGTGGCGGCCAGGGGGTTCTTGGCCAAGGTCTCGGGGCTGCGGTGGGTGAGCCAGGCCTTCTCGTCGCCCCAGTTCACGTCCATGTCGGGCTCCCACACGTCTTCGCGGCCGGCACCAAAGCCAAAGGTGCGGAAACCGGAGTTTTCCAGCGCCACATTGCCGGCCAGAATGATCAGGTCGGCCCAGGAGATCTTCTGTCCGTATTTTTGCTTGATGGGCCACAGCAGGCGGCGCGCCTTGTCCAGGCTCACGTTGTCCGGCCAGCTGTTGAGCGGCGCAAAGCGCTGCTGGCCACGCCCGGCACCGCCACGGCCATCCACCGTGCGGTAGGTGCCCGCGCTGTGCCAGGCCATGCGGATGAACAGGCCAGCGTAGGTGCCCCAGTCGGCGGGCCACCAGTCCTGCGAATCGGTGAGGAGCGCCTTGAGGTCGGCCTTGAGCGCGGAGTAGTCGAGTTTCTTGAATTCTTCGGCGTAGTTGAACTTCCCGCCCAGTGGGTTGGAGCGCTCGGAGTGCTGGTTCAGCAAATCCACGCGCAACTGGTTCGGCCACCAGTCACGGCTGGTCCGGCTGCTGATTGCGCCGGCGGCATGGAATGGGCATTTGGATTCTTCGGTCATGGAGCGCTCCTTGTCTTGCGTGTGAGGCCGTTATGGCGAGTTGCAAGCCAAATGATAGGCAGCGACCTCCGAATCAAAAAGTCAATTAATACAAATTTACCGATAGTTTTTATTAACCCACTCCCTAAGAAGATAGCCAGAAAGAGCGCGGCAGTACGCCCGTGATTGCACTATTTTCGATAGCCGCCTGCGGCTTTATCCGTTTGCAGGCCCGGTGTGCCCAGGTCCGCTTGCAGGATATGGCCGTGGGTCGAGTCGGTGACGTACACCACCCTGCGCCCTTCTCCGCCGAAAGCCAGATTGGTGGTGGAGGCCCCGGCGGGTCCGCGCAACACGCATTCCGGCTCGGCCCGGTGGTTCAACACCCACACATAGCCCAGGCCCGGGTTGGCCACCAGCAGGCGCCCTGCCCCATCCACCGCCAACCCATCGGGGCCACTGGGGCCGTAGGAGGTGAAGAACTGGCCCACCTTGGCCACGCTGCCGTCGGGCAGCAGCGGCACGCGCCACACGCAGTTGCCGCGCGTCACGGCCAGGTAGAGCACGCGGCCGTCCGGCGACAGGGCCACGCCGTTGGGGCTGGGCACATTGGCCAGCAGCAGATCCAGCTGGCCGCTGGGGCGCAGGCGGTACAGGCGGCCGCTCGGATCGTGCAAGCCGCTCTGGCCCTGGTCGGTGAAGTAGAGGTTGCCTTCGGCGTCGAAGATCAGGTCGTTCACGCCCTTGAAGCGCTCGCTGTTGCGGCGCAGCAGGTAGGGCGTGACCTGGCCCGTGGCCACGTCGAGCTGCATCAGGCCGTTCTTGTAGTCGGTGATGAGCAGCGTGCCGGGCTTCAGGAACTTCATGCCGTTGGGCTCGCCGTCGTACTCGGCCACCAGCGCCCATTCGCCCTGTGGACTGATGCGGAAGACGCGGCCCCAGGGGATGTCGCTCACATACAGGTGGCCAGCGTCATCGAACACCGGGCCTTCGAGGAAGGAATCGGTGATGGCGCCGCCCCGGTTGGCGTCGGCCCAGTCGCTGCGCTCGCGGCGACGAAAGTGCTCGGGCATGGTGGTGAACACATCGAGTTCACGAACCTGGGGGGCTTGCAGCAGAAACATGGTGGGGTCTTTCGTGTTCAAGGAAGGGCATCGAAACCATACAGCCGCGCCGGGTTGTCGACCAGGATGCCATCCATGGCCGCGTCGCTGCCGGCCCAGACCTGCAGCAGGTCCACCAGATCGGCGTCGTTCACGGTGCCGGGCGTCTCGGTGGTGTGCGGCCAGTCGCTGCCCCACACCAGGCGGTCGGGCGCAGCTTGCACCAAGGCCTGGCCCAGCGGCAGCGTGTCGGCATAGCTCGGGCCATGCACGGTCGAGCGCATGTAGGCGCCCGAGAGCTTGACCCAGGTGTTGCCGCCATCGAGCAGGCCGCGCACCACGCCATAGGCCTGCGCAGCCGGGCCTTCAGCCGGGTCGATGCGGCCCAGGTGGTCGATGACCAGGGGCACGGGCAGGGTTTGCAACTGGGGCGCGAGCGCGATGAGTTGCTCGGGGTGCGCAAAGATCTGGATGTGCCAGCCCCCGCAGGCCGGGTGCTCGGCCAGCTTGCGGGCCAGCGTAGCCAGCATTTCAGGTGTGGTGGTGCCCCACGATTGGGGCGAGACAAAGTTGACCCGCAGCCCGCGCACACGGCGTGCGGCCAGGCGGGCCAGCTCGTCGGCGCTCACGTCCTCGCCCACCACGGCCACGCCGCGCGCAGCATCGCCCAGTTGGTCCAGCGCATCGAGCGTGCAGGCATTGTCGGTGCCATAGGTCGATGGCGTGACCACCACCGTGCGCGTGGCGCCCAGGCGTGCCTGCAGCTGCCGGTATGCCGCCACGGGCGCCACCGGCGGTGTGCGCGGCCAGTGGGCTGACGGCGCAAAGCGCGGGTCAAAGATGTGCATGTGGCTGTCGCACGCGCCGGGTGGCAACTGGCGCTGCGGGCGGTTCACCCCCACAGAGTGCGGGACGGGCGTGGTCAATGCGGGCAAAGGCATCGGTCAATCCAATTTGATATTGCCCTTCTTCACCACATCGCCCCACTTCGCGTCTTCCTTCTTCAGGAAGGCGGCAAAGTCTGCGGGCGTGGAGCCTACGGGCTGTGCGCCGAGGTCGGCCAAGCGCTGCTTCACTTCGTCTTCCTTCAGCACGTCTTGCAGGGCTTGCTGCAGCTTGGTGGCGATGGGGGCAGGCACGCCTGCGGGCAGGAACACGCCGTTCCACTCATAAGCCTCGTAACCGGGGATGGCGGCCTCGGCCACCGTGGGCACATCGGGCAGGCGCTTGGAGCGCTCGGGCGCCGACACGGCCAATGCGCGCAGCTTGCCGCCCGACACATGCGGGTAGGTGGCGGCCACGGTGCCGAACATGAAGTCCACCTGGCCGGCGATCACATCGGTGATGGCGGGTCCGCCGCTCTTGTAGGGCACATGCACCATGTCCAGGCCCAGCTTCTGGGCCATCAGTTCCGCTGCCAGGCGCTGCACCGTGCCGCTGCCGCCCGAGGCAAAGTTGATCTTGCCCGGCTGGGCCTTGGCCTTGGCGATCAGCTCGCCCACGTTCTTGTAGGGCGCATCGCTTTTGACGATCAGCACATTGGGCGCCAGCAGCACCAGCGACAGCGGCTGCAGCGCGTTGGCGGCATACGGCATCTTGGGGAACAGGTGCGGGTTGATGGAGTACGGCGTGGCGTCGTACAGCATGGTGTAGCCGTCGGCCGGTGCCTTGGCCACGTAGCTGGCGCCAATGGTGCCGCTGGCACCGGCCTTGTTGTCCACGATCACGCTGCCGCCCAGCTTGGCGCCCAGGCGGGTGGCGACCACGCGGGCCACGGCATCGGCCGCGCCGCCGGGGGCGTAAGGCACGACGATGGTGATGGGCCGCTCGGGGAAAGCGGCATGGGCCACGCCAGCAGCCAGGGCACAGGCAGCGATCAGGGGTTTGAGGAAGCGGAACATGGGTTCTCCAATCAATACAGGGTTCTACAACAGCGACAGGGCCGCTCAATCTGCTTTCAGATCCAGTGCCTTGGCAATCTGGCTGTGGGTGGCCACCTCCCGCGCCACACGGGTGGCAAAGGGGGCGCCGCACTGCGATTCGGGTGTCATGCCCAGGCCGCTGAGTTTTTCAGCGGCCGCAGCGCTCTTGGCAAATTCGGCGGCGGCCTGCTCCAAAGCATGGGCAACGGGCTCGGGCAGGCCCGCAGGGGCCAGCACGCCGTACCACACGTCGGCGGCGTAGTTGCCACCGCCGGCCTCGGCAAACGTAGGCAGGTCGGGCGCCACGGCCGAGCGCTGGGGTGCGCCCACAGCCAGCGCGCGCAGCTTGCCGCTCTTGATCTGCGGCAGCACCGAGCCGAGGGTAGCGAAAGAGCTGTCGAGCTGGCCGCCCATCAGGTCCGTCACCACGGGTGCTGCGCCCTTGTAGGGCACGTGGTTGAGCTGCAGGCCCTGGGTGCGGGCAAACACCTCGGTGGCGAAATGGCCCGAGCTGCCCACCCCGGCCGTGCCTGCGGTCACGCGGCCGGGCTCGGCGCGGGCCTTGGCCAGGTAGTCGGCCAGGGTCTTCACGGGCAGGCCGGGGGCCACCACCAGCACTGTGGGGCTGCTGGCCACGGTGCACAGGGGGCGGAAGGACTTCACTGCATCGAACTTGACCCGATTCTGGTACAGCCCCGGAATCATGGTGTGGTTGGTGGCACCAAACAGCAGCGTGTAGCCATCGGCCGGGGCGCTGGCCACGGCCTGCGCGGCAATGATGGTGCCCGCGCCAGGCTTGTTGTCGATGATGAAGGGCTGGCCCAGGGCCTTGCTGGCATGGTCGGCAAAGGCGCGCGCCACCACATCGGTGGGGCCGCCCGCGGCAAAGCCCACGACCAGCTTTACAGGCTTGGTGGGGTAGCCCGCGGCACTGGCCTGCGCATGAGCGACGCCAGACACAACCAAAACCATAGTTGCCAGCGCACTATGGGCGAGCGCCAGAGTCGATTTTTTCTTCAACATGGAGAAGGCCCCTTCAATCAATGCGGATGCCGCTGGTGCGAATCACCTCGGCCCACTTGGTGGTTTCGGCTTTCAAAAAGGCGCTGAACTCCTGCGCGCTGGAGCCCACGCCCTGCACGCCCAGTTCGGCAAAGCGCTTCTTCATCTCGGGGCTGGCCACGATGGTGCGGGTTTCGGCCTCCAGCCGATCCAGCACGGGGCGCGGGGTGCCTGCGGGGGCGAACAAGCCATTCCACTCGCTGACCTGAAAGCCCGGCACGCCGGACTCAGCCACGGTGGGTATGGCCTCCCAGCCCTCGGCGCGGCGGGGCGCGGTGATGGCCAGCGCCCGCAGCTTGCCGCTCTTCACAAACGGGCCGCTGGCGGTGGTGGCGCTGAACATCACGTCCACCTGCCCGCCGATCAGGTCGGTGAGCGCGGGCGCGCCGCCCCGGTACGGGATGTGGGTGATGGCCACTTTTTTCCCCTGCTTGAACAGCTCGCCCGCCAGGTGCTGCGCGCCGCCGTTGCCGGCCGATGCGTAGGTGAGGTGGCCCGGCCGCGCCTTGGCAGCCTTGGCGACATCGGCCACCGACTGGAAGGGCGACGTGGCGGGCACCACCATCAGCAGCGGCACCTGCAGCACCAGCGAGATGGGCGCAAAGTCCTTGTTGGCATCGAACGGCAGCTTGGGGAACAGGCTGGGGTTGACGGTGAAGGCCGTGGCATCGAGCAGCAGCGTGTAGCCATCGGCGGGTGCCTTGGCCACGGCCGCCGCGCCAATGGTGCCGCTGCCGCCGGGGCGGTTGTCCACCACCACCTGCTGGCCCAGGCGTTGGCCCAGTTGTGTGGCCAGCAGGCGTGCGGTGTTGTCGGCATTGCCGCCGGCCGGGTACGGCACCACCAGCTTGAGGGGCTTGTCGGGCCAGGTCGCCTGCGCCAGTGCGGGCAGTGCAGCCGTGGCACCGATTGCTACGAAACCAATCGCTGCCAGCGCATTACGGATAAGCGCTACAGGCCGTTCAGGCTTGAAACTTTTGTTCATGGGAAATGTCTCCTGTCATGGACTGCGCAGACCGCAGCCGCTGGTTTTGGCGCGGGCCGGTGCTGACACCGGCCCCGTCCAGTCGGGCACACAACGCTGGCGTGCCCTGCCCTGCTTCACTTCATTCACACGGTAGGGTTCAGCCCCAACTCAAGCCGTTTCAATGGCAGTCGCCGGCACACGGGCCAGCACGGCCAGCAGGTTCTGGGCAGCGCCCACACCCATGTTCACGTAGGCGTCACTTGTCACGCCGCCGATATGGGGGCTGAGGATGATGTTTTTCTCGCCCTGGAAGGGGTGGCCGGCCGTCATGGGCTCCACCGCAAAGCTGTCCAGCCCGGCGGCCATGACCTGGCCCGAGCGCACGGCAGCCAGCAGCGCGGCCTCGTCGATCAGGCCCCCGCGTGCGGTGTTCACCACGATCACGCCGCGCCTGCATTGCGCCAGCGTGATGGCGTTCAGCAGGTTGCGGTTGTCGTCGGTCAGCGGGCAGTGCAAAGACACGGCGTCGGATTCGCGCCAGAGGGTTTCCAGATCCACCGCTCGCACATAGTCCGGCAGGTTCTTGGCATACGGATCGAAGCCGATCACGCGCATGCCCAGCGCGTCGGCCATCTTGGCAAAGCGCAGGCCAATGGCGCCCAGGCCCACCAGGCCCACCGTGCGGCCACCCAGTTCCAGGCTCTTGTGCGTGGCCTTGTCCCAGTGGCCGGCGTGCATGCGCGCATCCAATGCCACCACGGATTTGGCGCAGGCCAGCAGCAGGGCCAGGGCCTGCTCGGCCACGGCAGCGGCGTTGGCGCCCACGGCAGCCACCACCTCGATGCCGCGTGCCTTGGCCGCCACCTTGTCGATGGTGTCGGTGCCGCTGCCGTGCTTGGAGATGACCTTGAGCGCGGGCGCCGCATCCATCACCGCAGCGCCCACCTTGCCGTAGCGCACGATGATGGCCACCGGGTTGTGGCGCTGGCACAGGGCCACCATGTCGTCTTCGGTGGGCGTCTTGCCCGCGTAGACGACTTCGTAGCCCGTGAGCAGGTCGAGGGCTTGTTGCGCCAGATCGGCGCCGGTCACGATGATGGTTTGGCTCACAGCGATTCCCCTTCCTTCAAGACGCCCGCAGCGCGCAAGGCGGCGGGCAGCCACTTCGATGCGGTATCGCCACGGGCAATGGCTTCGATGCGGGCGGCTTCGTCGGCCACCTTCTTGTCGGCCAGGGCCAGCATGCCGGGGGCCTTTTCGCGCTCGATGACGACCACGCCATCGGCGTCACCCACCACCAGGTCGCCGGGGTTCACCACCGCACCACCGGCGCTGATGGGATGGTTGATGCGGCCGGGCACGTACTTGGTAGGACCTGCGGGGTTGAAGCCGGCGCTGAACACGGGGAAGTCCAGCTCCAGGATCTCCAGCTTGTCGCGGATGGCGGCGTCCACGATCACGCCGGCCAGGCCGCGCTTCTTGCAGGCGCTGAGCATCAGCGTGCCCATCAACGCCGCCGTCTGGTCGCCCTTGCCGTCGATCACCAACACGTCGCCCGGCTGGGCCAGGGCGATGGCGGCGTGGATCATGAGGTTGTCGCCAGGGCGTACCTCCACGGTGAAGGCGGGCCCGGCCACTTTCATGGCCTGGTGCACGGGTGCCACGCGCCCATGCATGGTGCCGCGGCGGCCGGCCACGTCGGCCAGGATGGCGGCCTGGTAGGTAGCGGCTTGTTGCACCACGTCGGCGCTCACGCGGTCGATGGCGCGGATGATTTCAGGGAGTTGGCTCATGGTGAATCTTTGTGAAGAACGGTGGTAACAGTGAAATCAGCACTGCGCAGCAGGCTTGGCCTTGCCTGCAAAGCGCCCATGCCGCGGCGCCACCACCCAACGATGGGCGGCTGTCGGCGAGATGCATGGAAAAAAAGGACTGGGGCATGCGCAGTGCGCTCTGCCCCAGCGAGCGCGTCAGTCCAGGCTGGCGCCCGAGTCCTTGACGATCCTGGCCCAGCGCGGCACCTCGGCGCGCAACAGCTGGCCGAACTGCTCGGCCGAGCCGCCCAGCACGTCGCCGCCCTCGGAGCGCAGCTTGTCAGCCACCTCGGGCTGCTGCAGGGCCGCGTTGATGGCCTTGTTGAGCTGCGCCACGATGGGCGCAGGCGTACCAGCGGGCGCCAGGATGCCAAACCAGGTCACGGCCTCGAAGCCCTTGTAGCCCGACTCGGCGAGCGTGGGCACATCGGGCAACTGGGATGAGCGCTTGGCCGAGGTGATGGCCAGCACCTTGAGCTTGCCGTTGCGCACCTGGCCCAGCAGCGTGGGCACGGACGACATGTACAGGTCGATCTGCCCGCCCACCAGGTCCGTCATGGCCTGGGCCGCGCCCTTGTAGGGGATGTGGCGCAACTGGATGCCCGCGGCATTCTCGGCCAGTTCGCCCGCCAGGTGGGCCACGGTGCCGTTGCCCGAGTAGCCCAGCGTCAGCGCATCGGGCTTGCCTTTGGAGGCCGCCACCACATCGGCGAAGGTCTTGAAAGGCGAGTTGGCCGGTGCGGCCATCACGATGGGCGAAGAAGACACCAGGGCCACGGGCACCAGGTCCTTGAGCGGGTCGTAGGGCAGCTTGGGGTACAGCGTGGGGTTGATGGCCAGGTTGCTGGTCTGGCCCATGACCAGGGTGTAGCCGTCGGCCGGCGACTTGGCTGCAGCGTCCACACCCAGGTTGCCACCCGCACCGGGCCGGTTGTCCACGATCACATTCCACTTGTTCTGGTCGGCGAGCTTTTGCGCCACGGTGCGCGCAATCATGTCGGTACCGCCACCGGGCGGGAATGGCACGATCAGGCGGATGGGCTTGGCTGGATAGGCAGCCTGTGCCAGGGCGGCGCCGGTGGGTATGGCAGCAGAGGCAAGGCCCAGGAGGGCAGCGCAAAGCTGTGCACTGAAGGAACGCGAAAGCGATGAAAGCACTGGCATGGATTTGTCTCCGTTATGGTGGTTCGTCACGCCGTTGTGCAAGAGTTCTTCAAGCCCAGCGCCGTGGGTGCAACTTTACGCAGACGTTTCAACCCATACAATGCAGTTGCACACAATGAAACGAATTCCGCCATGAGCAACAGCCCTGCCCAACCCCTGCGCCCCGCCCCACCCAGGGCCCCGGAGCTACCTGCCACAGGCGCTGCGGCGGCAGCCAAAGACACCGGTGGCGTCATCGCCGTCACACGCGCCCTGCAGGTGCTGGAGGCCTTTGCGCTGGGTGAATCCAGCCTGCCGCTGGCCGAACTGAGCCGCCGCTGCGGTCTGCACAAGACCACGGTGCTGCGCCTGGCGCGCACACTGGCGCACTCGGGCTTCATGGTGCAGCGCGAGGACGGCGACTGGCGCCTGGGCCCCGCCGCAGGCTGGCTGGGCGCGCGCTACCAGGCGGGCTTTGATGTGCAGAACGTGCTCGAACCCGCGCTGCGTGAGCTGACCCTCGCCACCGGCGAAAGCGCGGCGTTCTATGTGCGCGAAGGCCATGTGCGGACCTGCCTGGTCCGCGTGGAAGGCCCGCAGGCCCTGCGCCACCACGCGCGCATGGGCGAGGGCCTGCCGCTGGACAAGGGCTCGCCAGGCCGCGTGATCCTGGCCTTCTCGGGCGAGCCAGGCAAGGCTTATGAAGATATCCGCAAGAAGGGCTACCACTGGTCCATCGGCGAGCGCGAACAGGGCGTGGCCACCGTGTCGGCCCCGGTGTTCGGCATGCACTGGCGCCTGATGGGCTCGGTGTGCATCTCGGGCCCGGCCTCGCGCCTGCCGGCCGAAAAACTGGAGTCTCTGGCACAGATCGTGATCGCTGCGGCCACGCAGTTGTCGTATGCGCTGGCGGGCAATTCGGCAGCGCCTGCCCACGCCCCGGTGCGGGCCACCCAATGGCATCCTTGATACTTGCATCCGTTATCAACCACGTACAAAAACCGAGGAGACTGCCGTGAGCCGCTACCCCTTCCCCGACCTGAACACCCTGCCCGAGGACATCCGCGCGCGGATTCTGGAGGTGCAGGAGAAGGCGGGATTCATCCCCAACGTGTTCCTCGCCTTTGCCCGCCGTCCGGCCGAATGGCGCGCGTTTTTCGCGTACCACGATGCGCTCATGCTCAGGGAGGAAGGCAGCCTGACCAAGGGCGAGCGCGAGATGATCGTCACCGCCACCAGCGCGGCCAACCAGTGCCTGTACTGCGTGGTGGCGCATGGCGCCATCCTGCGCATCTACGAAAAGAAACCCTTCGTGGCCGACCAGGTGGCCGTGAACCACCGCAAGGCGGACATCACGCCGCGCCAGCGCGCCATGCTCGACTTCGCCATGAAGGTCTGCCAGCGCGCGCACGAGGTGGAAGACGCCGACTTCACCGCCCTGCACGCCCATGGCCTGGACGACGAGGACATCTGGGACATTGCCGCCATCACGGCATTCTTTGGTCTCTCCAACCGCATGGCCAGTTTTGCGGGCATGCAGCCCAACCCCGAGTTCTATCTGATGGGGCGGGTGCCCAAGCAGAAATAAGAAAAGAGGCCGGCCCCGCAGGATTACGACTTGCTTGATAGCTTCAAGCGCTTAACTCATCAGCACTTGAGCCCTATTTCATTCAGTCAGCCGAGACCAAGGCCCGCATCCAGTCGGGCAAGGGCGCGGCCTTCTGCTGCGGGAAATCCACCCAGATGGTGGTGGCGCCACCAGCGGCACAAATCACACCGGGCTGGTCCACCCGCTCCATCGTGCCCCAGGTCTCGAACGTGGTGCGCGCCGGGTCGCTCACATACAGCTTGAGCAGCACATCGGCCGGGTATTCCAGCTGCCGGTAGAAGTTGCAGAACGCATTGACGATCACCGGGCCCTGGCCATTCGGGTCGGGGTTGCAGCCCACCGACGCCATCCACTCGATGCGCGCCGTCTCCAGGTAGCGAAAGTAAACGGTGTTGTTGACATGGCCCATGGCGTCCATGTCACCCCAGCGCACGGGGAAGCGCATCTCAAAAACCAGTTTCTTGGCCTCGGGGATTTCCATCTTCATACCGCAAAGCCGTCGTCGGCCGCAATCACCGCGCCATTGACAAAGTGGCTCTGGTCGCTGGCCAGCATCACGATGAGGGCATCCAGGTCCTGCGGCTGCCCCACGCGCTTGCGCGGCAGCATGGCGATGAGCTTCTGGCCCTGCTCGGTGTCCCAGTGGTGGTGGTTGAGCTCGGTATCGATATAGCCCGGGCAGATGGCATTCACGTTGATGCCAAAGCGCCCCCACTCCAGCGCCATGGCGCGGGTCATCTGCACCACGGCGGCCTTGCTCATGCTGTAGGCGCCAATCTGCGGCAGCACCTTGAGTCCGGCCATCGAGGCGATGTTGATGATGCGCCCGCCCGTGAAGCTGCCCGGCGCCGCGCCGCGCGAACGCGCCAGCATGCGTTTGCCGACTTCCTGGGCCACGAAGAACGCCCCCTTGACGTTGGTGTCGAAGATGAAGTCGTAGTCCTCGGGCGTCACATCCTGGATGCGCTGCGTAGTGCTCACGCCCGAGTTGTTGACCAGGATGTCGATGGAGCCCATTTCCGTCTCGGCATGGGCCACGGCGGCCTTGATGGAATCGTGGTCGGTCACATCGAGCTCGACCACATGGGCGTCGCCCCCTTCGCCTTCGATGCGGGCGCGCAGTTCCTTGAGTTTTTCCAGCCGGCGGCTGGCCAGCACCACCCCGGCACCCGCACGGGCCAGGGTGCGCGCAAACTGGGCCCCCAGGCCGCTGGATGCGCCCGTCACCAGGGCCACGCGGCCGGACAAATCGATGCTGTAAGCCATTGAGAGTTTCTCCACAAATCAGAAACAGAGGAAATATGCGCGTCCGATTGTGCGTGTTCGCATGAATACAATCAGCCGCTGGCCAGGCAGTGCCGTGCGGCACGGCCTGTAGAACATTCCTTCATTATCAAATGCCCGACGAGACACCCATGACAAACCAGGAAATCCTTGCCCAGTATGGTCCCCGCGAAGCCATGGAATACGACGTGGTCGTGGTAGGTGGCGGCCCCGCTGGCCTGTCCACCGCCATCCGGCTCAAGCAGCTCGCCGCCGAAAAGGGCCAGGACGTGTCGGTCGTGGTGCTAGAAAAAGGCTCCGAGCCCGGCGCGCACATCCTGTCGGGCGCCATCATGGACCCCAAGGCGCTCAGCGAACTGATCCCCGACTGGAAGGAAAAGGGCGCCCCGCTGAACCAGCCCGTCACCGACGATGCCATGGTGTTCCTGGGCGAGAAATCGTCATTCCGCACCCCCAATTTCCTGCTGCCAGGCTGCTTTCAGAACCATGGCAACTACATCGTCAGCCTGGGCAACGTCACGCGCTGGCTGGCGCAGCAGGCCGAGAACCTGGGCGTGGAAATCTTCCCCGGCTTTGCCGCCGCCGAAGTGCTCTACAACGACAACGGCAGCGTCAAGGGCGTGGCCACCGGCAACATGGGCGTGAGCAAGGAAGGCGAGCCCACGGGCGACTTCCAGCTCGGCATGGAACTGCACGCCAAATACACCATCTTTGCCGAAGGCGCGCGCGGCCACCTGGGCAAGCAGGTCATTGCCCGCTTCAAGCTCGATGCGGAAAGCGACCCGCAGACCTACGGCCTGGGCATCAAGGAACTGTGGGAAATCGACCCCGCCCGCCACCAGCCCGGCTTCGTGCTGCACACCGCCGGCTGGCCCATGGACAACAACACCTATGGCGGCGCCTTCCTTTACCACATGGAGGACAACAAGGTCACGCTGGGCTTCATCACCGGCCTGGACTACGCCAACCCGTATCTGAGCCCGTTCGAGGAATTCCAGCGCTGGAAGACGCACGCCAACATCCGTTACTACCTGGAAGGCGATGAAGCCAAGGGCATCAAGCCGGCCAAGCGCATCAGCTACGGCGCGCGCGCCATCACGGCCGGCGGCCTGATGAGCCTGCCCAAGACCGTGTTCCCGGGCGGTGCACTGGTGGGCTGCGATGCCGGTTACCTCAACGTCAGCCGCATCAAGGGCAGCCACGCCGCCATCAAGACCGGCATGCTGGCCGCCGAGGCCGCCTACGACGCCATCACCGCAGGACGCCAGCACGACGAACTCACCGCCTATCCCCAGGCCTTTGAAGCCAGCTGGCTCTACACCGAGCTGAACAAGGCGCGCAACTTCAAGGCCTGGTTCAAGAAGGGCCTGACGGTGGCCACGGTGATGAATGGCATCGAGCAGTTCGCGCTCAAGGGCCACATCCCATGGACGCTGCACCGCGACAAGCCCGACCACGCCTATCTGAAGCCCGCCGCCGAGTGCAAGCCCATCGCCTATCCCAAGCCCGATGGCAAGATCACCTTCGACCGCCTCTCCAGTGTGTTCGTGAGCAACACCAACCACGCCGAGAACCAGCCGGCCCACCTGACGCTCAAGGATGCGAGCGTGCCGGTAAACATCAACCTGGCCAAATACGCCGGCCCCGAAGCCCGCTACTGCCCGGCTGGCGTGTACGAGTTTGTGCCCGACGAAGCCAAGGGCGGCAGCGCGCAGCGCCTGCAGATCAACGCGCAGAACTGCGTGCACTGCAAGACCTGCGACATCAAGGACCCGACGCAGAACATCGTCTGGGTCACGCCCGAAGGCGGCGGCGGCCCCAACTACTCGGGCATGTAAAACCATAGCAATTTGTGCTTGAAGGGCCTGCGCTGCAGGCCCTTTTTTTATGCTCCTTGTGCTGGATAGCGCCCTTGGACCGAGCCATGCCAGCGCATGCTGCAAAAAATCAGCGATAGGAGCATACTGGCCCCACATCGCCTCACGCATGCTGCGTGGATTCGATTTCGCAGGAGAAACGCCATGCAGTACTCCCGACGGAGCCCACCTTTTGCATTGCAGCGGCGCCATGTGCTGGGTGGTGCCCTGGCCACTGCAGCCGCAGCCCTGCTCCCCTGGACACCGGTTTTTCCGGTCGAGGTCGATGCAGACCAGGCATTTTTGGCCTTGTCCATCTTGCTCACGGGCCGCGACAACCTCGATCCAGCGCTCGGGCGCCGACTGCGGCAGGCACTTCAAAGCGGCAATGACCGCCTTGACCAGCACACCACAGACCTGCTCGGCTTACTGGAAACCCGCAAGGTGCCATTGCCCGACCTGCAGGCAATTCTGGCGACCGAAAAAGCGGCCTTTGCCGCGCTCCCTGGCCAGATCATGACCGCCTGGTACCTGGGCGTCGTGGGCAAAGGCCCACAAGCCAAGGTGCTGGCTTTTGAGCATGCGCTCAATGCGGTCGCTGTATCAGACAAGCTGAAGCCGCCCACCTACGCCTATGGTGCACCCGGCAGCTGGAGCCACAACCCCAACGCGTGAGGCGGCCATGGCACAAACCCTTTCCGCAGATTTCGTGGTCGTTGGCTCGGGCATCATTGGTGCGCTGGTGGCGCGCAAGCTGGCCCTGGCGGGGGCCTCGGTACTCATCCTTGAGGCGGGGCCCCATGTGACGCGTGGCGAATTGGTCGCCCGCTTTCGCAACTCACCGCGCCGCAGCGACTGGATGTCGCCCTACCCACCGGCACCCTGGGCACCGCATCCGGTCTACCAACCCGAAGACAACGGCCATCTGGTGCATGCCGGCCCCTACCCCTACAAGGCCGAGTACATCCGGCAGGTGGGCGGAACCAGCTGGCACTAGGCCGCCCATGCCTGGCGCAATGTGCCCAACGATTTCCGCATCCACAGCCTGTACGGCGTGGGCGTGGACTGGCCTTTCGGCTACGACGAACTGGAACCCTACTACCAGGAAGCCGAAGAGATCATGGGTGTCTCGGGCGCACCCAACACCGGCTCGCCGCGCACCAAGCCCTTTCCCATGCAGCCCGTGGCCGAACCCTGGGCCATGCAGCGCCTGCGCGAACGGCTGGCGCCCGTCTACCCGGTGGTGGGCAACACCACGGCGCGCAACAGCCGCAGCTACGACGGACGCCCGCCCTGCTGCGGCAACAACAGCTGCCAGCCGATTTGCCCCATCGACGCCCAATACCACGGCGGACTGGCCGTCGATGCAGCCCTGGCAGCGGGCGCCAAACTCCAGGCCAATGCCAACGTGTTCAAGCTGGAGCACGATGGCGCCGCACGCATCACGGCAGTGCACTACTACGACCCCGACAAAGTGGCGCACCGCGTCACGGGCAAGACCTTCATCGTTGCGGCCAACGGCATCGAAAGCCCGCGGCTGCTGCTGCTGTCCCAGAGCGCCAAGTTCCCCCAGGGCCTGGCCAACAGCCGCGACATGGTGGGCCGCCACCTGATGGACCACCCCAGCACCTCGCTCACCTTCGATGCCGATGAAGACGTGTGGCTGGGCCGCGGGCCGCAAAGCCCCAGTTCCATCAACACCATGCGCGACGGCGAATTCCGCGCACGGCACGCACCCTACCGGCTGGACTTCACCAACATCTCCCGTGTCGACGGAGCCACCCGTGCCTTGCTGGCCGAAGGGATCTACGGCGCAGAGTTCGAGCGCCGCCTGCGCCACAGCGCGGCGCGCGAGATGAACGTCAAGAACGTGCTGGAGGTGCTGCCCGACCCCAGGCACCGCATCACGCTGAGCGACCAGAAAGACGCCCTGGGCCTGCCCAAGCCGCAGACCCATTACTCCATCGACGACTACACCCGCGCCGGCCATGTGCGCTCACAGCAAGACTTCAAGCGCATCGCCGAACTGATGGGCGGCACCAACCTGCGTTTCAGCAAGGACGGCGACTTCGCCAACAACCAGCACATCTGCGGCACGTTGAGCATGGGCACCGACCCCGCCGTATCGGTGTGCGACCCGTGGGGCCGGGCGCACGACCACGACAACCTGTACCTTGCCAGCACCGGCGTGCTGCCCACCTCGTCCACCTGCAACTCCACGCTCAACGGCATTGCCGTGGCCCTGCGCAGTGCACAGCACATCCTGTCGCAGCAGGCGGGTCAACCCATGCCGCAGGCCCGTCCGGCCAGCGAAAGGAGTTGAGCATGCACAGCACCTTGCTCCGACGCTGGGCAGGCCTGGGCGCGGTCCTGTGCCTCAGCCTGATCGCGCTCGACACCCTGGCCCAAACCCCTGCCGCAGCGCCGACGAACCTGATCGAGCGCGGCCGCTACCTGGCCACCGCGGGCGATTGCATCGCCTGCCATACGGCGCCCGGTGGCGCCGCCATGGCCGGGGGGCTGGCCATTGCCACACCATTGGGTGCGATCTACTCCACCAACATCACGCCCTCCCAAACGATGGGCATCGGCCACTACACGCTGGAACAATTCACGGCGGCGCTGCGCCATGGCCGGCGCGCCGACGGGGCGCACCTGTACCCCGCCATGCCCTACACGGCCTATGCCAAGGTCACCGACGAAGACATGGCCGCGCTGTACGCCTATTTCATGCAGGGCGTGAAACCCGTTGACAGCGCACCACCGGCCACGGCATTGCCGTTTCCGTTCAACATCCGGGGCTCCATGGCCGCCTGGAATACCCTGTTCCACGACCCGACCCCCTTCCGTGGCAGCGCGCAGCAGCCGCCCGAATGGAACCGGGGCGCCTATCTGGTGCAGGGCCTGGCCCATTGCAGTACCTGCCACACCCCGCGCAACACCTTCATGGCAGAAAACATGAAGCGCGCCCTCGGCGGCGGCGAAGTGGGCCCCTGGCATGCCCCCAACATCTCATCCGACCCCCAAAGCGGCATTGGCCAGTGGAGCGCGGAAGAACTGGTGCGCTACCTGCGGCAAGGTCATGGGCCGGAAAAGACACAGCCGCCGGCCCCATGGCCGAGGCGGTGGACCACAGCCTGAGCCAGCTGACCGACGCAGACTTGCACGCCATGGCCGCCTACCTCAAGACCACGGCGCCCGTGGCCGATACCGCCACGCAACAGCCCGCCTTCTCGTGGGGCAAGGCCAGCGACCAGCTGGCCAGCATTCGCGGCGTGGCACTGCCCAAAGACCTGGGCACCATGACGGGACCGCAGCTCTATGACGCCTACTGCGCCAGCTGCCACCAGGCGCAGGCGCAAGGCAGCTTCGATGGCAAGCTCCCCGCGCTGTTCCACAACAGCACGCTGGGGCGCAATAGCACCAACAACCTGGTGCTGGCCATCCTGCAAGGCGTGCCCCGGCATGGCCGCGACACCATCATGCCGGCCTTTGCGCGCGAACTGAGCGACCCGCAAATCGCCACGCTGGGCAATTACCTGCTCAAGGAATACGGCAACCCCAACGCGCAGGTCACAGAACGCCAGGTCGCGCAATTGCGCGGCAATGCCCAGGACAACAAGCTGTTGCTGCTGGCCCGCGTGGGCCTGGCCGCAGGCGCTCTGGTGGTATTGCTCTTGCTGGGCTGGGCCGTCTCGCGCAGCCGGGGCCGCCGCTCAGAGCCTGTTCACGATCTCGCAGGGGATCGCGTTGGAGCGCAATCGGGATGAGTGGATGCTTCGGGTGCGCCGCATGGGCTCGTGCCCATGCAAGCAGCCGGGGCGGCCTTGTCGCCCGATTTCGCTCCAACCCTTCGGGCAGCGGTCTTTGCGGGCGGTCTGCGGCGTTGCGGCGCTTGCCAATAGCCGAGCTATTGGTCGCGCACCGCGCCTTGCATCCCATCCCGCAAAGACTGCTGCGCGACCCCTGGGAGATCGCGAACAGGCTCTCAGGCGGCCCGCGCTGATCCGAGGGCTCGCGGCACAGGCGGCTGCGCTGCGGTGCACATTGCCCGCCGCCAAGGCACGGCACGCAGCGGATGGAACGGCCCCTCGCAGCCCCCCCGGCAAGCAACCCACTGCAGCCGTCCCCGCAGGCTGCAGTAGACTCCCCGCGAAGCTCTGCGCCCCTCCTGCGCCAGAGCTTCTTTGCAAGCACAGGAAAAAACGAAAGACAGGTTGGAGATGGAAATGAAGCAAATATCTTGGGCACCTCTGGGCGCCCTGGCCTTGGCCTTGGCCGTGATCGCACCCGCCCACGCCCAGCAGAAATCGGTCGCGATCACGGCCATCGTCGAACACCCCGCCCTCGACTCCGTGCGCGACGGCGTCCAGGCGGCCCTCAAGGACGCCGGCTTCGAAGCCGGCAAGAACCTCAAGTGGCAATACCAGAGCGCCCAGGGCAACACCGGCACCGCCGCGCAGATCGCCCGCAAGTTCGTCGGTGACAAGCCCGATGCCATCGTGGCGATTGCCACGCCCTCGGCCCAGGCCGTGATTGCCTCGACCAAGACGGTGCCCGTCGTGTTCTCCGCCGTGACCGACCCTGTCGCCGCCAAGCTGGTGAAGAACTGGGAGCCGTCGCACAACAACGTGACCGGCGTGTCCGACCTGCTGGCGCTGGACAAGCAGATGGACCTGGTCAAGCAGGTGGTGCCCGGTGCCAAGCGCGTGGGCGTGGTCTACAACCCCGGCGAAGCCAACTCGGTCGTCGTGGTCAAGCAGCTGCAGACCCTGCTGCCCAAGCTGGGCATGACGCTGGTCGAGGCCGCAGCGCCCCGCTCGGTGGACGTGAGCAGCGCCGCGCGCAGCCTCATCGGCAAGGTCGATGTGATCTACACCAGCACCGACAACAATGTGGTGTCGGCCTACGAGGCACTGGTGAAGGTGGGCCAGGAGGCCAAGATCCCGCTGGTGGCGTCGGACACCGACAGCGTCAAGCGTGGCGCCATCGCCGCCTTCGGCATCAACTACCGCGACCTGGGCGAGCAGACCGGCCGCATGGTGGCGCGCATCCTCAAGGGTGAAAAGCCCGGCGACATCAAGCCCGAGATCAGCACCAAGATGGAACTGGTCGTGAACCCCGGCGCTGCCGAAAAGCAGGGCGTGAAGCTGTCTGACGCGCTGGTCAAGTCGGCCACGCAGGTCGTGCAGTAAGCGCGCTACCTGCGCTGCAAGGTCGGGCTGCCGCCCGGCCTCTCCGGCAGGAGCCATGCCCCGCGTGGCTCCTGCTTTGTTTTTCAATCCCTAGCCCCGCTGCCCCATGTCCTTCTTTTCCCTGCTCGGCGCCGTCGAAATCGGCCTGATCTTCAGCCTGGTGGCGCTGGGCGTGTTCATCTCGTTCCGGCTGCTGCGCTTTCCCGATCTCACGGTGGATGGCAGCTTTCCGCTGGGCGGCGCCGTCTGCGCCATTCTGATCTCCACTGGCACCAACGCCTGGCTTGCCACGCTGGCCGCCACCGCGGCAGGCGCAGTGGCAGGCCTGATCACCGGCTGGCTCAACGTCAGGCTCAAGATCATGGACCTGCTGGCCAGCATCCTGATGATGATCGCGCTGTACTCGATCAACCTGCGCATCATGGGCGGGCCCAATGTGCCCCTCATCAACGACCCCACACTGTTCGTGCTGCTGCAGCCCGAAGGCATGGAAGACTACATTGCGCGCCCGCTGATCCTCGTCGCCATCGTGCTGGCTGCCAAGCTGCTGCTCGACTGGTTTTTTGCCACCGAACGGGGCCTGGCCATCCGCGCCACCGGCTCCAACGCCCGCATGGCCCGCGCCCAGGGCGTGAACACCGGCGCCATGCTGCTGCTGGGCATGGCGGTTTCCAACGGCCTGGTGGGCCTGGCCGGCGCGCTGTTTGCGCAGACGCAGGGCGGCTCGGACATCTCCATGGGCATCGGCACCATCGTCATCGGCCTGGCCGCCGTGATCGTGGGCGAGAGCATCCTGCCCTCGCGCCGCCTGGCCTATGCCACGCTGGCCGTGGTCATCGGCGCCATTGCCTACCGCTTCTTCATTGCGCTGGCACTCAACAGCGACTTCATCGGCCTCAAGGCGCAGGATCTGAACCTGGTCACCGCCGTGCTGGTGGCCGTGGCGCTGGTGATTCCACAGCTCAAGCGCAAATTTGCCAAGCGCAAGCCGTCCTGAACCCGCGCACCGAAAGAGCCCCATGCTGAGCGCCCAACACCTCGAAATCACCTTCAACCCCGGCACGCCGATCGAAACGCGCGCCCTGCGCGGCATGTCGCTGGACATTCCGGCCGGCCAGTTCGTCACCGTCATCGGCTCCAATGGCGCCGGCAAATCCACCTTCCTCAACGCCATCTCGGGCGACCAGTCGGTGGACAGTGGCCGCATCGCCATCGATGGCGTGGATGTCACGCGCATGCCCGTGTGGGCCCGCGCCGAGCGCGTGGCCCGCGTGTTCCAGGACCCGATGGCCGGCACCTGCGAAGACCTCACCATCGAGGAGAACATGGCGCTGGCACAGCGCCGCGGCACCTTCCGGGGCCTCGGCCGCGCCGTCAAGGCATCGATGCGCGAAGGCTTTCGCGAACGCCTGGCCACGCTGGGCCTGGGGCTGGAAAACCGCCTCACCGACCGCATCGGCCTGCTCTCGGGTGGCCAGCGCCAGGCCGTGAGCCTGCTCATGGCGGCGCTGCAGCCGTCCCGCATCCTGCTGCTCGACGAACACACCGCCGCGCTCGACCCGCGCACGGCCGACTTCGTGCTGCGCCTGACCGAGCGCATCGTGGCCGAGAGCAAGCTGACCACCATGATGGTCACGCACAGCATGCGGCAAGCCCTCGATGTGGGCGAACGCACCGTGATGCTGCACCAGGGCCAGGTGGTGCTGGATGTATCGGGCGAAGAACGCAAGCGCCTGGACGTACCCGACCTGCTGCACATGTTCGAAAAGGTGCGCGGCGAAAAGCTGGCCGACGACGCGCTGCTGCTGGGCTAAGTCCTCCATCCACGCGGCGTGCTTCACGGCAATCCAGTCTTGCAACACCTCCCCAGAAAGGCTCCCATGCTCTCCATCGATCTGCGCGGCAAAACCGCTGTCGTCACGGGCTCCACCGTCGGAATCGGGCTGGCCATCGCCAAGTCGCTGGCGCAGGCAGGTGCCGCCGTGGTCGTCAATGGCCGCAAGCAGGACGCAGTGGACCAGGCCGTGGAGGCCGTGCGCCGCCATACCCCCGGCGCCAGCGTACAGGGCGTCGCCGCCGATCTGGGCACGGCCGAGGGCTGCCAGCAACTGGCGGCCCAGGCGACGCGCTGCGACATCCTGGTCAACAACCTGGGCATCTACGGCACCACGCCGTTCCTGGAGATTGGCGACGACGAATGGCAGCGCTACTGGGATGTGAACATCATGTCCGGCGTGCGCATGTCGCGCGCCTACATGCCGCAGATGCTGGAGCGCAACTGGGGCCGCGTGGTGTTCATCGCGTCGGAATCGGCGCTGAATATCCCGGCCGACATGGTGCATTACGGCACCAGCAAGACCGCCATGCTGGGTCTGGCCCGGGGCCTGGCCAAGATGGCCGCGGGCACCGGAGTCACCGTCAACAGCGTTCTGCCCGGCCCCACGCTGTCCGAGGGCGCCGCCCAGATGCTGATGGCCACTGCCGCACCTGGCCAGACGCTGGAGGAAGCCGGCGTGGCCTTCGTCAAGCAAAACCGCCCCTCGTCCATCATCGGCCGTGCTGCGCAGCTGGAAGAAGTCGCCAACATGGTGGCCTACGTGGCCTCGCCGCTGTCGTCGGCCACCACGGGCGCTGCACTGCGCGTGGAAGGCGGCATTGTCGACAGCCTTTGAGGCGCATTCGCCCGAGGTCAGCTGCTGATTTGGCAGCTGCCAGCGCTTATCCAGCAAGCAATGGCAGCTGCTTTTATTCATACACCCCGAAACTACACCCCCAGCGGCAGATCCGCCTTTTTCAGCGTGCGCAGCACAAAGCTGGAGCGGCTGTGGCGTATGCCCTTGATCTTGTAGAGCTTCTCGCGCAGCAGGCGCTCGTAGTCGCGCGTGTCTTTCACCACCACGCGCAGCAGGTAGTCGTAGTCGCCCGACACCAGGTGTGCCTCGATCACCTCGGGAATGCTGGCCAGGGTTTCGCCAAATTTTTCCAGCGTGTTGTCGGAATGGCTGTCGAGCGTGACCATCACCAGCACCGTGTCGGACAGATCGAGCGCGCGCGGATTGAGGCGCACGGTGTAGCCCTCGATCACACCGGCCTCCTCCATTTTTTTGATACGCCCCCAGCATGGCGAAGGGCTCAGGCCCACGGCCTGGCCGATCTCTTGCAGGCTGGCGCGGGCGTTGGCCTGCAATACGGAGAGAATTTTTCTGTCAAGACGGTCCATGCATCGCATTATTCTTTCAAATTGAATTTTTCAGAATATTTTTCTACAAATTTTGAAAATCTTCGCAAATTCAGAAGAACCATCCACCCCCCCGGCGGCATACTTGTCTGCATCAAGGCGCTCTTACCGGAGTGCACAAACTGACAAGGCCCCGGCGGGTTACCGCCCGCACGGGGCACTTGGCAAGCATCTTCCCCCCAGGCCCACCCGTGTGGCACTGTCGCGCACGCGACCCCGACACCCTGCCATCAGCCCCGCGCGCCGCTGATCAGCACGCTGACCCGCACAAACCCCGATGCCCAGCCGCGCGTTGCAGCGCCATAATTTTTGCAGTGCGCAGCACATGTCTGCGCCGCAACCTGCAGCGCAACCAGCACGCCAACATTCCCCTTCAGGAGACACCATGCAATTGACCCGACTCGTCGTTGGCCTCGGCCTTGCCCTTGGCTTCATGGCCAGCGCCGCCGCACAGACCACCATGCGCATCAGCATTTCGGTGGCACAGAACTCGCACCAGGGCGTGGCCATCGACACCTTCGCCAAAGAAGTGGAAAAACGCACGGGCGGCCGCTACAAGGTGCAGACCTTCTACAACGGCTCCCTGGGCGGCGAGCGCGAGTCGATTGAAGCCGTGCAGCTGGGCACGCAGGAACTGGCCTTCAGCTCCACCGGCCCGGTGCCCAACTTTGTCCCCGAGACCAAGATCCTGGACGTGCCCTTCCTGTTCCGCGACAAGGCCCATGCGCGCGCCGTGCTCGACGGCCCCATCGGGCAAGACCTGCTGACCAGGTTCGACGCCAAGGGCTTCAAGGCACTGGCCTGGGCCGAAAACGGCTTTCGCCACATGACCAACAGCAAGCGCGACGTGAAGGAGCCGGGCGACCTCAAGGGCCTGAAGATGCGCACCATGGAGAACCCCGTGCACATCGCCGCCTACAAGGGCTTTGGCATCATCACCACGCCCATGGCGTTCCCCGAGGTGTTCACGGCCCTGCAGCAAGGCACCGTGGACGGCCAGGAAAACCCGTTGCCCGTCATCATCTCGGCCAAGTTCGACCAGGTGCAAAAGCACCTCACGCTCACCGGCCATGTGTATTCGCCCTGCATCTTCGTGATGAACAAGGCGGCTTTTGACAAGCTCAGCGCGGCCGACAAGCAGGCCTTTCTGGATGCCGCCAAGGAAGGCACCAAGGCCAACCGGGCGCGCGTGGACGAAGACGATGCCAAGGGCGTGGCCGACCTGCGCGCCAAGGGCATGACAGTGATCGACACCATCGACAAAGCCAAGTTCGTGGCGACGCTGGCCCCTGTCAACGCCGAGTTTGAAAAGCAGTTCGGCAAGGCCGCGCTCGACAAGATCCGCGATTACAAATAATCTTCTTGTCGATCTATTTTCACTAGCTATCAGCGCCCGCCGGTATTGCGCCAGCGGGCGTTTTCATTCATGAAAAATGCTTTTCTGACCTTTGAGCGCTGGGCCACGTTCAGCGCCATGCTGGCCGCCTGCGCCATGCTGGCCGTGGCCTCTGCGCTGGGCATGTTCCAGATTCTGATGCGCTTCGTGTTCGAGCAGCCCGCAGAATGGACCGAGGTGTTGATCCGTTTCAGCCTGATCTGGATGGTGTTTCTGGCCATCCCCGCCGCCTTCCGCCAGGGGGCGATGGTGAGCGTGGACGTGCTTTACCGCTGGAGCCCGCCACGCATTCGCCGCGTGCTCGACTGGGTGGTGGCGCTGGCGGCACTGGCCCTGATCGGCGTCATCATCTGGTGGGGCTGGGATTACGCGCAGCGCGGCGGCGTGCAGAGCATGGCCGGACTGGAGTCGGTGTCGATGTTCTGGGCCTATCTGGCCATGCCGGTGGGCGGCCTCTTTTGCGTCGTCGGCATCATCGGCAACCTCATCGACCCCCTGCGGATGGAACTGGAGACAGCGCAATGACCGCCACCATGATTTCCACCATGGTGCTGTGCTTTGCACTCACCGTTTCCGTGGCCGTTTCCATCGGCCTCGCGTCCATCCTGGGCATACAGGTTGCGAACGCCAACATGCTGATCTCGGTGAAGGAAATGTTCGCCTCGATCAACAAGTTTCCGCTGGCCGCCATTCCCTTCTTCATCCTCGCGGGCAACCTCATGGAAACCGGCGGCATCTCGCGCCGCCTGGTCGAGTTTGCCAAGAGCATCGTCGGCGGCGTGCAGGGCGGCCTGCCCATGACCTGCGTGCTCACCTGCATGATCTTCGCGGCGGTGTCGGGTTCGTCGGTGGCCACCACGTTCGCCATCGGCGCCATCCTGGTCCCGGCGCTCATCAAGCATGGCTACCCCACCAGCTACGCAGCGGCCTTGCAGGCCACCAGCGCCGAACTGGGCGTGATCATCCCGCCTTCCATTCCGCTCATCCTGTACGGCGTGAGTGCCGAGGTGTCGATTGGCGAGCTGTTCATCGCCGGCTTTGGCCCGGGACTGCTGATCAGTGGCGCGCTGATGCTGTTCGTGTGGGCCTACTGCAAATACAAGGGCTGGGGCAAGAACGATGGCGATGGCCGCATGCCCATGGGCCGTGCCACGCTGCAGGCCGGCTGGGCGCTGCTGATGCCCGTGATCATCCTGGGCGGCATCTACGGCGGCGTATTCACGCCCACAGAGGCCTCGGCCGTGGCCGTGTTCTATGCGCTGGTGGTGGGTGTGGTGATCTACCGCGAGATTCGCCTGGCGGACCTGTTCGCCATCCTGCGCAAGTCGGCCCTCTCGTCAGCGGTGATCATGTTCATCATTGCCAACGCCGGGCTGTTTGCCTTCCTCATCACCCGCGCGGGCGTGCCCGATGCCATCGGCCGCTGGCTGGAGGCGGTGCTGCAATCCCCTGCCCTGTTCTTGCTGGGCGTGAATGCGGCGCTGTTCTTCATTGGCATGTTCATCGAGACCAGCGCGGCCATCATCGTGCTGGCGCCCATCCTGGCGCCCGTGGCCCTGCACTTCGGCGTGGACCCGGTGCACTTCGGCCTCATCATGGTGGTGAACCTGGCCATGGGCATGATCACACCGCCCTTTGGCGTGAACCTGTTTGCCGCATGTACGGTGGCGCGCATCTCGCTGGACCGCATCATCCAGCACCTGCTGCCTTTCGTGGGGGTGATCCTGGTATGCCTGATGGTCATCACTTATGTGCCCTCGCTTTCGCTGTTCCTGCGTGACCTGGTGTACGCCAAGTAACGGTAGAATCGCTCGATTGTCAGGAGAGAGCCCCGCATGCACCATGCAAAAGGGCCGCCGAAGGCGCAGGCATCAGCCGAACGCTCAGGCAAAAGGACTGACAAGCGCCCGCAGCGATGCGGGCGTTCCCTTGCTGGAGAGAGATGTCCGCACTGCAGGTGCAGGCCATCCACCGAAGGAGCAAGCCGCGCGGCCAGCCAGGGTGCCGCGGTGAATCTCTCAGGTAAAGCGGACAGCAGGGCAAATCGCGTGGCATTCGTGCCGCGGCCCCCATTTGCCCTGGAGCTCTTATGTCCGCACCTGCCACCGCCCTGCTCATCACGCCCCTGAACGCCCTGCACATTGAACTGGGCGCCCGCATGGTGCCGTTTGCCGGTTATTCCATGCCCGTGCAGTACCCCGCAGGCCTCATGGCCGAGCACCTGCACACGCGCCAGGCCGCAGGGCTGTTCGATGTATCGCACATGGGCCAGCTCAAGCTGGTCGGCCCCGATGCCGCCGCCGCGTTCGAGAGCCTGGTGCCCGTCGATGTGATCGACCTGCCCGTGGGCAAGCAGCGCTACGGCCTGTTGCTCAATGACGAGGGCGGCATCATCGACGACCTGATGTTCTTCCGTGTGGCCGACAACGCACTCTTTGTCATCGTCAACGGCGCCTGCAAGGTGGGCGACATGGCCCACATCCAGGCCCGCATCGGCCAGCGCTGCGACGTGGTGCCCATGCCCGACCACGCGCTGCTGGCGCTGCAGGGTCCCCAGGCCGTCACCGCCCTGTCGCGCCTGGCCCCGGGCATTGAAAAGCTGGTGTTCATGACGGGTGGCGATTTTTCCATCGCAGGCTGCGACTGCTTCGTGACACGCAGCGGCTACACGGGCGAAGACGGCTTCGAGATCTCGGTGCCCGCCGCACAGGCCGAGACCCTGGCACGCGCCCTGCTGGCCCAGCCCGAAGTCAAACCCATTGGCCTGGGCGCGCGCAACTCGCTGCGCCTGGAAGCGGGCCTGTGCCTGTACGGCAACGACCTCGACACCACCACCACGCCGCCCGAAGCCAGCCTGAACTGGGCCATCCAGAAGGTGCGCCGCACCGGCGGCGCGCGCGCGGGCGGCTTTCCTGGTGCCGACAAGGTGCTTGCGCAGATCGACAACCCCGCCAGCCTCGCGCGCAAACGCGTGGGCCTGGTCGCGCTGGAGCGCGTGCCCGTGCGCGAGCACACCGAATTGCAGAGTGCCGACGGCCAGAAGATTGGCGAAGTGACCAGCGGCCTGCTGGGCCCCACGGTGAACGAACCCGTGGCCATGGGCTATGTGGCCCCCGCCTTTGCCGCCATCGGCACGCGGGTGAACGCCATGGTGCGCGGCAAGGCCGTGCCCATGGAAGTGCGCGCCATGCCGTTTGTGCCCGCCAATTACTACCGCGGCTAATTTTGCGCGGCGCGGCACCCCAACCGCGCCTGCGCCCGCTACATTGCAGATTCCTTTCTTTTTTATCTTCTAGCTGCTTGAGGAGCTTTCCCATGACCGTCAAATTCTCCAAAGACCACGAATGGATCAACGCCGCCGACGCGAATGCGGCCGTGGTAGGTATCACCGTGCATGCCCAGGATGCCCTGGGCGATGTGGTGTTCGTCGACCTGCCCGCCGTGGGAACCACGTTTGCCCAGGGCGACGTGGCGGGCGTGGTCGAGTCGGTCAAGGCCGCGGCCGATGTGTACATGCCTGTCTCGGGCGAGATCGTCGAAGTGAACGAAGCCCTGCGTGCCGACCCTTCGCTGGCCAATTCAGACCCGCTCAATACCGGCTGGTTCTTCAAGGTCAAGCTCAGCGATGCCAGCCAGCTCGACGCGTTGCTCAGCGAAACCGACTACACCGAGTTCGCCAAGAACGCCTGACCCTGTTTCCTTCTTCGAGACTGCCCCATGTTGATGCAATCCGCCCTGCCGCTCGGCGCGCTTGAAAACGCCACCGAATTCCTGCCCCGCCACATCGGTATCGACGCGGCCGACGAAGCGCACATGCTGTCGGTGATCGGCGAGGCCTCGCGCCGCGCCCTCATCGACTCCATCGTGCCGCGCTCCATCGCCCGCAGCCGCGCCATGGACCTGCCGCTGCCGGTCACGGAAAGCGCTGCATTGGCCGAACTCAAGGCGATTGCATCCAAAAACAAGGTCTTGAAGAGCTTCATCGGCCAGGGCTACTACGACACACACATTCCCGGTGTCATCCTGCGCAACATCCTGGAAAACCCCGCCTGGTACACGGCCTACACGCCTTACCAGGCGGAGATTTCGCAAGGCCGCATGGAAGCCCTGGTCAATTTCCAGACCATGGTGTGCGACCTCACGGCCATGCCGATCGCCAACGCATCGATGCTCGACGAGGCCACGGCCGCTGCCGAAGCCATGACGCTGGCCAAACGTTCGGTCAAGAGCAAGAGCAACGTGTTTGTGGTGGCCGGTGACGCGCACCCGCAGACCATCGAGGTGATCCAGACCCGCGCCCGGCCGCTGGGCATCGAGGTCGTGCTCGCCAACTCCGCCGAGCAGTGGAACACCCTGCTGGACGGCGACTATTTCGCCGTGCTGGCCCAATACCCCGCCACCAGCGGCCGCATCGACGACCTGCGCGCCGACGTGGAGAAGGCGCATGCCAAACAGGCCGCCTTCATCGCAGCCGCCGACCTGCTGGCCCTCACGCTGATCACGCCGCCCGGAGAATGGGGCGCCGACATCGTGGTGGGCACCACGCAACGCTTTGGCATGCCCATGGGCGCCGGTGGCCCGCATGCCGCCTACATGGCCTGCCGCGACGAGTTCAAGCGCTCGCTGCCCGGCCGCCTGGTCGGCGTGAGCGTGGACGTGCACGGCAAGCCCGCCTACCGCCTGGCCCTGCAGACGCGCGAGCAGCACATCCGCCGCGAAAAAGCCACCTCCAACATCTGCACGGCCCAGGTACTGCCGGCCGTGATCTCCAGCATGTACGCGGTGTACCACGGCCCCGAGGGCCTGCAGCGCATTGCCCGGCGCGTGGCCAGCTACACAGCCATCCTGGCGAAAGGGCTGGAACAGCTGGGAGCGCCCGTGCGCCCGCAGGCCGCGTTCGACACCCTCTCGCTGAAAACCGATGGCGCTACCCAATCCATAGCTGCTCGCGCAGTATCCATGGGTGCCAACCTGCGGATTCACTTCGAAAACTACCTGTGCATCTCGCTCGACGAGACCACCACGCGCGCCGACATCGAGCTGCTGTGGAAGATCTTTGCCAAGGACGGCCAGGCGCTGCCCACGGTTGACGCGTTCGAGAAAGGCGTGGAGCCGCTGATCCCCGCCGAACTGCGCCGCACCAGCAGCTACCTCACGCACCCGGTGTTCAACACCCACCACAGCGAGACCGGCATGCTGCGCTACATCCGCCAGCTGTCCGACAAGGACCTGGCGCTGGACCGCAGCATGATCCCGCTGGGCTCCTGCACCATGAAGCTCAACGCCACCAGCGAGATGATCCCCATCACCTGGCCCGAGTTCGCCAACGTGCACCCGTTTGCCCCGGCAGACCAATTGCAAGGCTACAAGGAACTGGACGAGCAGCTGCGCGCCTGGCTCTGCCAGGCCACGGGCTACGCCGGCATCAGCCTGCAGCCCAACGCGGGCAGCCAGGGCGAATACGCCGGGCTGCTGGCCATCAAGGCCTACCATGAAGCCCAAGGCGGCAGCCACCGCCACATCTGCCTGATCCCGGCCAGCGCGCACGGCACCAACCCGGCCAGCGCCCAGATGGCTGGCATGCAGGTGGTGGTGACGGCCTGCGATGCCAACGGCAATGTGGACATGGCCGACCTCGAAGCCAAGTGCAAGCAGTACAGCGCGCACCTGGCCTGCGTGATGATCACCTACCCCAGCACGCATGGCGTGTTCGAGACGCAGGTCAAGGAGCTGTGCGCCCTGGTGCACCGCCACGGTGGCCGCGTCTACGTGGACGGCGCCAACATGAATGCCATGGTGGGCGTGGCCGCGCCCGGCGAGTTCGGCGGCGACGTGAGCCACCTGAACCTGCACAAGACCTTCTGCATTCCCCACGGCGGTGGCGGCCCCGGCGTGGGCCCCGTCTGTGTGGTGGAAGACCTCGTGCCCTACCTGCCGGGCCATGCCACGGCCGGCGTGGCCGGTGGCGTGGGTGCGGTGTCGGCTGCGCCCCTGGGCAATGCCGCCGTGCTGCCCATCAGCTGGATGTACTGCCGCATGATGGGCGCTGAAGGCCTGCAGGCTGCAACGGAAGCCGCCATCCTCTCGGCCAACTACATCAGCGCGCGCCTCAAGGACCATTACCCCACGCTGTACGCATCGGCCAACGGCCATGTGGCGCACGAGTGCATCCTGGACCTGCGTGGCCTGAAGGACACCAGCGGCGTGATGGCCGAAGACGTGGCCAAGCGCCTGATCGACTATGGCTTTCACGCGCCCACGCTCTCCTTCCCCGTGCCCAACACGCTGATGGTGGAGCCGACCGAAAGCGAAACGCTGTTCGAGATCGACCGCTTCATCGACGCGATGATCGCCATCCGCGATGAAATCCGCCAGATCGAATCCGGCGCCTGGCCACAGGACAACAACCCGCTGAAAAACGCCCCGCACACCGCCGAAAGCCTGCTGGGCAGCGAATGGACCCGCCCCTACACCCGCGAAGCCGCCGCCTACCCGGTGCCCGCCCTGCGCGGCAACAAGTACTGGGCACCCGTGGGCCGCGTGGACAACGTCTGGGGCGACCGCAACCTGAGCTGCAGCTGCATCCCGGTGAGCGACTACGCGTAAAGCGTGTTGACGCAGCGCTGTGATGGTGCTGCGCCCATCCAAACAAAGGCCCGATGACGGGCCTTTGTGCTTTACAGGGCGTCCAGCGGGCTCAGAATGCCGCGCCCGCCCTTGTTCAGCACATGCGTGTAAATCATGGTGGTGCTCACATCGGCATGGCCCAGCAGCTCCTGCACGGTGCGAATGTCGTACCCCGCCTGCAGCAAATGTGTGGCAAACGAATGCCGCAGCACATGGGGCGACACCGGCTTGGCGATCTGCGTACGCCGCGCCGCCTCGCGCACGGCGCGCTGCACCGATTCGGGGTACACATGGTGGCGCCGCTCCAGCAGCTCGCCCGTGCGGGCATCGGGGCGCGGATCGGTGGAGGAGCGCACCGGCGACGGAAACACCCACTGCCAGGCCCAGCTTTGGTCGGCCTGGGGGTATTTGACGGCCAGCGCATGCGGCAGATACACACGGCCAAAACCAGCGGCCAGATCCTTTTCGTGCAGCGCGCGGGCCTTTTGCAATTGCGCCTGCAAAGGCGCAATCAAGTTCTCCGGCAGCACCGTCACTCGATCTTTGTTGCCCTTGCCCTCGCGCACCACGATTTCGCGGCGGGCAAACTCCACGTCCTTCACGCGCAGGCGCAGCGCCTCCAGCAGGCGCATGCCGGTGCCGTAAAGCAACTGCGCAATCAGGCCGGTGGCGCCATCCATATGCAGCAGCAGCTCGCGCACCTCGGTGGGGGTCAGCACCACCGGCAGGCGCTTGGGCGTTTTGGCCTGCACCACCTCATCGAGCCAGGGCAAATCCGTCTCCAGCACCTGCTTGTACAAATACAGTAGCGCCGCCTTGGCCTGGTTTTGGGTGGAGGCAGAAACCTGCCGATCAACCGCCAAATGGCTCAAAAACGCCTCCACCTCGGCCGCACCCATCTCTTGCGGGTGGCGCTTGCCGTGGAACACGATAAAACGCCGCGCCCAGTCGATATACACCTCTTCGGTGCGAATACTGTAATGCCGCGTGCGCAGGTGAATGCGCATACGTTCCAGCAGTTTGGGCGGTCGGGGCGCGGCGGGGTCGCTGGCGGGTTGTGGAGGTAGCGCAGCGTGCTCGGTCATCCGCGAAATTTTAGGTTTGGCTAATTTTTTGGATGATGGGGTTTACGTGGGGCAGCCGGTTCTTTAGTTGTCTTGGCGGACTGGTCAGGTTACCATGTGTGTCGTCTATTTCTAGTTAGGTTGCAGACCATGATTTGCACAAAGTGCGGCGGGAATCGATTCAACAGTTGGAATCGCTGCATGGACTGCCGCAACCAGCGCGCGAAAGTTCGGGCCGAGAGAATCAAGAAGAATGGGGGCTCTCATAAAAACGCGGAATGGAAGTCTCTTCTTGCAAGCAGTCCGACCTGCGCAGTGTGTGGCAGATCATGGGCTGTGATTCCTCCTCGACCTGATCCACGTTACAAACACCCTTGGACCAAAGGGCACAAAACACCGATTTATCACGGTGGATCGGACGACATTTCCAATATTCAGGCAGAGTGCTACGAATGCAACTTTCGCAAGAATGCTGGAGCGCTCAGCCGTTCACCGGTAGGGCCTGCTAAACCGGCTCATAAACTCAAAAAGGAAAATAATATGCCCGCCACGCAAGAGCGAATATCCAGAATATTCAGTTTTGTTCTCAACAATGGGACCGAAGTTTTTCCGGTTCAGATGAAGAGGCGCGACACTGGAACCATCGCATTTAGAATTTCTGATGGTGGGACGGGCGGCAATACTCTTGAAGCCAGCGAAGAAGTGGACGAAGAGACGATGGTGCGGAAGGTGCTCGAAGAAGGCTTCGCTGTTCGCTGTAAATCGCTGGACGGGAACACGAACGGCTTATACAAGCACGGCCATCGGTCGGTGCGTGAAGTCCGCCGTAATGCAACCTAACAATGCAATGCACCGGACGGCAAAAAGCTGCGCTTTTTGCCGTCCGGTGATTTTCAACGTTAGGCGTCTCATAAGCTGTTCGGAGTACCGTATGAAGCCACAGAGTGCATGCTTGTTTGCCCTTGCGCTACTCCTTTCCAACGTGAGGGCAGAGCCAACTTCACTGGATGATCTAGAAAAGCTCGATCGATATCAACGCGCTATCGAAGCGTCAAACAAGCTTGAAGCAATGGTTGATCAGTCAACCAGACAAAGAACCCTGGCGTGTACCAGAGCATTTGGGCACCCAGGAATGTGCAAATGCCTGTCCGAGAACTTGCCTTTTGCGCTTTCGTTCTCCGACTATGTGGCGATCACCACTCAAAGCAAGGTGCAGAACGGCTACGCAAAGCTAGACAAGCAGCTGAAAGCCGCCTATGACAGGGTTGGTCCGGTTCGCGACAAATGCGTTCGGGAAACGATCAAGTAGCCATCTTAGTTCTTCTGTGAACCAGCCGCCTAACCCCTCCATCGAGAGGACCCGCCCCGGCAAGCCGGGTCGGGCCTCTCATGTCAAACGTTCGGCGTCACAACGGCCATCCGAGCGCGTCTTAAAGATTGATTCTGTAGTCTGAGGGAAAGCAATTGCCAACACAGCTCTTATCCACGGTCGCTCCGTACTTCACGCCCTACATTGATTTATTGAAGTTGTCCGGAGAACGCTATTACTTCAGAAAGGCCTCTACAGCGCTACGCGACTCCGAAGGCAAAGTCCGAGTCTGGCACCCAAAGATCGACCATGTGATGCTCCGCAGCTACCACTCGCCAACCGATGGAATCTTGTATGCGGCTTTTCCAAAATCAGCAAATGTCAGGAGTCTTAAAGACGAAGATTTGCTGTACATAGGATGCTCGGGGTCAGGCGGTTCTCGATACTGGCGCGGAAGACCCGGCGAAGGCAGCAAGTACCCCGAAAGCAAGTCATGTTTTCATCACGAGCAGATGCGTCGGGGCAGAGACTCGCACAACCTGGAAGACTATCTATCCCGATCTGGCTCGGTTCGCGTGTATACGCTGACTGACAACGATGTGCTTTCAATCTGCATCAAGCATCAGATCTCCCTACCGCCTGGAAAATACCCGTCGCATCAACTGGAGAAGAAGATCCTTGCAGAGGGATTCAAGAACTGGAAGTGGAATGGGCGTAGCTGAGTTGACGCCGAACCCATCGTTCCAGCGGACCGCCTTCGGCGACCGCTGAACTCAACCGTTAGATGTCATTATGCAGAAGCCATTTCAGCGCATAGGTTCAAAATCAAACTCTCAAGTTGGCCGAGATTTTGAGCTTACTGCCCGAGGGTCATTCCGCGATGCTGCGCCCAGCAAGGCCCTACGATCGGGGCCTCTCTGGTATTTAACAATCCGTCGAACTCCCATGCGCATTCTTCTCGCCCTGCTCACCTCCCTCGCCCTCACGCCCGCCGCCATGGCCCAGTCCAAGCCCGTCACCACGGCCAGCGGGCTTGTCTATGAATCGCTCAAGGACGGTACCGGCGAATCCCCCAAGGCCACCGACACCGTCAAGGTGCACTACAAGGGCATGCTCCTCGATGGCAAGGAATTCGACAGCTCCTACAAGCGCGGCGAGCCCACCGAGTTCCCGCTCAACCGCGTGATCCCCTGCTGGACCGAAGGCGTGCAGCGCATGAAACCCGGCGGCAAGGCCCGGCTGACCTGCCCGCCCGGCATTGCTTATGGCGAGCGCGGCGCCGGCGGCGTGATTCCCCCCAACGCCACGCTGAACTTCGAGGTGGAACTGGTGTCTGTGCGCCGTTAAACCCAGTTCCGAGCTCGCTGCAGCGCAGCGTGCGCGCGGGCGTACACTCCTTGAAACAGGCAAAGGCCTTCGCAGGGGCGCGGCATTTGCCGGTACCCGCTACCCATGAGCCTTCCCGACCTGTCCTTTCTGCACCAAGCCCGGGCGCCCTACGACCAGGGGCAGGCAGCGCCCTTGCCATCCCTGCCCCCCACACAGCCCCAGCGCCACTCGCCCCTGCGTCCCAAGAGGCCGCTCGCCGAGTTGATCACCGAACTGCGCAGCCACCAGGCCGAACGGGAGGCCCTGCAGCAGGGCAACGCGCAACTGCACGCCAGCGAAAAGCGGCGGGTGGCAGGCCATGACGCCACCTGAAACCGTGGGCACCGACGACACCGGTGTGCAGGCTGTGCATGTCGATGCCGACCTGCTCGTGCTGCACAAGCCTTCGGGGCTGCTGTGCGTGCCCGGCCGGGGGCCCGACAAACAGGATTGCCTGAGCGCCCGTGCGCAGCAGCGCTGGCCCGGTGCGCTCATCGTGCACCGGCTGGACCAGGCCACCTCGGGCCTCGTTCTCATGGCCCGCCATCCCAACGCACAGCGGCGCCTGAGCCACGCGTTTGCCGAACGCCAGGTGCACAAGCTCTACCAGGCCGTGGTGCAGGGGCAGCTGGGCGGTGAAGACAGCGCCTGGCATGACATCGACCTGCCGATTGCGGCCGACTGGGCACGCCGCCCGCTGCGCGTGATCGACCACCACCTGGGAAAACCCAGCCTCACGCGCTGGCGTGCGCTGGCGTATGACGCAACGGCCCAGACCACGCGGGTCGAGCTGGCCCCCGTCACCGGCCGCACCCACCAGTTGCGCGTGCACCTTGCAGCCATCGGCCATGCCATTGTGGGCGACGCACTTTATGCCGATGCCGCCACGCAGGCCCAGGCCCCGCGCCTGCTGCTGCATGCCAGCCACCTGGCTTTCACGCACCCCGTGACGAATGCAGGCATCACGCTGGACTGGCCTGCAGAGTTTTAGCCAAATAGGCATCTTGCACTTATGCGGTATCCATCAGCAGCTATCAATTCAATAGTTTTCTGATGATTCACCCCCCAGAAATCCTCGGCTGAAAGCCCGCCGCAGGCTTACCGCAGTACCATGGCAGCATGCCTTTGAACCACCTTGTTCTTCTTACCGGCGCTTCGCGCGGCATGGGTCTGGCTATGGCGCACCAGCTGTTGCGCCCGGGCCACACGCTGGTCTGCATCTCGCGCCATGCCAGTACAGAGCTCGCCCAGGCGGCAAGCCAGGCCGGTGCCACGCTGGAGCAGTGGCAGCAAGACCTGTCGCAAGGCGAGCAGGCTGCGCACCGGTTGCGCGGGTGGCTCGCAGCCCAGGGCCCCGCGGCCTTTGCCAGCGCCACGCTGATCAACAACGCTGGCGTGATCCCGCGCATCGCGCCGCTGTCCGCCAGCGACCCGCCCGACCTCGCCAACGCCCTGCGCGTGGGGCTGGAGGCACCCATGCTGCTCACGGCCGCTTTCCTGGGCGCCACCGAAGGCTGGGCCATGCCGCGCAAGGTGCTCAATATTTCATCGGGCCTGAGCCGCCGTGCCATGGCCTCGCAGGCGGCCTACTGCGCGGCCAAGGCGGGCCTGGACCATTTCACGCGCTGCGTGGCGCTGGACGAAGCCCTCAAGCCCCATGGCGCCAGGGTGTGTTCGCTGGCGCCGGGCGTCATCGACACCGACATGCAGCTGCAGTTGCGCGGCACCGACCCGGCCGCGTTTCCGGACGCCCCCAATTTTGCCCACCTCAAGACAGGTGGCCAGCTCACATCGCCTGCCGATGCCGCTACCCGCGTGCTGGCCTGGCTGGAGCGCGCAGACTTCGGTACCCACCCGGTGGCCGATGTGCGCGACACATGAAAGCCCCGCTGAGCCGCTTCGCGTCTTCCCTTGCGGGGGTACGCCACCCGTGGCCCGGCAAAGCCGGTTCCACGGTGGCACGGGCTTTGTGCGTACCGGTTCCGCCGACCATTGACGCATTGATTCATAGCTGCCAGCGCTTGACAGATAAGCGCCAGAGGCCCATTTCATCCTGATTTTTATTTGCTAAGGAGATTCCCCATGACCCGTGAAGTCGTCGTCGTCAGCGCCGTGCGCACCGCCATTGGCACCTTTGGCGGTAGCCTGAAAGATGTGCCGCCCACCGAACTGGGCGCGCTCGTCGTGCGTGAATCGCTCGCCCGTGCGAACGTGGAGGGCAAGGACGTGGGCCATGTGGTGTTCGGCCATGTGGTCAACACCGAGCCCAAGGACATGTACCTGTCGCGCGTGTCCGCCATCAACGGCGGCTGTGGCGAGGGCACGCCCGCCTACAACGTCAACCGCCTGTGCGGCTCGGGCCTGCAGGCCATCGTCAGCGCCAGCCAGTCCATCCTGCTGGGCGATGCCGACGTGGCCATCGGCGCTGGCGCCGAGAACATGAGCCGCGCACCCTATGCCAGCCTGGCCACGCGCTTTGGCGCGCGCATGGGCGACACCAAGATGATCGACATGATGATCGGCGCCCTGCACGACCCCTTCCACAACATCCACATGGGTGTGACGGCCGAGAACATCGCTGCCAAATGGGGCATCAGCCGCGAAGACCAGGACCGCCTGGCCGTGGAAAGCCACAACCGTGCCGAGCGCGCCACGCAAAACGGCGTGTTCAAGGACCAGATCGTGCCCGTCACCCTTAGAGCCAAGAAGGGCGATGTGCAGTACGCCACCGACGAGCACTTCCGCCCCGGTGCCACGATGGCAGACATGGCCAAGCTCAAGCCCGTTTTCGCCAAGGAAAACGGCACGGTGACCGCTGGCAACGCCTCGGGCATCAACGACGCCGCCGCCGCCGTGGTGCTGATGGAAGCCGGGGCCGCCAAGGCCCGTGGCGCCAAGCCGCTGGCCCGCCTGGTGGCCTACGCCCATGCGGGCGTGGACCCCAAGTACATGGGCATTGGCCCCGTGCCCGCCACGCAGCTGGCGCTCAAGAAGGCCGGCCTCACGGTGAACGACCTCGATGTGATCGAGGCCAACGAAGCCTTTGCCGCCCAGGCCTGCGCCGTCACGCGCGACCTGGGCCTGGACCCGGCCAAGGTCAACCCCAATGGCTCGGGCATTTCGCTGGGCCACCCGATTGGTGCCACCGGCGCGCTGATCACCGTGAAGGCCCTGCATGAGCTGCAACGCATCCAGGGCCGCTACGCGCTGGTCACAATGTGCATTGGCGGCGGCCAGGGCATTGCCGCCATTTTTGAGCGCGTGTAATGGCACGCACTGTTTTCTGAATCCTTCAATACCTTCAAGAATGATGCGCAAACTGATTACCTTCACCGCCCTGGCCTTGGCCGTGGGCACATCGGCGTATGCCCAGGCCCCCGCACCGGCAGCCAGCTACCCCACCAAGCCCATCCGCCTGATCGTGCCCTTCCCGCCCGGAGGCGGCACCGACATCCTGTCGCGCCTGGTAGCCACCCGGCTCACCGAAAGCGCCAAATGGACCGTGGTGGCCGACAACAAGGCCGGCGCCGGCGGCACCATCGGCATCGGCGAGGCCGTGAAGGCTGCGCCCACGGGCTACGACATCGTGATGGGCCAGAAAGACAACCTGGTGATCGGCCCCTGGCTCTACAAGAACCTCCCCTGGGACCCCACCAAGGACCTGACCGCCGTGGCCCATGTGGCCTGGACCCCCGTGATCATCGCCACCAGCGTCAACAGCAAGTACAAGACCCTGGCCGACGTGGTGGCCGCCGCCAAGGCCGCGCCCGGCACCATCACCTATGGTTCGCCCGGCAACGGCACCTCCATCCACCTGGCCGGCGACCTGTTCGAGAAAGCCGCAGGCATCAAGCTCAGCCACATTCCCTACAAGGGCTCCAACCCTGCGCTGATGGATGCCCTGGCGGGCAATGTGGACCTGCTGGTGTCTTCGGTGCCCTCGGCCATGGGCCAGATCAAGTCGGGCAAGCTGCGCCCCCTGGCCGTGACCTCGGCCAAGCGCAGCTCGTCGCTGCCCGAGGTGCCCACCGTGGCCGAATCGGGCTTCAAGGACTTTGACGTGAGCACCTGGTATGGCGTGCTCGCCCCGGCCGGCACGCCTGCCGCCGTGGTGAGCACCCTCAACGCCGAAATCAACAAGCTGTTGGCCACTGCCGACATGAAGGCCGCCATCCAGGCCCAGGGCGCAGAACCCGAAGCCATGTCGGCAGCACAGTTCGGCACCCTGCTCAAGATCGACTACGCCAAGTGGAAGGGCATCGTGGAGGCCTCGGGTGCAAAAATTGAGTGACCCCCTGAGGTGCTTCGCACCTTCCCCCTGAAGGGGGACGCACCCGGTGGCCTGGCGAAGCCAGTTCCACGGGTGCACTGGTCTGGGGCGTGCCCATTCCACGATCAGCAGGCTGCGGGTGATGCGCAGGCTGATCGAGAATCAAAACGGAAAACGGCTCCGCAAGGAGCCGTTTTTCATGGAGCAGTAACGCTCAGTCGCGCACCACCAGCACCGGAACATGCACCACGCCCAGCACGCGCTGCGTGACGCTGCCCAGCACCAGTTTTTCCAGGCCACGGCGGCCGTGCGAGCCCATCACGATGAGGTCGGCGCCCGTGCTTTCGACGGCCCGCACGATGGCGTCATGCACCGCATGGCCCTCGCCCACCACGGCAGTGACCTGCACGCCCGCATCGGCCATGGCCTGCTTGGTGGCGTCGAGTGCACTGCTGGCCTCGGCCGTCGCGGCACTCAGGTATTGCGCCTGGCCATAGGCAAAATCTGCCCCCACGCCCGTGAACGGGTAGGGATCGATCACATACAGCGCCGTGACGGCACTGCCAAACGTCTTGGCCAAGGCTGCCGCCTTGGACACCGCGAGCATGGAGGTCTTGGAGCCGTCCACAGGAACCAGAATGTGCTTGAACATGGTGCTTCTCCTCAAGTTGATGGGGCCAGGCAAAGGCCTGGAAATAGGGAGTCAGTGTGGCGGTCCATTCTGGCCTGCATCTTGATTCGCATCAAATCATGGTGCCGCGGCAACCCGGCCTGCACCCTAGGCCACCGCATCCGCCCCCTGAAAGCTTCCGCGCCGGCAGGTTACCACCAGCGTGTCGCGGTAACCACCGGGCACCAGGGGCTGGATAGGCGTGGTCTCGTGGATCATGCGGGCATCGTCCAGCAGCATCAGCGACCAGGGCGCGCTCAGGGTAAAGCGCTGGCCCGCCGGGCCCGCCGCCTCGAACACCCGCGTTTCACCGCCCTTCACGCCCTCGCGGGCCACCAGAAACACCGCCACCAGGTCCACACCATCGCGGTGCGCGCCTTCGGGCGTGGGGCGGCCAATGCCATCGGTGGTGTCGATACGAAACTGGTGCGCCTCGACAAACCAGCGCGCGGGCACGTCGGGCGCGGCAAACACCGTGTCGGACAGCGCGGCCAGCGCCGCCAGCAGCTGCCTCCACACAGGCCGCGCCACCGTCTCGGCCGCCATCGGGGCAAACCAGCGCTCCATGCCGCCATGCAGTGCGTTGTATTCGAGCGGCTGCCAGTGCGCCCGGTGCGCCACCTGCACCACCTCGCCGTGCACCACTTCAAAACAGGCATGGCGACGGCGACGGTAGCGGCCACCGTCCTTCAGAAAATCATCGGGGGGCAACGCGGCCCAGTCAGGCGCAAGGGCCTGCAGATCAGCGAGGCGGCAACCGGACCACGCAGCCACATCGGGTGGCGACAGCACAGCGTAGCCGGTCTTGCGCAGCTGGTCGGCCACGCCCTCGGGACCGGTGAAAGGAGGAGAAAAAGTGACTTCGGCCATGCAGCCGAGCTTAAGGCAACGCTGGCCGCTCAGTCGCGGTTTCCGTGGCCTTTGCCACGGCCTTCACCACGGCCATCGCCACGCCCGTCCCGGCGGTCGCCGCGGTCGTGCTTGCCGCCGCCCCGGCGATCATCATTCCAGTGGCGGTCATCCCGACCGTAGTTGCCAGGCTGGCCGCCGTAGTACTGGCCGCGCACAGGCTCTTTCACGAAGTACACCGGCTGGCCGCAGGCGTTGTAGCGGGCGCAGTGCTTGGCCCAGTTCTTGGCATGGCCGGGCGGCACATGCATGTAGATCGGCGAGCGCGGCACCATCACCGCCGGCCGTTGGATAATCACGGGCTCGGCGTAGATCAGCGGTGGCGGCGGCGCATTGCCAATGTCGATGCGTCCATACACGCCGGGGACCACCTGCCCTCCCACGGTGGCATTGACATAGGCCTGGGCATGGGCGCCGGTGGCTGCAACCAGCAGCACCGCCGTGGCGGCCCCGGAAATCAGGTGGCGAAAGGTGAGGTTCATGGTTGAGTCTCTGTGAATCGGAATGGCCCCTTTGTAACAAGATCGGCGGTGTTTTCTGGCAAAGGCCGCGCAAAAAATGTAAGCAAATAGTCAATTGCCACCCAATGAGCGCCATGAATATCGGCTTCAGCGCCCTACTTCAAAGCGCTTTTTGCTATGCATTTGAGAGCGTCTGACAAACCACACATCTGCAGCAGTGCCCCCTGCAGCTGCGTGCAGTGGCATGGAGCCATCCCCCGCCCGGCCCAGGAGACCGCGTTGCCCTGCGAACGCCACCACTTCGTCCGTGCCAATTTGGATGCCCCGGCCCTGCTTGCCACCCCCACTGGCACATTCAGCGTGCGTGTGTAAGACCTGTCGCTCCCGGAAACCGGCAATCACATTGCGATGCCCACCGCGAGGTGGTCCATGCCATGGGTTTTAGGCCGGCGCCCTTTCGGGTTTGCACCGGCGGGCGCCGGGCAATCAGCCTCCTGAAGCGGTAGCGTCTGCCGGTTCTTTTTCCTGCAGCAACCGCCACATCACCTTGCCGCTGCCGCTCTTGGGCAGCGCCGTTACAAACTGCACGATGCGCGGCACCTTGTACACCGCCATGTTCTCGCGGCACCAGTCGATGATCTGCTGCTCGGTCGTATCCTGGTGGCTTGCGCGCAGCACCACGACGGCCTTAACCGTCTCGCCCCGGTAGCTGTCCTTGGCGGCAATGATGCAGGCCTCCTGGATCGCGGGGTGGCGGAACATCAGCGCCTCGACCTCGGCCGGCCAGACCTTGAAGCCGCTCGCATTGATCATGCGCTTGAGGCGGTCGGTCAGGAAGAAGTAGCCTTCCTCGTCCATGCGGCCCAGGTCGCCCGAGCGGAAGAAGCGCTTGCCGTCGAACTCGATGAAGGCCGCCGCCGTGGCGTCGGGCCGCTTCCAGTAGCCCTGGAACACCTCGGGGCCATGAATGATGATCTCGCCCTGCTCGCCCACGGGCATTTCCTGCAGGGTTTCGGGATCGATCACGCGCGCATCGGTACCCATGAACGGAATGCCCAGGCACTGCTGCTTGGGGTGGTCAGGCGGGTTGGAATGCGACGGCGCCGCCGTCTCGGTCAGGCCATAGCCTTCGGCATAGCGCAGGCCGTATTGCTCCAGCAGGCGCTGCGCCACGGCCTGCGGCATGGCAGCGCCGCCACCGCCGATGTAAGCCAGGCTGGAGAGGTCGTAGCTCGCAAAATTCGGGCTGCCCAGCAGGTCGATGACCATGGTGGGAATATTGGTCCAGGTGGTGACCTGGTAGCGCGATATGAGGCGCCCCGCCAGGTCGCGGTCCCACCGGGGCATGACGACCAGGGTGGCGCCGCAGTAGATGGCCGTATGCATCACGCTCACCATGCCGGTGATGTGGAACATGGGCACCACCGCCAGCGTTACGTTGTCGGCCGAACCATTGCCCCACAGGCTGCTGGCCACTGCGTTGTGCATGATGCTTTTGTGCAGGTGCATGCAGCCCTTGGGCAGCCCCGTGGTGCCACTGGTGTAGGGCAGCAGCGCCAGGTCGTCGGGCCCCACCGCCAATGCGGGGGACATGTCGGAGCAGGCTACAGCATCCGTCCAGGCGTAGGTGCACCCCCCCTCCAATGCAGGCAAGGGATGCCGGGTGCTCAGCCATTCCATCCATGCCTCGGGCGGGGCATCGGCGCCCTTCACATCGGGATCAAAAGCATCGGTGAACTGGGTCACCACCAGATGGGCGAGACGCTCGCCGAGCGCCAGCGCGTTGCTGGCCTTGGCGAGCTCGGGGGCCAGATCGGCCGTGGTGATAGCGACCTTGGTGTCAGGATCGGTGACGTAGTGCTTGAGCTCCTCGGCCCGGTTCATGGGGTTGACCGGCACCACCACGGCATTGGCCCGCAGGATGGCAAAGTGCGCCATCACCAGTTGGGGGCAATTCTGCATGCACAGCACCACGCGGTCGCCGCGCTGCACGCCCAGCTGCGCGAGCCGCGCGGCCAGACGCTCCGCCCCCTCCATCAGCTGCCGGTAGCTGGTCGCGGTCCCAAAAAAAACCAGCGCTGCCTTGTCAGGATAACGGCGCGCGCTGATGGCCAGGTTGTCCCACAGCGAGGTGGCGGGCAGTGTGATGGCATGGGGAAGGCGGCGGGGCCAGAACTTGTAGTGAGGGCGCATGGTGCAGACAGTCTCCTTTGCCCTCCAGCCTAGATGCCGCGCGAAGGGCGGGCAATGGGGCTGGCCCGCGTTGACGTCGCCAAAGTGACCGGGGGTGGCGTGGAAAGCAGCGGGATGGGCGCCAGCACGCGCTGCGAAGAGGGATATGAGGTCAAGGTCGATGGCATCTCTTTCCGAAAGCGGACCTCCAGCGACTCCCGGGTGAGCGGTAGCAGGTCTTGGCGCCCATGGCTTTGGTGGGATCCGGGATGCATCACGCAAAAGGATGTGGCTCCTGTTGGATCATGGTGAAATCACGCGCACTATGACGCGTGACCCTTCACATCTCCCCGCCTTGCGCGGTGGCTTGCTCGCCCTGCTGGCGGCGATGCTGTTTGGCATCAGTACCCCTGCGGTACAGAGACTGGGGGCTGGACTCGGTGCATTCACTACGGCAGCGCTGCTGTATGCGGGAGCGGCTCTGGTGGGGGCCCTGTCGACGCGGACTGCTGCGCACGAAGCGCGGCTGAAGAGATCCGACATTCCGCGCCTCTTGGCGATGGCTGGCTTTGGCGCGGCGCTGGGGCCGGCAGCCCTGGCGTGGGGCCTGCAACACACGAACGGCACCAGCGCATCGCTCATGCTCACCTTGGAGGCCTTGTTCACCGCCACACTGGCGTGGTGGCTGTACAGCGAAACCATGGACCGCCGCGTGTGGACCGCCATGCTCTTGCTGCTCGCAGGAGGAATGGCGCTCGTTCTGGACCAGGGCGTGCAAGGAGGCGTGCAACTGCTTGGGCTGCTGGCAGTGCTGCTGGCAACCGCCGCCTGGGGGGTGGACAACACCCTGTCCCGTGGGCTGGCTGAACGCGACCCCAGCCAAGTGGTGATGACCAAGGCCATCTTGGGCGCTGCAGCAACGGCTGCATTGGCCGTAGGGACAGGAGAACCCCGGCCTTCGTCCTCTTCCGCATTGGGACTTCTCGCCGTTGGAGCCACAGGCTACGGCCTGAGCCTGCGCTTTTATCTTTTGGCCCAACGTGCGTTTGGTGCTGCACGCACTGGGTCAGTGTTCGCTTTCGCACCCTTCATCGGTGCTGCCGTGGCCTTCGGCCTTGGAGAGCGCTCGGCGGGATGGTTCATGCTGCTGGGTAGTGCTCTCATGCTCGCCGGAGTTGTGCTGCACCTGGCTGAGAGCCACGGGCACGAGCACGTACACGAAGCTTTGGAGCATGAACATGCCCACAGGCACGACGATGGGCATCATTTACACACTCATGATGTGATGCCCACCGGAAGCCATAGCCATTTGCATGTGCATGAACCGATGACCCACGCCCACCCGCATGCACCAGACGCGCATCACCAGCACAGGCACTAACGGCACCTCTCACGGTGGGGCAGGCTGCAACCGTGGTGCGCTTTTTTTGACCGTGCCGGCATACACCACGCTCCCTGCATCGCGGTACTGCAGTTCGCCCCCCACACGGACCACATCAAAGCAGACGGGGGACTCCTTGCTGATCTCGGGCAACAACAGGCACAGTTGATTGTTCTGCGCACTCCAGCGGCCGGCGCGTGTGCGGCCGTTTTCTGAACGGTCCAAGCGCCCATCCAAGAAGTAATCATGGCTCCAATGGAGCCCGTCGGTGACCTGGCGCCCACCCACCGTGGAGCGAATCTGTGCCGTGGTCAGTGGGATTCCAGGGGGTGCAGCGCAGGCCAAGGGCACCAGCATTCCGCACAGAAAATGCACCCCCAGTCCCCTTGTGACGCGGCGGGGCCACCGCAAAGCTCTCATCTTCATGCCGATGCACTTGAAGGCCCGTGGTGGGTTTCCGCCCGGCAGGGTTGGCACCGTGCGTAGAGCGCGTCGCACATCACCATGCCATGCGCGAGCATCTCGCAGTCATCGCTGAAGGTCTTGGACAGACCGAGCGACAGCGCATAGAGGCCCGTAGACTGCGGTGCCAAGCCCAGCCTGGAGGTATCGGCACGCCGGCCAGGAGATGCGTGTGCTCGGCGGGTGGCATGGAGGCGCGTGACGGTGCCAGCGTGGTTGCTCTCGTGGTGGCTGGTCATCAGGCGATTCGACAGGCCCGAGGGGTTCAGCGTCAAAGGGCGAGCTTGGTCGCTCATGTGTTTCTCCTGCAGAGGACCAAGGTCAGGCGTGGGCGACCAGCGGGTAGACGGCCAAGCCAATCAACGCTGCAGCCAACACCACCACAGGCTCTGGCAGCTTCTTGAACCGCCATAGAACGGCGGCCGTGGCAAGGAATAGCGCAGCGGTGGGCAGATCAACGATGGACCGCTGGCCCAGCACCACCACGGCCCCAGCAATGGCACCCACGGCAGCTGCAGTGACGCCGTCCACGAACGCGACCACACCCGGGTGCTTGCCGTGCTTCTTGAAGTACGGTGCCGGAATCACGGTGAGCAGGTAGCAGGGCAGGAAGGTCGCAGCCGCCGCGACGACCGCCCCCCAGAAGCCGCTGGTCAGGAAACCGATGAACCCGGTGGTGATGACGACCGGCCCCGGGGTGATCATGGCCACGGCCACTGCATCCACGAACTGGCGGTCAGTGAGCCATGCGTACTCTCTGACCACCCCGCCATAGAGGAATGGCACGATGGCCAAGCCGCTGCCGAAAACGAAAGCTCCTGCATAGGTGAAGTACGCGGCAATTTGCCCCAGTTTGTGCCAATCGAGGTTCTCCAGGCTGAGTGCCCCGGCGATAGGGGCCACCCACGCCATGCTGTGCAGTTGCCCGCCAGTTCGCTTCAAGGGGCCACGCACAGCCCACACCAACAAACCCGCGCCCAGAAAGATCCAGATCACTTCAGACTGGGTGGCAATGGTCACGCCAGCGCTGACCAGGTAGATGGCCCCGAGCAGCCTGTCCTTGCCCACGCTTTTGGTCGTGAGCTTGTAGGCGCTCAAGGCGATGATGCCGATGACGGAAGCGCCAACGCCGTAGAAAACTGCCTGCATCCAGGAGATGCCGCCGTAGGCTTTGTAGGCAACCCCCAATGCAACGACCATCACAAAGGACGGCAACACAAACGCCAGGCCGACCAGCGTGGCGCCCCACAAGCGGAAATGCACGTAACCGAGGTAGATGGCCAATTGCGCGGCCAGAGGGCCCGGCATGAGCTGGGCCAGGGCCATGCCTTCCTTGTAGTCCGCGTCGGAAATCCAGTGGCGCTGCTCCACCAGGTCGCGGTACATGTAGCCGACCAGTGCCACCGGGCCACCAAAGCCGAGTGTGCCCAAGCGCAGCATGTAGCGCACCAGTTGCCACAGCGTGTAGCTAGACAAGGCCGTGGCCTGTTCAGCAGAGGGAATCGAAGGGGACGAATTCAAGTCGAACTCCTAACTGGACGCAGTGGCCCATGATCAGGAGCAGTACTTGGGACAGGGGCTGTCCTAGGGTACGGGGAGACCGCTCAAGTCCCCGAGCCAAAGAGTATAGCGTTGCACTCAGGACCGGGCCAGGCACTGGCCACGGCTTGCGAATGACCGCAATCTGGCGATGACCATGAGTTCAGTCAGGTGTGCATCGGTAGACAGCAACCGCTGCAAAGCCACCCTCGCCCCTCAACCCAGTCTGCCGCGCAGCCGCCATCAGCTATTGACCTGCGCCCACAGCTTGTCGAGCCGCTTCACGCTCACGGGTTGCGGCGTACGCAGCTCCTGCGCGAAGAAGCTCACGCGCAGCTCCTCCAGCAGCCAGCGCAGCTCTTGCATGCGCGCGTCCACCGCGCCCTTGCGCTCGGCCACCAGGCGCCAGTAGCGCTGCTCTTGCGGGCGCAGCTCGGCCAGTCTGGCGGCGTCGCGGGCGGGGTCGGCGCGGTATTTTTCAAGGCGCAGGGTGATGGCCTTGAGGTAGCGGGCGTAGTGCGCCAGTTGCGCCCAGGGCGCTGCCGCCACGAAGTTCTTGGGCATGAGGCGTTGCAGTTGCTGCTGGGCATCCTGCGTGGCCTCGGGGGCGTTCTTGGTGTCCTTGATCTTGCGGGCGGCGGCCGCGTATTCGGTGAGTATGGTGCTGGCCAGACGCGCGACCTCGTTGGCAATCAGCGTGAGGCGGCCCCGGCCCTCATCCACGCGGCGCTTGAAGGCGAACTCGTCGGTGGGCAGCGGGTCAAGCAGGAAGGCGCGGTCCAGCGCCACGTCGATGATCTGGGTGCGCAGCTCTTCCTGCGTTCCGAGCGGCATGTAGGCCACGGCCATCTTCTGCAGATCGGGAATGTTCTTTTCGAGGTACTTGAGCGCGTCCTTGATCTGCAGCGCAAACAGGCGGCGCAGGCCCGCGCGGTGTTTGGCGGCGGCCACCTCGGGTTCGTCGAACACCTCGATGGTGACCGCATCGCCACCGTCGATGAGCGCCGGGAAGCCGATCAGCGTCTGGCCGGCCTTCTTGATCTCCATGAGTTCGGGCAGCTCGCCAAACGTCCAGGTGGTGTAGCGCTGGCCTGCGGGGGCCGATGGCGTGGTACTCGCCGGCTTGGCAGGCTGTGCCCCTGCTTTTACTCCTGATTGAATAGCTGTTTGCGATTTACCATCAAGCGCTGCAGGCAATTTCGACCCTGAACCCGACCCCTGTGCCGCTGCTCCACCCAGCTTGAGCCCCGCCAGCGCCTGGAACGCCCCGCGCGCCTTGGCGCCCCACTCGGCCTTGAGTGCACCCAGATTGCGGCCGTGGCCGAGCTGGCGGCCGTGTTCATCGACCACGCGGAAGTTCATGAACAGGTGGGGGCTGAGCATGTCGAGCTTGAAGTCGGCGCGCTTCACATCGAGCGAGGTTTCATCGCGCACCTGCTTGAGCAGCACATCCGTCAGGCTGCCCGTGCCAAAGCGCTCGGGCGCGCCCAGCAGTTCGGCCAGGCGCGTGGCCGATTCGGGCAGCGGCACAAAGCGGCTGCGCGGGCGCTGGGGCAGGCTTTTGAGCAGGGCCTGGATCTTGTCCTTGAGCATGCCGGGCACCAGCCATTCGCAGCGCTCGTCGCTCACCTGGTTGAGCACGAACAGCGGGATGGTCACCGTGATGCCGTCGCGCGCATCGCCCGGCTCGTGCAGGTAGCTGGCGGCGCAGTCCACGCCACCCAGCCGCACGGTCTTGGGAAAGGCGTTGGTGGTGATGCCTGCGGCCTCGTGGCGCATCAGCTCTTCGCGGGTGAGCTTGAGCAGGTCAGGCTGCTTTTTGCTTTCCTCGCGGTACCAGGCCTCGAAGCTGTGGCCGCTGCACACCTCGGGCGGCAGTTGCTGGTCGTAGAAGGCGTAGATGAGTTCATCGTCCACCAGCACGTCCTGGCGGCGGGATTTGTGTTCCAGCTCTTCGACCTTGGCAATCAGCTTCTGGTTGGCGGCCAGAAACGGCAGCTTGGTCTCCCAGTTGCCGCCCACCAGCGCTTCACGGATGAACACCTCACGCGCGGCGTGCGGGTCTACCTTGCCGAAGTTCACGCGGCGGTTGTTGTAGACCACGATGCCATACAGCGTGGCGCGCTCCAGCGCCACCACCTCTGCGGATTTCTTTTCCCAGTGCGGGTCGAGCAGTTGCTTGCGCAAAAGATGCCCGCCCATCTGCTCCAGCCACTGCGGCTCGATGGCGGCAATGCCGCGACCGAACAGGCGCGTGGTTTCCACCAGCTCCGATGCAATGATCCAGCGGCCGGGCTTCTTGTTCAGGTGCGCGCCGGGGTGCTTGTAGAACTTGATGCCCCGCGCGCCCAGGTACCAGTCTTCCTCGTCGCTCTTGGCGCCCACGTTGCCCAGCAGCCCGGCCAGCATGGACAGGTGCAGCTGCTCGTAGCTGGCGGGTTGGGTGTTGATCTGCCACTTGTGCTCGGTCACCACCGTGAGCAGCTGGGTGTGGATGTCACGCCACTCGCGCAAACGTCGGATGCTGATGAAGTTCTGGCGCAGCAGTTGCTCGTACTGACGGTTGCTGAGCTTGTGGGTCGCGGCTGGGGCGGCAGTCGGTGCGGCAGGCGCTGCCGCAGGACTGCTACCGCCACCACGCCGCTCCACTGGCAAATAAGCCTGCGAAGGCGCCTTCTGCGCCGCCATGGCTTTTTGCGCGCGGGCCGATGGCAGGCTGGGCGCCCCGCCCCGGGCTTCGTTGATCCACTTCCACAGCTTGAGGTAGCCGCTGAACTCGCTCTTGTCGTCGTCGAACTTGGCGTGGGCCTGGTCGGCCTGCTGCTGCGCTTCCAGGGGGCGGTCGCGCACGTCCTGCACGCTCAATGCGCTGGCAATCACCAGCACTTCATCGAGCGCCTTGCGGTCGCGCGCCTCGATGATCATGCGGCCCACGCGCGGGTCCAGCGGCAGGCGCGACAGCTCAGCGCCCATGGGCGTGAGTTCGTTGGCGTCGTCCACCGCACCCAGTTCGCCCAGCAGCTGGTAGCCGTCGGCAATCGCGCGGCCAGAAGGCGCCTCGATGAACGGAAACTGCGCCACGTCACCCAGGTGCAGCGACTTCATGCGCAGGATCACGCCCGCCAGCGAGCTGCGCAGAATTTCGGGGTCGGTAAAGCGTGGCCGGCTGTTGAAGCTCGCTTCGTCGTACAGGCGGATGCAGATGCCGTTGGCCACGCGCCCGCAGCGGCCTGCGCGCTGGTTGGCCGCTGCCTGGCTGATGGGCTCGACCAGCAGTTGCTCCACCTTGCTACGGAAACTGTAGCGTTTTACGCGCGCTGTGCCTGCATCAATGACGTATCGGATGCCCGGCACGGTGAGCGAGGTCTCGGCCACGTTGGTCGCCAGCACGATACGACGGCCCGTGTGGCCGTCAAAGATGCGGTCCTGCTCGGCCTGACTCAATCGGGCAAACAGCGGCAGCACTTCGGCGTTGCGCATCACGGGCTGGTGCGACAGGTGTTTGCGCAGGTGGTCGGCGGCCTCGCGGATCTCACGCTCGCCGGGCAAGAAGACCAAGATGTCGCCCGCCGCATTGCCCTGCCACAGCTCGTCCACGCCATCGGCAATGGCTTCGTTCAGCCCGTAGTCGCGGCTGTCTTCAAACGGGCGGTAGCACTGCTCGACCGGGAAGGTGCGGCCCGATACCATGATGACCGGCGCGGGCACCAGTTCACCCCCACGCTCCCCCACTGCGTGTGGGTCGCTGCCCCCCGAGGGGGCTACGCCCGCCTTGGGGCGGCCCGGCGCCGGGCGGGCGCTTGCAAAGTGCTTGGCAAACCGGTCCGCATCAATCGTGGCCGACGTGACGATGACCTTCAGATCAGGCCTGCGCGGCAGGATCTGGCGGATGTAGCCCAGCAGGAAGTCGATGTTGAGGCTGCGTTCGTGCGCCTCGTCAATGATGATGGTGTCGTAGGCCTTGAGCAGCGGGTCGGTCTGCGTCTCGGCCAGCAAAATGCCGTCGGTCATGAGCTTGACGGAGGCATCACGCGAGAGCCGGTCCTGGAAGCGCACCTTGAAGCCCACCACATCGCCCAGCGGCGTTTTCAGCTCTTCGGCAATGCGCTTGGCCACGCTGCTGGCCGCAATGCGGCGCGGCTGGGTGTGGCCGATGAGCTGGCCCTTGGTACCGGGCTTGGCGTTGCACTTGCCCCGGCCCAGCGCCAGCGCGATCTTGGGCAGCTGCGTGGTCTTGCCCGAGCCGGTTTCACCGCACACGATGATGACCTGGTGCCGGGTGATGGCCTCCATGATCTCGTCGCGCTTGCCCGACACGGGCAGGGATTCAGGGAACTCGATGTGCAGGGAAGTGGGAGCGGTGGACGCAGTCAAGGCAGAAACTTCGTAGAGAATCGCAAATTATCCCAGCCCCGGCTGCTTTCTTCACTTTTCCCGACCGCCACCCCGCCGCCCATGTCCGCCGTTTTCAACTTCACCTTCGTGCCCTGGTTCCGCTCGGTGGCGCCCTACATCCACAAATTTCGCCACCAGACGTTTGTGGTGGGCCTCACGGGTGAAGCCATAGCGGCGGGCAAGCTGCACAACATTGCGCAGGATCTGGCGATGATTCAGGCCATGGGCGTGAAGATCGTGCTGGTGCATGGCTTTCGCCCCCAGGTGAACGAGCAGCTGGAGGCCAAGGGGCATGCCGCCAGGTATTCGCACGGCATCCGCATCACCGACTCGGTGGCGCTCGACTGTGCACAGGAGGCCGCCGGCCAGCTGCGCTACGAGATCGAGGCCGCCTTCAGCCAGGGCCTGCCCAACACGCCCATGGCCGGCGCCACGGTGCGCGTGATCTCGGGCAACTTCCTCACGGCGCGGCCGGTAGGCATTGTGGATGGGGTGGACTTCCAGCACTCGGGCCTGGTGCGCAAGGTGGACGCAGGGGGCATCCAGCGCACGCTGGACATGGGCGCGCTGGTGCTGCTATCGCCGTTTGGCTTTTCGCCCACCGGCGAGGCCTTCAATCTGGCCATGGAAGAAGTGGCCACCAGCGTGGCCATCGAGCTGCGCGCCGACAAGCTGATCTTTCTGACCGAGGTTTCCGGCATCCGCATGCAGCCCGGCGAGCCCGCCAGCGACGACAACCCCATCGACACCGAGCTGCCGCTGGCTGCCGCCCAGGCCCTGCTGGCCACGCTGCCCACCGCCCAGCGGCCCACCGACACAGGGTTTTATCTGCAACACTGCGTAAAAGCCTGCAAGGCCGGCGTGGAGCGCAGCCACATCATTCCCTTCGCGCTCGACGGCTCGCTGCTGCTGGAGGTGTATGTGCACGACGGCATCGGCACCATGGTGATCGACGAAAAGCTCGAAGAACTGCGCGAAGCCACCATCGACGATGTGGGCGGCATCCTGCAGCTGATCGAGCCGTTCGAGAAGGACGGCACGCTGGTCAAGCGCGACCGCACCGAGATCGAGCGCGACATCGCCACCTACACCATCATCGAGCACGATGGCGTTATCTTCGGTTGCGCGGCGCTCTACCCCTACCCCGAGGCCAGGACCGCCGAGATGGCGGCGGTCACCGTGTCGCCGCAAAGCCAGGGCACGGGCGATGGCGAAAAGCTGCTCAAGCGCATCGAACAGCGCGCCCGCGCCATGGGGCTGGAAAGCATCTTCGTGCTGACCACGCGCACCATGCACTGGTTCATCAAGCGCGGCTTCGTGGTGGTGGACCCCGACTGGCTGCCCGACGCACGCAAGCGCAAATACAACTGGGACCGGCGCAGCCAGGTGCTGGTCAAGAAGCTGTAAAACCCCCAGGCGCTGACCACAGCCAGCGCATCTGCACCACCTTCCCTGCAACTTCACGGCGCCCCTTTCGTGCACCCGGTCACACCCCGCTTCCTCACCGTCGCCCTGTACCAGTTTGTCGATCTGCCCGACTGCGCCGCCTTGCGCGCGCCGCTGCAGACCCTGTGCGAAGAGCGCGGTGTGCGCGGCATGCTGCTGCTGGCGCCCGAGGGCATCAACGGCACCATCGCGGGTGAACCGGCCGGTGTGCAGGCCGTGCTGGCCTGGCTGCGCAGCGATGCCCGCTTTGCCGCCCTGCAGCACAAGGAGGCGCCCACGGACCGCCAGCCGTTCTACCGCATGCGCGTGCGGCTCAAGCGCGAGATCGTCACCCTGGGCGTGCCCGGCCTGAACCCCGCGCGCAACGCGGGCACCTATGTGAAGCCCGAGGACTGGAACGCGCTGATCGGCGACCCCGCCGTGGTGGTCGTGGACACGCGCAACGACTACGAGGTGGGCATCGGCACGTTCGAGCGCGCCATCAACCCGCACACCCGAAGCTTTGCCGAGTTTCCGGCCTGGGTGGCGGCGCAATCGCAACCCGGCGGCGTGCTGGCCGGCAAGCCGCGCGTGGCCATGTTCTGCACGGGCGGCATCCGCTGCGAAAAATCCACGGCCTTCCTCAAGTCGCAGGGCTTCGACGAGGTGTACCACCTCGAAGGCGGCATCCTCAAATACCTCGAAACCGTGCCCGAGGAAGCCAGCCGCTGGCACGGCGACTGTTTTGTGTTCGACGAGCGCGTGTCAGTAGGCCACGGTCTCGTGCCCGGCCACCACCAGCTGTGCCGCTCGTGCCGCATGCCGCTGGGCGCCGCCGAGCTGGCATCACCCCACTACGTGGCCGGCGTGAGCTGCCCCTACTGCCACGGCACCCGCACACCCGGGCAGGAGCGCGCGCTGGCCGAACGCGAGCGACAGATGCAGCTGGCCGCCCGGCGCGGGCAGGCACACATTGGCGCGCTGCAACCAGGCAACCCGGCGCGGGCCATCGCCAGGAAAAAGGGTGGCAGCGAAGGCGAATCCACTTGAGCGCCCTGCCCGTTCTCTATTCCTTTCGCCGCTGCCCCTACGCCATGCGCGCCCGGCTGGCACTGGCGGTGAGCGGCCAGACCTGCGAAGTGCGCGAGGTGGTGCTCAAGAACAAACCCCAGGGTCTGCTGCAGGCGTCGCCCAAGGCTACCGTACCGGTGCTGGTGCTGCCTGGTGGACAGGTGCTAGAGCAGAGCCTGCACATCATGCTGTGGGCGCTGGCACAGCACGACCCCGACGGCTGGCGCACGCCAAGCCACGGCAGCATGGAAGACATGCTGGCCCTGATCGCGGAATGCGATGGCCCGTTCAAGCAGGCGCTGGACCGCTGCAAATACCCCAGCCGCTACCCCGACGCACCCATCGACGCAGCGCGCGCGCAGGCCATGGCCTGGCTGAGCGCACTGGATGCCCGCCTGTTCACCCAGCCCCACCTGTTCGGCTCCCATGCGGCCCTGGCCGACATGGCCATTGCACCCTTTGTGCGCCAATTCGCCGGCATCGATGCAGACTGGTGGGCCGCCCAGCCCTGGCCGCATCTGCAGACCTGGCTGGCGCAGTGGCAGGCGGCCCCGCTGCTCGCCAGCGTGATGCACAAGCTGCCGGCCTGGGTGGATGGAACCGAGGGGGTGCGGTTTCCGCACCCGCAGGGGATATGGGCGCCCGAGGGCTGCGACGGAAACCCAACAGCGCCGCTGTTGGGCGGTCAGGTGGAGCGCAGGGTGAGGTCTCGTTAATTTGCGACTTGCTTGAATTTCGGATCGCGGACGATATCCTCTACGAGCTTTTGAACGGCCGGCCCGAAAGCCTGGGCCGTTTCTTGGCAGGCTTTGTCTGCTACAAAGCTCCCGGAAAAACCGAATATGGACTTCGTGGTAAAGCTCTCGTTTCTGGCGTTGGAAATCGTGACCGTGAAAAGCCACTTTCCGTCGGTCATGCCCGAACTGAAATCAATCTCTTCGAGTTTGCCCCTCAGTATGAGTTTGGAACTCGGGTCATAGGCGCCGGCCAACTTGAGTTCATCGATCAGCGCCTTTTCGATATAACTCTCAAAACTAGGAGAAACGGTCACGGGACCTGCGGCACGACAAGTGATGGATGACTGCCCCGGCTTTGAGGCCTGGAAAGGTTCGACCGCAACAGGTTTTATGTCGAGGGATTTAATCGATTCGACGTTCTTTACCGAAGCGCCATAAGGCGAGACGTTGTAGGCACATCCGGATAAAACGACCGCAGAGAGAAGCGCTAGCGACAGAGAAACTTTCATTTTCTATTTCATGCAGGTGGATAGGAAAGGGAAAGCAAGGAGACCGCATCGACGACGCTCCGAAGCGCACATCCGCACGGCATCAAGAGCAGAGTTGTAGGATCTGGTAACACGTTGAAGTTGTCAACAATTTCCGGTCCGTCTGACGCAGATCGTGCTCTACAGGCCCGCAGGGTTGCGGCATACATGCTGTGTGAAGAAACTTTATTAAATTTCGCCATCTGCTGATGCGCCGATGAATCACCACAGTGACACCCCAATCGACAAAAAAGGCGCTCCGAAGAGCGCCTTGTGCGAGGTCCATGCTGAGCCATCAAGGCATCACGCCATCGAATAGCCCGAGCCCTCCCGGTTGCCCGTCGTGAACCCACGCACCAGCAGCGCCAGCAGCACCACAGCAAACCCCACAAAGCAGACAAACGACCAGTTGGCGATCGAGCCACCCAGAAACGTCCAGTCGATCGCCGTGCAGTCGCCCGAGCCCCGGAAGATCATGGGGATGGAACGGCTGATGGGGTAGTTCTCGATCATTCCGTAGAAATCCCGGCCACAGGTGGCGACTTCGGGGGGATACCATTGCAGCCAGCTCTGGCGGGCCGCCACGAAGGCGCCAAAACCAGCCGAGACCATGGCCAGCGCAGCGAATGTCATCCACCAGCCCTTGTTGCCTCTTGCGCTTGCCAAGCCTGCGAAAACTGCGACAGCAACGAGCGCATAGCGTTGCACGATGCACATCGGGCAAGGCTCCAGGCCCACCACATGCTGCAGATACATGCCAAAGGCCAGCAGGGCCACACAGGCCACACTGATGAGCGCGAGTACACGGCGCGGGGCCGTAGTCAACCAATTCATTCCTTCTCCCTTATCCAATAGCAATTGCCCAAGGCATTGCCCATGAAACCGGCACGGCCCAGGCCAGCAGACGGCCAGCATGGTCCGCCCCGCACGCAACAAAGGCCATCGTCCCCTTGGGGAAAAACGCGAAGCGGCTCAAGGGGTCAAATCCCAGCGGCCTCGTCCAGAAAAACGCGGGCGCGGCGCGGTGTCACCACCAGCGTTTCGCCCTCTTTGAAACCCATTTCCTTGAACTGCTGCGCAGGGATCTGCGCTTCGATCAAGGACTCCGGGGACGCATTGTCCGCTGGTTTGTGGTCGTCGATGGGAATAAGTTCCAGCCGCGCAATCGGGCCCACCACGATGGCGCGGCTCAATTGCGCGACGATGCCGCGCGGGCGGCCTGTGGCGTCCAGTCCGGCGCCGGGCGCATAGCGTTCCACATCCAGGTCGTGCGGGCGCACATAGGCGAAGGCCTTGGCGTTCTGCGCCTGGCTGTGCTCGGGCGAATCCAGCTCGATGCCTTCGAGGTGCACCAGCCCCTCGTGCGCACGGCCGTGGAACAGGTTCACATCGCCCAGAAAACCATAGACGAAGGGGCTGGCCGGCTGGTCCCACACCTGCTGGGGCGAGCCGCTTTGCTCGATGCGGCCCTGGTTGATGACAACCACACGGTCGGCCACTTCCAGCGCTTCTTCCTGGTCGTGCGTCACAAAGATGCTGGTCACATGCAGTTCGTCGTGCAGGCGGCGCAGCCAGCGGCGCAGTTCCTTGCGCACCTTGGCATCGAGCGCGCCAAAGGGCTCGTCGAGCAGCAGCACCTTGGGCTCCACCGCCAGCGCCCGGGCCAGAGCGATCCGCTGGCGCTGGCCGCCCGAGAGCTGCGATGGGAAACGCTCGGCCAGCCAGTCCAGCTGCACCAGCTTGAGCAGGTCCATGACCTTCTGCTTGATCTGTGCTTCGCCGGGCCGCTGGCCGCGCGGCTTGACGCGCAGGCCAAAGGCCACGTTCTCGAACACCGTCATGTGCCGGAACAGCGCGTAGTGCTGGAACACGAAGCCCACGTTGCGCTCGCGCACATGCACGTCGGTGGTGTCTTCGCCGCTGAAGTGGATGCTGCCGGTGTCGGGCGTCTCCAGCCCCGCGATGATGCGCAGCAAGGTGGTCTTGCCGCAGCCCGAGGGTCCCAGCAGCGCGATGAGTTCGCCCGATGCGATATCGAGGCTGACATCGCGCAGGGCCTGGAAGTCGCCAAACTGCTTGCTGACGTTGCGGATTTCAATGCTCATGGTGTTCTTCCTTCAGCGGGCGACAGCCGCAGGTGCGGGTCGCTCGGGCGGCAACTCGGCGGCGGCTTTCAGGGCCTGCTCGTTGCGGTGTTCGGCAATGGTCTTGATGACCAGGGTGACCAGGGCCAGCAAGGCCAGCAGAGAGGCGGCGGCAAACGCGGCGACCGACTGGTACTCGTTGTAGAGAATTTCCACATGCAGCGGGATGGTGTTGGTCTGCCCGCGGATATGGCCCGACACCACCGACACCGCGCCGAACTCGCCCATGGCGCGTGCATTGCACAAAATCACGCCATAGAGCAGGCCCCACTTGATGTTGGGCAGGGTCACGTGCCAGAAGGTCTGCCAGCCGGTGGCGCCCAGCACGATGGCGGCCTGCTCCTCGTCGTTGCCCTGGGCCTGCATCAGCGGGATCAGCTCGCGCGCGATGAATGGAAAGGTCACGAACACGGTGGCCAGCACGATGCCGGGCACGGCAAAGATGATCTTGATGTCGTGCGCTTGCAGCCAGGGGCCGAACCAGCCCTGGGCGCCGAACATCAGCACATAGACCAGCCCGGCAACCACGGGCGATACCGAAAACGGCAGGTCCACCAGCGTGGTCAGAAACGCCTTGCCCCGGAACTCGTACTTGGCAATGCACCAGGCGGCTGCCACGCCAAACACCAGGTTCAGCGGTACGGCAATCAAGGCAGTAATAAGCGTGAGCTTGATGGCCGACCAGGCATCGGGCTCGCGCAGGCCCTCCAGGTAGGCGCCAAAGCCCTTGCGCAGCGCCTCGGCAAACACGGCGGCGAGCGGCAGCACCAGGAACAGCAGCATGAAGGCCAGCGCCATGCCGATCAGCGTGTAGCGCACCCAGGGCGCTTCGGTCGTGCCGGCGCGCGCGCGGCGAACAGTTCGATTATTCATGTCGTTTGTGCAAGGCGCAGTGCGCTTGAAGCGGGCGCAGCCCAGACCCGTGCACCCGTGGAACTGGCTTTGCCAGGCCGCCGGGTGCATCCCCCTTCCGCGAAGCGAGAGAGAGGGAAGGCGCGAAGCGACTCAGGGGGTGATTCATGACTTCCGGCGCTGCCAGGCTTGCAGCGCATTGATGACCAAGAGCAAGATGAAAGAAATCACGAGCATCACCACCGCCACGGCCGTGGCGCCTGCATAGTCGTACTGCTCCAGCTTGCCGATGATGATGAGCGGTGTGATCTCCGACACCATGGGCATGTTGCCCGCGATGAAGATCACCGAGCCGTATTCACCCACCGCCCGCGCAAACGCCATGGCAAAGCCGGTGAGCAGCGCGGGCGTGATGGAGGGCAGGATGACCTTGGTGAAGGTCTGAAAACGCGTGGCGCCCAGGCAGGTGGCCGCTTCTTCGAGTTCTTTCTCGGCGTCTTCGAGCACGGGCTGCACGGTGCGTACCACGAACGGCAGACCGATGAAAATGAGCGCGATCACGATGCCGGCGGGCTTGAACGCCAGCTGGATACCCAGAGGCTCCAGGATTTGCCCGACCCAGCCGTTGCTGGCCAGCAAGGCGGTGAGCGAAATACCTGCCACGGCGGTGGGCAGCGCAAACGGCAGGTCCACCAGCGCATCGGCGATTTTCTTGCCCGGAAACTTGTAGCGCACCAGCACCCAGGCGATCAGCAGGCCAAACACCAGATTGACCAGCGCCGCCAGAAAAGAGGCGCCAAAAGTGAGCCGGTACGAGGCCAGCACGCGCGGAGCGCTGACAGCGGCCCAGAACTGCTCCCAGGTCAGGGTGAAGGTCTTGAAGATCAGCGCCGACAGCGGGATCAGCACGATGATGCTCAAGTAGAACAGCGTGTAGCCCAGCGTCAGGCCAAAGCCGGGCAGCACCCTTTGGGGCGTACGCCGGCCGGCCTGCGCGGAGGGCGGCACGGCGCCCCGCGCGGGCACAGAGGTCGCAGCACTCATGGCTTACTTGGCGCTATACAGCTTGTCGAACTGGCCGCCATCGTTGAAGTGCACCTTCTGCGCCTCGGTCAGACTGCCGAAGTACTTGGCCACGGTGAACTGCTTGAGCGGCTTGAACGTGGCTTCGTACTTCTTGAGCACTTTCTCCGAACGCGGACGAATGGCGTGCTTGGCAGCGATTTCCTGCGCCTCGTCGGAGTACAGGTAATCCAGGTAGGCCTTGGCCAGCTGCGCCGTGCCCTTCTTGGCCACAGTGCGCTCGACCACGGCCACGGGGTTCTCGGCCACCACACTCACCGACGGATAGATCGCATCGACCTTGCCCGCGCCAAACTCGCGGTCGATCGACACCACTTCGGATTCGAACGTGATCAGCACGTCGCCCTGGTTGCGCTGCAAAAACGTGGCCGTGGCGTCGCGGCCGCCCTTGGCCAGCACCGGCACGTTCTTGTAGAGCTTGCCCACAAACTCGGCGGCCTGCGCATCGGTGCCACCCTTTTCGCGCACGGCACCCCAGGCGGCCAAGTAGGCATAGCGGCCGTTGCCACCGGTCTTGGGGTTCACCACGATCACCTGCACACCGGGCTTGATGAGGTCGTCCCAGTCCTTGATGCCCTTGGGGTTGCCGTTGCGCACCAGAAACAGCATGGTGGACGTGGTGGGCGATGCATCGTTGGGGAACTTCTTGGACCAATCCTTGGCGACCACGCCGTTGTCGGCCAGGAACTGCACATCGGTGGTGGTGTTCATGGTGACCACATCGGCGGCCAGGCCGTCGTTCACGGCGCGCGCCTGGGCGCTGGAGCCGGCGTGCGACTGGTCGATCTTCACGTCCTGGCCGGTGGTCTTCTTGTAATGCGCGGCAAACGCTGCGTTGTAGTCCTTGTAGAACTCGCGGGCTACGTCGTACGACACATTGAGCAGCTGGTTCTGCGCAGCAGCCAAACCACTGCTCGCCAGGGCCAGTGCGGCCAGAAGGGTCTTGAGTTTCAGAGAAGTCGTCATGGTGCGTCGCCTGATGAAAAGCTGGGGATTGACCATTGTGCGGAATGACGCTTAAAACTCAAAAGAATATATTTTTGTTAATTAATCGAATTTAATAATATAGGAAGTTCAGCTTGCAGACCAGAATGCGAAAGACATGGTGTGCTTCACCAAAAACTGCCGCCAGTGCTTTACTCGTAAGCACAAGTAGCTATTGATTCAGAAGTATTTTTACAACACCGGCGCTGCAGGCGAAGCCTGCGCATGGCCGGGCACCGGGGCGCGGACCACGGTGGGCTCGCCCTGCAACGACTGCAGCAGCGCCCAGCCCAGCGGCCATTCGCCATGGCCGGAGTCGATATTGAGGTGCCCGGCGTTCTGCATGCGCACGAATTCGCTGCCCCAGGCCCGTGCGTAGGCGCCCGCCAGGCGGATGGGGCAATACGGGTCGTTGCTGCTGGCCACCACGATGGAACGGTAGGGCAGCGCAGCAAAGGGCACGGGCGCAAAGTCGTTCAGGACGGCGCGGCGCTCCGGATCGGCCGGGGCCACCAGCAGCGCGCCGCACACGCGGGCTGCGGCTTGCGCGCCCATATGGGTGACGGCAATGCAGCCCAGGCTGTGCTCCACGATGACCACGGGGTGGGGCGCAGCCAGCACGGTCTTTTCAAGCTGGCCTACCCAGGCCAGCCGTGTGGGCGTGATCCAGTCGTCCTGCACCACGCGGCGGGCCTGGGGCAGGCGCTCGGCCCACAGGCTTTGCCAATGGCCGGGGCCGGAGTCGCGCCAGCCCGGAACGATGATGATGGAAGTGGTGGTCACAGCGCTGGCATTCTGCGATCCACTCTTTAAAACCCAAACGACTTAATTCTTGTTATTTAATCGCCAAAACATCTATTCAAACCATGGAAGGGGCTAGACGCCTAGATGCCTGCGCCATCCAACCCCTGTCCGGCCATGCGGGTGACCTGGCTGCTGCAACCCGGCATGGTTTCGCCCAAATAGTCCAGAAACCGCCGCACCGCGGGCGACAGTCCCCGGCGCGAAGGAAACACCGCATGCACGATGCCGCGTGGTGGCGCCCAGTCGGGCAGCAAGTGCACCAGGCGGCCCACGCGCAACTCTTCGATGCACATGTAGTCGGGCAGCCAGCACATGCCGGTGCCAGCCAGGGCGGCGAATTGGAGGGTGAGCAAGTCATCGGCCACATAGCGCGGCTGGTGGTGCACCGTCTGTTCGCGACCGCCTTCGCCGACGAGACGCAGCGTGGAGCGCCCATCCACGGCCGACATGGCAATGCTGTCCAGCCGGGCCAGGTCTTCCAGTGTGCGCGGCATGCCCTGGCGCGCCAGCAAGTCGGGGCTGGCCACCAGAATCTGCCGGGCATCGTCGAGGCGCTTGACGACCATGCTGCCACTGTCCTCCAGCGTGGAACGCACGCGCAGCGCCACGTCGATGCCCTCCTCCACCAGATTCACCGCGCGGTTGCTCACCAGCATCTCGACCCGCACTTCGGGATAGGTGGCCAGAAACTGCGGCATCAGCTCGGCCAGCACCGTCTGCGCCAGCGTGACGGGGCAGCTCACGCGGATGGTGCCGCGCGGGGTGGTCTGCACCTGGGCCACGGTGTCGGCCGCCGCCTGGGCCGATTCGCGCATGGCCTGGCAGTGGCGCAGATAGGCCTCGCCCACTTCGGTCAGCGAGAGCTTGCGCGTGGTGCGCTGCAGCAGGCGCACGCCCAGCTGGGTTTCCAGCTCCGACACCCGCCGCGACAGCCGGGATTTGGGAATGCCCAGGGCCCGGCCCGCAGCGGCAAACCCACCACGCTCCACCACTTCGGCGAAATACAGCATGTCGTTGAGATCTTGCATGGCGATGATTGTCCTATAAGCGGGACAATCTATCGCAATTTTGCTGGCTTATCAACAAATCAAGATCCATCGACAATTGATACCTAGGCCACACCAGGTGGCTCCCTACAACCCCCGGAGAACCTCATGCAACTGCTTCACATTGATTCCGCCATCACCGGTGCCAACTCCGTTTCGCGCCAGTTGACCGCACAGATCGTGGCGGCCTACCAGGCCAACCACCCTGGCACCCAGGTGAGCTATCTCGACCTGGTGGCCAATGCTCCCGCCCACTTCACCATGGACGCCATGGCGCCCCGTACCGGCCAGACCGATGGCCTGAGCGAAGTGCAAAAGCGCGAGAACGCCGTGTCCGAGCAACTGGTGAGCCAGTTCCTGGCGGCTGATGTGGTGGTGATTGGAGCCCCGTTCTACAACTTCAGCATTCCCACCCAGCTGAAGGCCTGGATTGACCGCATTGCCCAGCCCGGCCGCACATTCCAGTACACCGCCAACGGCCCCGAAGGCCTGGCCAAGGGCAAGACGGTGATCATTGCCTCCACCCGTGGCGGCGTGTATTCCACCAGCGAAGGCGGTCAGGCCATGGAACACCAGGAGAGCTATCTCAAGGTTGTGCTGGGCTTCTTCGGTGTGACCGATGTGCGCTTTGTGCGCGCTGAAGGCGTGGCCATGGGCGACGCCGCCAAGGCCCAGGCTCTGGCCGATGCCGCCCAGGCCATCCGCAACCAGGCTGCCGCCAACCAGGCCCAGGCAACGCAAGTTGCCTGAGACACAGGGCGCCACGGGCGCCCTGTTTTCTTTCTCGCCATTCATGAAGCCCGGCCTTGCGCCGGGTTTTCTGCGTTTGGTTTCAAATACGGCTCTATTGCATGTCCAACACGCGTGAGCCGCTATTTATTCACCAGCAAAACTCAGGCGTGCTTCTTGACCCAGGCCACGTACTGGTTCATCCAGCCCTGCAAAAACTCGCGGCTGCCCGCACCGATGCCGCCATCGGCATCGAACAACCCCTCCTTGGCATGGATGAAGGCCTCGGGCTGGCCCAGCGTGGGCATGTCGAGGTAGGCCAGCACATTGCGCAGGTGCTGCTGCGCCATCGAGGTGCCAATGGCGCCCACCGATGCACCAATCACCCCCGCCGGCTTGCCGGCCCAGGCGCTTTGCCCGTAGGGGCGTGAGGCGTTGTCGATGGCGTTCTTCAGTACCCCTGGAATCGAGCGGTTGTATTCCGCCGTGACAAACAGCACGCCCTGCGCGGCCTTGACCTCACCCTTGAAGCGCAGCACCGATGCAGCCTGCTGGCCATCGTCGTCCTGGTTGTAGAGCGGCAGATCGTCCAGGCGCAGCTGCGTGAAGCTGAAGTCTGCGGGCGCCAGCCGGGCCAGCGCCGTAGCCAGCTTGCGGTTGAATGAATCCTTGCGAAGACTGCCGACGATGACGGCGATGTTGTACTGGCTCATGAAAACCTCCTGAGGACGAAAACACCCGGCAAAGCACCGGGAGGCCATGGTAGCGTTTCAGGACACCCCATGCCAGCGGCGAACCAGGACAACCACACAGCCTGCCAACCCAGCAGAATGGACCATGAAAAAAGCTGCTGGCGCTTGATTGCAAAGCGTCAGCAGCTATTTTTTGAGTAGCAAAAATCAGAACCCGGGCAGCACCGATCCCTTGAACTCCACTTCGATGAACTTGCGGATCTCCTCGGATTGGTAGGCCTTGAGCAGCTTGGGCACCCAGGGCTTGTTCTTGTCGGCTTCGCGCACGGCGATCAGGTTCACATAGGGGCTCTTGGCGTTTTCCAGGGCGATGGCGTCCGTCTTGGGGTTCAGGCCGGCCGAGATCGCAAAGTTGGTGTTGACGGCCGAGGCATCCAGGTCATCGAGCGAGCGCGGCAGCTGGGCGGCGTCCAGCTCGACAAACTTGAGCTTCCTGGGGTTGCTCACCACATCGAGCGGCGTGGCCTTGAGGCCGGCACCCTCCTTGAGCTTGATCAGGCCCTGGTCCTGCAACAGCAGCAGCGCACGGCCGCCATTGGTGGGGTCGTTGGGCAGGCCAAAACGCGCACCTTCCTTGAGCTCGTTCAGACCCTTGACCTTCTTCGAGTACAGGCCCATGGGGAAGTTGACGGTGTAGCCCACGGAGACGATCTTGTAGCCCCGGTCTTTCACCTGGGCATCGAGGTAAGGCTTGTGCTGGTAGGCGTTGGCGTCCAGGTCGCCCGCGGCCAAGGCGGCGTTGGGTTGCACGTAGTCGCTGAACTCGATCACCTGGATTTTCAGGCCGTCCTTCTCGGCCACTTTCTTGACCTGCTCGAAGATCTGGGCGTGCGGGCCGGCCGTCACGCCGATCTTGAGCGGCTTGTCCTGCGCCAGCGCGCCCGTGGTGAAACCGGCGGCCAGGGCCAGAGCGAGGGTGGATTGCAGCAGGGAGCGCTTGTTCACGGAGACACCTTTCGTTAAGAGATTCTTCGCATCTTAGGGTTGACCCTATAAAACGCAAACAACCGTTTCTTTATTTCATTAGCTCAATACTGCATAACGAACCGCCCATTACTCATCAACCACGCAGCGCCACATTGTTGAGTTTGTCCAGCCGCTCGGGCCAGGTGGCTTCGGTGGCGGACTGCAGCAGGATGCGCGTCCAGGCCACCCAGGCGTCCCACTGCACGCGCTTGTCCCACGCATTGCCCCAGGCGCTGAAGCACTGCAGCGCGCTCTGGGCGGCGTGCCTGGCGTCGTCATGCCGGCCCGCCGACAGGTACAGCTGCGCCAGCACCATCTGCGGCTCGCCCACCCAGGGGTTGTGCCGCACGGCCTGTTCCAGCACGGCGGTGGCCACGTCCACATCCACCAGCGGCTGGTCTTGCTGGATCACTGACCAGTACAGCGAGGTGGCCGCCGACTCGGCCGCCACCGACAGGTGCTGCGTGCAGCCGGCAAACACCGGCGGCAGGGGCAGCAGCCCCACGAGCCCAGGGTGCTGCAGCGCCTGCCCCAGCCCTGCGATCTGGTGCAGCATGCGCCCCGTGGGCCGCATGGGCCCGGGCCACAGCGATGCCGCCCAGTGCACGGCCTGCGGGCGGTGCTGCACGTTGGGAAAGCGCGAGTAGATATCGTCCTGCCAGCTGAACCATTGCTCGATGGTGTCGGCCATGCTCACGACAATGAAGGCAGCCACCTCGTAGGGCGTGAGCACATGGCGCTGCCCGTCCTTGTCGAGCGCCAGGCTGCCATCGGCCTGCAGCCCACCGCCCAGCACGCGCTGCACGAACTGCGTGCGCGACTGGGTACAGAACAGGTACACGAGGTGCTCGGCCGGCTCGCCCACCAGATCGCGCAGGCGGGCGCGCTCGCTGGCCGGGTCGAACTTGACCAGATCCACAAAGGCATTGCCGTACACGCTGTGCAGCAAGCCCAGCAGGCGCACATCCCGCGGTTGCTGCCACAGCGTGAGCGAGCGCGCCACACCCACCAGGTGGTGGCGGAAGGTGCCCGCCTTGTGCCAGTCCTGCCCCACATTGCGGGCCAGCACGGTGGGCAGCACCGGGGCCAGGTCGGGGTCGTGGGCAATCCACTCGTCATCCAGCAGCGCCTGGGCGCGGGTAAAAAGCTGCTGGTCCAGGGGGTGCAAGCGCAGGGTCATGGCGTGTTGTCTCCGTCAGTCGGTCGGTGAAGCGCACAGTATCGGTGCTTGGCGCCCCCGACGCTGCCAGCGCCTCGGCCAGGAACCCCACGAACGCCTGCACCCGCGTCGAAAACTGATGCCGCTGCGGGTACACCGCATAGATGTCGGCCGCAGGCGTGTGGTACTGCGGCAGCACGGGCTCCAGCAGGCCTTGCGCCAGGTGGCGATTCACATCCCAATCGGCACGCATCACGATGCCGTGGCCCTGCAGCGCCCACAGCACGGCGATCTCACCGTCGTTGGTGGTCAGGTTGCCGGTGATCTTGATCGACTCGGTGTGCGCCTTGCTGCCGCGCCCGGTGGTCAGGCGCCACAGGCCATAGGCCTCGTCGCCCTGGCGGATGCCGATGCACTGGTGCTCCATCAGATCGCGCGGCACGCGGGGCCTGCCGTGGCGGTCCAGGTAGGCAGGCGCGGCGCACAACACGCGCCGATTGGGCGCGATGCGGCGGGCAATCACGCGGCCGTCGGGCGGCTCGCCAAAGCGCACGCACAGGTCATAGGCATCGTCGGTGATGGGCGGCGGGTGCACCGACAGCTGCAGCTGCACATCCACCTCGGGGTACTGGCGCACAAAGTCCGAGATCACCGGGGCAACGTGCATGCGGCCAAACCCCAGGGTGGCATTCACCCGCAGCAGGCCCTTGGGGCTGGCCTTGGACTGCACGATAAGTTCGTCGAGCGCATCGATCTCGCGCAGGATGCGGCGCGCGTGCTCCAGCAGCAGTTCGCCCTCGGGGGTGAGGCCCATGCGCCGGGTGGTGCGGTTGATGAGCACCACGCCCAGGCGGCGTTCCATCTGCGCCAGGTGTTTGCTGACTGCCGCCGTGGAGATGCCCATTTCGCGCCCCGCGGCGCTCAGGCTGGGGCTGGCGGCCAGCGCCGAAAAGAAACCCAGTTCTGCGGGCTGGATGGTGGAGCTCATCGAATATCTCTTAACCTCAGGTTAACGATGGATTCACTCTAGCGACGCTCCGAAGACCTGTCCACATCTAAAGTCCTTCTCACTGCTTGGCTTCACCACCTTGTTTTCCACCGCCCGCCATCCCTGCACGGGCGATCCCCCCACGTTTCCACCCAGACATCGCATGAAAACCTACCAAATCGCTACCATCCCCGGAGACGGCATCGGCAAGGAAGTCATTCCCGCCGGCCAACGCGTGCTGCAAGCCCTGGCGGCCCACCACCCGCACCTGCGCTTTGACTTCGAGAATTTCGGCTGGGGCGGCGACTGGTACCGCGCCCACGGCGTGATGATGCCGGCCGATGGGCTGGACGCCCTGCGCGGCAAGGACGCCATCCTGTTCGGTTCGGCGGGCGACCCCGACATCCCCGACCACATCACCCTGTGGGGCCTGCGCCTGAAGATCTGCCAGGGATTTGACCAGTACGCCAACGTGCGACCCACGCGCATCCTGCCGGGCATTGATGGCCCGCTCAAGCGCTGCGGCCCCAACGATCTGGACTGGGTCATCGTGCGCGAAAACTCCGAGGGCGAGTACTCCGGCGTGGGCGGCCGCGTGCACCAGGGCCACCCTATCGAGGCGGCCACCGATGTGTCCATCATGACCCGCGTGGGCGTGGAGCGCATCCTGCGCTACGCCTTCCGCCTGGCGCAGTCGCGCCCCCGCAAGCTACTCACCGTCATCACCAAGAGCAACGCGCAACGCCATGCCATGGTGATGTGGGACGAGATTGCCGCGCAGGTGTCTGCCGAGTTCCCCGATGTAAAGTGGGACAAGGAACTGGTGGACGCCGCCACGGCCCGCATGGTCAACCGCCCCGCCACGCTGGACACCATCGTCGCCACCAACCTGCATGCCGACATCCTCTCGGACCTGGCTGCCGCGCTGGCGGGCAGCCTGGGCATTGCGCCCACGGGCAACATCGACCCCGAGCGCCGCTACCCCAGCATGTTCGAGCCCATCCACGGCTCGGCCTTCGACATCATGGGCAAGGGCCTGGCCAACCCCATCGGCACCTTCTGGTCGGTGGTGATGCTGCTGGAACACCTGGGCGAGGCCGGCGCGGCCCGCGCCGTGATGCAGGCCATCGAGCAGGTCACCGCCAACCCGGCCCTGCACACCCGCGACCTGGGCGGCACGGCCACCACGGCGCAGGTGACCGATGCCGTGTGTGCACTGATCAGCAGCGCACCCGCGCGCCAAGCCGCCTGATACGGTTTTGCATTCAATCGGATAACTAGGCGGTAAACCGCAGGCAGTGCTGTAGCACGGCAAGGCGAACTGACGACGTTATACGTTTGAAAGCAAAGCCGTATGAGCCCGGCTGGCAGAACAACAAGGTCGCAAAGACCATCCGCCCCGCCATCCACATCCCGGAGACACACATGAACCACACCGCCCTGCCCCCCAGCGCCATCGCCCAGCCCTTGCGCCGCCACCACCTGCTGACACTGGCCGTTGCGGCGGCAGCGGCCTGCCTGCTGCCCGGCACCGCCGCCCACGCCCAGGCCTGGCCCGCCAAGCCGGTGACCATCGTGGTGCCGTTTGCAGCCGGCGGCACCACCGATGTACTGGCCCGCGCACTGGGCGAGAAACTGGCCACCGCCCTGGGCCAACCGGTGATCGTGGAAAACCGGGGCGGCGCGGGCGCCACCATTGGTGCCGACTATGTGGCCAAGGCCCCGGCCGACGGCTACACGCTGCTGATGGGTGCGGTGCACCACACCATTGCCACCAGCGTGTACAAGAAGCTCGGCTACGACTTCCAAAAGAGCTTTGCGCCCATCACCACCGTGGCCCTGGTGCCCAATGTGCTGGCGGTGAGCGCCACCACGCCCGCCAAGGATGTGAAGGAACTGGTGGCCCTGGTGAAGGCCACGCCGGACAGGTTTTCGTATGGCTCCAATGGCGCGGGCACCGCGCAGCACCTGATCGGCACGCAGTTGTCCACCGCCATTGGCCACCCGCTGCTGCATGTGCCCTACAAGGGCAGTGGCCCGCTGACCACCGATCTGCTCGGCGGGCAGGTGTCGATGTCGTTCGACACCGTGACGCCCGTGCTGCCGCACATCAAGGCCGGAAAACTGCGCGCGCTGGCCGTGACCACGGCCAAGCGGTCGTCGTCGCTGCCCGACGTGCCCACGCTGGAGGAAAGCGGCTTTGCGGGCTTTGATATCGGCACCTGGTTCGGTGTGCTGGCCCCCGCACGCACGCCCGCCGACATCGTGGCAAAACTGAACACCGAGATGGTCAAGGTGATCCAGTCGCCCGACTTCAAGAAGCGCATGCAGGACATCGGCGCCGAGCCCATCGGCAACACAGCAGCGCAAATGGCCGAGCAGATAGCGGCCGACACCGCACGTTTTGCCAAGCTGGTCGCAGAGAACAAAATATCGACCGAGTGAACCCGGGTTGCCCGCTGACCTGCCGCTACAGGAAACCATGCGGGCCCTCTCGAACTCACAAGCCAAGACCCGACAGATGGGGTGAGCCCCCCAGAAAACCCAGGCAGTCCGCTGCGGTTGTCGGGCTCGGGCAGGCCCGCACCTGCCGGCATCACTCCATCAAGGCCACCGATTTCATCTGCACCCACAACATGCGCCCCGGCGCGACACCCAGCGACGCGGCCGACCGCTTGGTCAGCCGGGCCAGCAGCATGGCGTCACCCACACGCACGCGCACCAGCGCAAGGCCGGGGTGCTGGTCGTCTCCCACGGCGTCAACGCAGCCGGGCAACACGTTCTGGATGCTGCTGCTTCCCGGCTCTTGCGCCAGGCTCACATCCCGCGCCAGCACCCGCACCCGAACGCGGCGGCCCACGGGCAGGCCCTGGTCACGCACCCACAGGCTGCCACCCGAAAAATTCACACGCGCCAGATGCCATTCATGATCGAGCTCGCCCACCGTGGCATCCAGCACCGCGCCAGCGTCTTCCCCCAGCGTGATGGGCAGATCGATGCGGGCCAGCGTTTGCGCCAGCGGCCCGCTGGCCACGACCCGGCCGCCGTCCATCACCACCAGGGTATCGGCCAGCCGCGCCACCTCATGGGGTGAGTGGCTGACATACAGCACGGGGATGTCCAGCTCGTCGCGCAGGCGTTCCAGGAAGGGCAGGATTTCCTGCTTGCGCTGCAGGTCGAGCGCGGCCAGCGGCTCGTCCATCAGCAGCAGGCGCGGGTTGACGGCCAGTGCCCGCGCAATGCCGGCCCGCTGGCGCTCGCCACCAGACAAGGTGTCGGGCTTGCGATCGAGCAGATGGCCAATGCCCAGCAGGGTAACGGCCTGATCGAAGCCCGCGTGCTGCGTGCCCTGGCTGCGCTTCATGCCATAGCGCAGGTTGCCCATCACCGTCAGATGGGCAAACAGGCTGGCCTCCTGGAACACATAGCCAATGGGGCGCTGGTGCGCAGGAAGCCAGCGGCCAGCGTCTTGCCACACGTCACCGCCCACCATCAGGTGCCCTTGCGGGGCGCGCTCCAGCCCTGCGATGCAGCGCAGCACGCTCGTCTTGCCCGAGCCGGACGGGCCGAACAGCGCAGTCACGCCGCGCCCCGGCAAGCCCAGGTCCACGTCAAGGCAAAAGCCCGGCCACTCGCGCCGAAAACGCGCCTGGATGCCCGCCATGTCAGCCACCCCTCTTGGGCTGCGGGCGCCAGGCATACAGGGCCAGCAGCACCACAAACGAGAACACCAGCATCACCGCCGACAGCCGGTGCGCCTGCACATATTCCAGCGCTTCCACATGGTCGTAGATTTGCACCGAGGCCACGCGGGTGACGCCGGGCAGGTTGCCGCCAATCATCAGCACCACCCCGAACTCGCCCACGGTATGGGCGAAAGTCAGCACCGAGGCCGTCAGAAAACCCGGCGCCGCCAACGGCACGGCCACGGTAAAGAAGGCATCGAGCGGTGAGGCGCGCAGCGTGGCGGCCACTTCGAGCGGCCGGTCGCCCACCGCCTCGAAAGCCGTTTGCAGCGGCTGCACCATGAAGGGCAGGGAATAGAACACCGAGGCAATGACCAGGCCGCCAAAAGTGAAAGGCAGTGGACCCAGGTTCAATGCCTGGGTGAGTTGCCCCACCAGGCCGCTGGGCCCCATCGCCAGCAGCAGGTAAAAGCCCAGCACCGAGGGCGGCAACACCAGGGGCAAGGCCACCACGGCTCCAATCGGCCCCTTCCAGCGCGACGGGGTGCGCGCCAGCCACCAGGCAATGGGTGTCCCGAGCAGCAGCAGGATCAGGGTGACCAGGCCCGCCAGGCGCACAGTCAGCCAGAGGGCCTGCAGATCACCGTCCGTCAGCATGGCGTTGCCTCCCACGAATCACATGGCGCCCCGCCGACGCAGCCCAAGCCGTGGCCCATGCCTGCACGCACGCCAGCGCCCTACTTGCTGGCCGCATCGCCGGGGAGGACGAAACCATATCGGGTCATCACGGCACGGGCGGCCTTGCTGCCCATGTAATCGGCGAACTGCTGGGCGAGCGCGTTGTTTTCTGCCCGCCGGGTGATGATGAAACCCTGCTCCAGCGGCGCATGCAGATCGTCCGGAATGAGCCAGTAACCGCCCTTTCTGGCCAGTTCGGGGCTGACCGCCAGGGCCAAGGCGATGACGCCCACCTGCGCATTGCCGGTCTGCACGAACTGCGCGGTGTGGGCGATGTTCTCGCCATAGACCAGTTTGGGTTCGACCTTGCCCCACAGGCCCGAAGCCCGCAGCGCTTCTTCGGCGCGCTTGCCATAGGGCGCATGGCGGGGGTTGGCGATGGCGACGCGGGTGATTCTGGCGTCGGTCAGGCTGGCCAGCGTCATCTGGCGGGCGTCCATGCCGGCACTCCACAGCACGATGCGGCCCAGGGCGTAGGGCTTGACCTCGGAGGCGGCAAATCCGGCCTTGGCCAGCGCGCGCGGAAAGGCAATGTCGGCCGAAAAGTACAGGTCGTAGGGCGCGCCCTGCTGGATCTGGGCGTTGAACTTTCCCGACGAGCCGTAGATGACCTCCACCTGGTCGGCGCTGTGGGCCTGCAGGAAGGTGGTGACGATCTCGTCCATGGCGAACTTCAGATCGGCCGCAGCCGCCACGGTGATTTTCCCGGCATGGGCCGAGGTGGCAAACAGCATGGCGCTGGCAAGCAGCAAAGGGCGAAAAAAATGCATGGCCGCAAGCATACGGCACGCATCCGGCCCCGCCCATCGCCACCCGCCCAAACGGGCCTGTTGATGCGACCAGGTCCGTTTTTAATAAAGTAAGGCTTTAGCGCTTGTACAACAAGCGCCATAAGCTATTAAACATATAGCAATCAGCGATGACTCAGGCGCCTCACGGCCCAGTCGCCCAGGCTCTGAATGGCCTGCACAAAGAAGATCAGCACCACCACCACGGCCAGCATGATGTCGGGCAAAAAGCGCTGGTAGCCATAACGGATGCCCAGGTCGCCCAAGCCGCCGCCGCCAATGGCACCGGCCATGGCCGAGTAGCCGGTCAGGCTCACGAAGCTGATGGTCAGGCCGGCCACGATGCCGGGCAAGGCCTCGGGCAGCAGCACCTTCCAGACGATCTGGCCGGTGGTCGCCCCCATCGACTGGGCGGCCTCGACCAGGCCGTTGTCCACTTCGCGCAGCGCGGTTTCCACCAGGCGGGCAACGAACGGCGCGGCCGCCAGCGTGAGCGGCACCACGGCAGCCGCTGTGCCGATGGACGAGCCCGTGATCAGCCGCGTGAACGGGATGATAGCCACCAGCAGGATGATGAAGGGCGTGGAGCGCACGGCGTTCACGATCCAGCCGACGGTCTTGTTGAGCGGGCTGTTTTCGAGCACACCGCCCCGGTCCGTGAGGCGCAGGAACACTCCCAGCGGAATGCCGATCAGGCCACCCACCACGCCCGAGATGCCCACCATCACGATGGTTTCCCACAGCGAGGTGGCAAACAGCTCCAGCATCATTTCTGAAAAATTCTCGAACATCGCTCAACCTTCCGTTGTCACTTCTTGCACCACCACGCCTTCGCCACGCAGCTGCGCAATGGCGGTCTGCAGCCGGGCGCCGTCGCCGCTGGCATACACGGCCAGCGAGCCGAAGGTCTGGTCCTGGATCTCGTCGATCTGGCCGTGCAGGATGGACAGGTCCAGCCCGTGGTCGCGGATCAGGCGCGACAGAATGGGCTGGTAAGCCCGCTCGCCCGAGTACGACAGTCGCAGCAGCTGGCCCACACCGCCCTGCAGCTGGCCCGACAGATGGCGCACATGGTCGAGCACGCTGGCGGGCAGCTCCTGCGGCACGATCTCATCGATCAGGCTCTTGGTGATGGGTTGCTGCGGGCGCGTGAACACGTCGATCACGGGGCCCTGCTCCACGATGCGCCCGGCGTCGATCACCGCCACGCGATCAGCCACCTGCTTGATGACCTGCATCTGGTGCGTGATCAGCACCACCGTGAGGCCCAGCTCCTTGTTCACCTGGCGCAGCAGCGCCAGGATGGAACGCGTGGTTTCGGGGTCAAGCGCCGACGTGGCCTCGTCGCTCAGCAGCACCTTGGGGCGGCTGGCGAGCGCACGCGCAATGCCCACGCGCTGCTTTTGTCCGCCCGAAATCTGCGCGGGGTAGCGGTCGGCCAGTGCCGACAAGCCCACGAGATCGAGCAGCGGGTTCACCCGCGCACGGATGGCCGCCTTGTCCATGCCCGCCAGTTCCAAGGGCAGCGCCGCGTTGTCGAACACCGTGCGCGACGACAGTAGGTTGAAGTGCTGGAACACCATGCCGATGTCGCGGCGCGCAGCGCGCAGATCGGCGTCATTGAGTTGCGTGAGATCGCGGCCTGCCACGATCACCTCGCCCCGGGTGGGTCGGTTGAGCAGGTTGATCACCCGCACCAGAGAGCTTTTGCCCGCACCGCTGCGGCCGATGATGCCGAACACTTCGCCCGGCGTGATGTGCAGGTCGATGCCACGCAGGGCCTCGACCGGGCCTTGTGGGCCCGGATAAATCTGGGTGATACCCCGTAAGTCGATCATGAAATGACATTGCGCCGCTAGGGCCTGGGGCCACCGCAGCGCAAGAAGTTGGAGGGAGGCTGAACTGTAATCAGAAAATATAAACCATCAAAATATCAAAAAATAAAGTAATAAGACCATCTGGTTATTTGGCCAACGCGGCGCCGTCATCGGCGCACGCCCAGGAAGACCCCGGCGGGGGTGAGATCCCTCACACCGGCCGGTGGTGGGCCTGCAGTCCGCGCGCAACCAACGCGCCGAGGGCCAACACCCCCAGCGCGGCACCGGTGAACACCGCTGCCAGCCAACCCCGGTCCACGCTGGCCGCCGCCACCACCACGCCCGTGGATTGCCCCAGAAACAGCAGGCAGGCAAACAGCGTGACGGCAGTGCCCCGCGCCTGCGGCGCCATCTGCGTTGCTTGCGTCTGCAAAGTGTTGTGCAGCATGTAAAAGCCCAGCCCCGCCAGGAAGCAACCCAGCACGGCCCAGGCCACCACGGGTGCCCACGCCAGCAACAGCAGGCCGCTGGCAATGAGCGCTGATCCCGCCAGCGCCAGTCCCGTCTCACCCAGCCAGGCCAGCCAGCGCCGCGCAAACACGCTGTACAGCAGGCCACCCACCCCATACAGCACCATCACGCCCCCTGCGGTCGAGGCTGACAAGCCAAAACCGCCCGTCAGGCGGGCGGGCACAAAGGCCAGCGTGCCGAAGGCCAGGGCGCCTTCGATGGCCACCACGATCAGCACCCAGCGCACGCGCGGCATGCGCAACAGCTGGACCACCCCTGCCAGGTAGGCGGCCAGTGAAAACGCGGGGGCGTCTGCATTCACCGCAGAAGCCGCCGCAAGCCCCGCGCGGGCATGGCGAAACAGCAGCACCGCAGCCATCAGAAACAGCATGGCCAGCACGGCAAACGCGGCGCGCCAGCCCAAGTTCTCGGTGGCAAAGCCCCCAAACCACTGGCCGGCCATCATTCCGGTAACGGTGGCGCCCATGAGCCGCGCCAGGGTTTCCTGCCGCTGCGCATAGGGCACCTGGTCGCCTATCCAGGCCATCGACAGCGGAATGATGCCCGCCGCCGCGGCCCCCATGGCAGCGCGGGAAACCACCAGTACCGCCAGGCTGGGCGCCAGCGCCGTGACGGCACTGAACAGCGCACAGGCCGCCGTGGCGCCCATGATCACCTGCACCTTGCCCAGCCGATCACCCAGCGGGCCATACACCAGTTGCAGGACGCCATAGGCCACGGCGAATGCCGCAATCACGGCAGATGCATCGCCGGTTGTCGCCTGAAACTCGTGCGACAGCGCAATCAGCATGGGGTCACACACACGCATCGATGCCATGCTGGAAAAGGCCGCCAAGCCCATCAGGCGCAGCATCATGGGAGAAGTGGTCATGTCGCGCATTGTCGAGCGACAGGCCGCAAGCTGCTATCGCACCGCCGGATTCCCCGCACCCTGACCTCATCGCCCGTTGCAGGAACTATCAAAACAATAGCTCCCTGCACTTGAGGCATCAGCGCCAATGGCCAAAACAGGCAAAGATCCCTCGCACCCAGCGCAATCATTCGTGTGCAGATACGCGTACTTGAAAAATTGACAGAAAGTAACCGTTGAACCACGGGAATGGTGTGCAATCAGACCGTCAGCGAAATCCCAGGACTAAGGACTTGCCATGCCAGTCGCATATCTCAGACAACTCGCCTTGGCGCTGGAACGCACGAAAAACGCCGTGCGAGTCACCCACCCCTACCAGCTCGCCCTGGTCCAGTGGCTGTGGTCCCGTGGCTACATCGAGGCCAAGATTTCTGCGATGGCAGCGTCCTCAAGGGCAGTAGCCGAGGTGCTGGGCATCACGGGACTTGGGCGACAGTTGATCGGCCCCCAGACATGACAAACCTGCGTTGCAGCGACAGCAAGGGCACCATCGCCATGCCGGTCGCCAGCAAGGCGAGCACTCGCCACGCAACAGGCAGGACGGGCCCGTACTGTTTTTGCACGAGATTGAAGAAAAAAAAGGCCCCTGCATTGCTACAGGGGCCTATTGACTCTGGTGGGACGTGCGGGGGTCGAACCCACGACAAACGGATTAAAAGTCCGCTGCTCTACCAACTGAGCTAACGTCCCAATTGCCGCAATAGTTTTATCGACTGCTGCAAAGCCTTGGATTATAGCGTGATTTTTTTGACCTACCGGGAGATGGTGGCCAGTTTGTCGAGCACCCATCCTGCAGCACATTGGCCAAAGGTTGCCGTCACGGCCACGACAGAGCCATAACCATGGCAATTCAGGGTGCCATCCCCCTCCACCGCACAGGACGCATCGGGCGCGGCCACGGCCTCGCGGCTGAAGACACAGGTGATACCCATCTTGCGTGCTTCACGGGGGGCCTGGTGGTGTTTGCGCAACCGGTAGCGCAATTGCGCCAGCAGCGGGTCGTGGGTTGTGGCACTGAGATCGTCGATATCGATCTTGTGCGCATGCCGCTTGCCTCCGGCCGCACCCACGCTCACAAAAAGCGTTCCTGTGTCGCGTGCCCAGGCTGCCATCGCTGTTTTGGCCTTGATCTGGTCGCAGGCGTCAATCACTGCGTCGATCGGCCCTGTCAGCAAGTTCGGCCAGTTCTCCGGCGTGACGAAATCATCGATGCACAGCACCTCGCAATGGGGATTGATGAGCGCAATGCGCTCCTGCATGGCCACCACCTTGGCCTGGCCCACCGTCGTGGTCAGCGCATGAATCTGCCGATTGATGTTGGATTCGGCGACATGGTCGAGGTCAATCAGGGTGATGCGCCCCACACCGCTGCGTGCCAGGGCTTCGGCTGCCCACGAACCAACGCCGCCAATACCTACCACGACTACATGGGACTGCTCGATACGTGCCGCGCCTGCAACGCCGTAGAGGCGCTCAAGCCCGCCAAAACGGCGTTGCCGATCCACATCGGAGCCCGCATCGCCCGCCACGGAAGCGACGACGGCAGGCACGCTCACTGCCGTCATTTGAGGCGCGACAACCGCTCTTTCGCGGCCACGGCGGCTTCGGATTGGGGATAGGCCCGCAGCAGATCTTCCAGGGTCTTGCGGGCCGCGCGGGTTTCCTTCAATTCGATCTGGCAGTTGGCAATCGACAACGCAGCTTCGGGGGCACGCGCGTGACCAGGCGAGCCGGACATCAACAACCTGAAGTTGCCGATGGCCTCCTTGTACTCACGCGCTGCATACTGCGCATTGCCCAGCCAAAACCGCGCCGAAGGCACGTAGCCGCTGCGCGGGTACTGGCGGACAAAGCCAGCAAAAGCCGTGTTGGCCTCTGCGAATTTGCCCGTGCGGAAGATTGCCAGTGCGGCCTCGAAATCACGTTTTTCAGCGGCATCGGCCTGGAACTCCAGTCCATCCACCGTCACTTTCACGGGCTCAAACTGGCGCAAGCGCTCATCAACCCCTTGTGCGATGTCTCTCTGGCGACGCTGCAGCTCCCCGACGTCACGCAACAGCTGCTCGTTTTGTCCACGCAACGTGGCCTGCTCCACGCGCAACGTTTCAATCTGCGTCTGCAGATCCAGCAAGCTGCGCCTCTGCTGGGAGTTGTCATCACCCGATTTGCGAAGATCGTCCGCGGACCGCTGGTTGGCCAGCTGCAGCGCATCCACCCGCTGCCGCAATTCGAGGATGGCACGCCGTGCCTCATCATCCTCAAACAGCGCAGCGTGGCTGATGGAAACAAAGGCACACGACAGCACCAGCGCCAGCAGCGCCCGTGCCGGCATGGGAAACTTTGCTGCGCGCATCAACGGTAGGACAGTTCGGCGCGGCGATTTTGCGCGTGCACATCTTCACTGTTACCGTGCGCCGCCGGCTTTTCTTTGCCAAAACTCACGGCTTCCACCTGGTTGTCGGAAACGCCCAGCAAACCGAGCGATCGACGCACAGCCTCTGCACGCTTTTGGCCCAGGGCCAAGTTGTACTCGCGGCCGCCGCGTTCATCGGTGTGGCCTTCCACCATGACCTTGCGGTTGCCACTGGACTTGATGAAACGGGCGTGGGCCTCGATCAGTGACTGGAATTCTGGCTTGATGACATAGCTGTCGTAGTCAAAGTACACCAGACGGCTGACGCCAACCGGGCCAGCCGCGTCGCGTGCGGATTGCCCCAGATTGACACCTGCCACACCGGCCTGTCCGGCATTGGCCCCGCCACTGCCACCTGTGGTGGGGACTGCCGTCTTGTCTTCAACGGGAACGTCGTCGAGCTTGACACCCGAACTGCAACCCGCCATGAGGGCGGCAACGGTAATGGCGAGGGAAATGCGTTTGATCATCCAAAATTCTCCTGCAAGCTTCGTATAAAAATGTGCCAAAAGGTTCACTGCTTCTGAAACGGACCCCAATCGGGTTCGCGAATGTCGCCGCCCTGCCCTGCAAGGCGCGCCTTGATCTTTCCATCCAGGGTGCTGGTCATGAGGGCTTCCCGGCCCTGATGCTGCGTTGCATAAACAATCAGGCGGCTGTTCGGGGCAAAGCTGGGGCTTTCATCGGCACTGGTATCGGTAATGGCCGAAACAGCACCCGATGACAGATCCATCACATGCAGCTTGAACGCCCCATTGATCCGGGAGATGTAGGCAAGCCAGCGGCCGTCCGGGCTGATGCTGGGCGAAATGTTGTAGGTGCCTGTAAAGGTCACGCGCTGGGCATTGCCGCCAGTGGTGGGCACTTTGTAGATCTGGGGTGCACCGCCGCGGTCACTCACAAAATAAATGCTGCGGCCGTCGCTGGAAAAAACGGGCTCCGTGTCAATGCCAGCACTTTGCATCAATCGGCGAGGCTCACCACCATTGGCATCAATGGTGTAGAGCTGGGAGGCCCCGTCCCGGCTCAGGGTGACAGCCAGGGTGCGGCCATCCGGTGCCCAGGCAGGCGCGCTGTTGGAGCCGCGGAAATTGGCGATGAGCCGGCGCCGACCCGTGGCCACGTCGTGCACATACACCACGGGTTTGCGCGACTCGAACGACACATAGGCAATCTGCCCGCCATTGGGCGACCATGCCGGAGAAATGATCGGCTCGGGGCTGGACAAGGCGGACTGCGCATTCTCGCCGTCCGCATCGGCCACCCAGAGGCTGTAGCGCGTGCCCGCCTTGGTGACATACACGATGCGCGTCGAGAAAACACCGCGCTCGCCGGTCAGTTTTTCATAGATGAAGTCGGCAATGCGGTGCGCCACCAGGCGCAGATCGCCTTGGCTGACCACAAAACTCTGGCCACCGAGGTCTTGGCCGCGCACCACATCCCACAGGCGAAAGCGCACGTCAAAACGTCCATCTGCAAGCCGTGTCACGCTTCCGGTGGCGAGGGAGTCAGCACTCTTTTGCCGCCACAGGGCCACATCGGGGCGCGAGGTCTCATCCAGCGCAACGCCGGATGCATCCACCGCGCGAAATTGCCCGCTGCGCTCCAGATCGGCCTGCACAATGGCTGCGATCTTCTGCGGGGACTGCGCCTCGCCCCGAAACGGGGCGATGGCCACCGGCAGCTGGGTCAGGCCAACGCCCGTGACCTCGACACGAAATTGCGCCAGTGCGGGCAATGCGGGGGTGGAAATCAACGCGGCCATCAGGCTGCGGCGCAGGGGTTGCGGCAAGGCCGCGGAGAACATGGAATGAGGTGTGCGATCAGTGGTCATTGGCAGCCAGCGGAAACCGAACGAAAGCCGGTGGACAGGCGCCAATGTTACACACCATCGGCACCCCCCTGTGACAAACTGTGCAATGGGCACGCGGCGAAACGTAGAATCCGCCCCACATGCAAGCCACCGATACGAATGCCCAGGCGGATTCCGCCGCGCTTTCACCCCCACCCAGCCTGCGCGCCCGACTGGCGCGGCTCTCGATCTATTTCGGACACCATCGCCTCGCCTGGATCGTTGCCATTGTGGCCACCCTGGTGGGCGCCGCGACCGAACCGCTCATTCCCGCCTTGCTGCAACCGCTGCTGGACCGTGGCTTCACCCAGGGCACCTTGCAACTGTGGATGGTGCCGCTTGCAATCATGGGTGTTTTTCTGGTGCGGGGGCTGGCACAGTTCGTGGCCCAGTATGCGCTGGCGCGCATTGCCAACGAAGGCATGCTGGCGCTGCGCCAGGCGCTGTTCGATCGCGTACTGGCGGCGGAGATGGCCCTTTTCAGCCGCCAGTCGGCCAGCGCGCTCTCCAACACCGTGGTGTACGAGGTGCAGACAGGTTCCACCCTGCTGGTGCAGGCATTGATGGGCCTGTCGCGCGACGGCTTCACGCTCATCGCCCTGCTGGGTTACCTGCTTTTCCTGAACTGGCAACTCACGCTGATTGTGGCCGTGGTGGTTCCCGGTGTCGCCTGGATCATGAAGACCCTGTCGCGACGCCTGTACAGCCTGACCAAAAGCAGCCAGCAGGCAACGGACGAGCTCGCCTATGTGGTGGAAGAAAACGTCCTGGCGCATCGGATGGTGCGCCTGCACGGGGCGCAAGCGGGTCAGGCAGAGCGCTTTGGCCACCTGAGCCGAAGCCTGCGCCGCCTGGCCATCAAATCGACCATTGCGTCGTCCTCCATGACGCCTCTGACCCAGTTGCTGGCCGCCGCCGCGCTCTCGACGGTGATCTGCATCGCCCTGTGGCAAAGCCGGGGCGCGGCAGACACCCGCGAGGTGACGGTGGGCGGCTTTGTCTCATTCATCACCGCCATGCTGATGCTGATTGCGCCCATCCGCCGGCTGGCCGATGTGGCCAACCCGATCACCCGCGGCCTGGCTGCGCTGGAGCGCGGCCTTGCGCTGCTCAGCGATACGGTGGCGGAAACCGGCGGCCATTACACCGCAGAGCGCGCAAAAGGCGCCCTGACCCTGCAGGACGTGACCGTGTCTTTTGGCCCAGAGCATGCCCTCGCCCTGGACCGGGTGAACCTGTCCGTGCAGCCAGGGGAAATCGTGGCCCTGGTCGGCCCCTCGGGTGCCGGCAAGACCACCCTGGTGAACCTTCTGCCCCGATTCGTGAGCCCTTCTGCCGGACAGATACTGCTGGACGGCCACCCCTTGGCCGAATGGCGCCTGGATGCACTGCGTGCGCAATTCGCCATGGTCAGCCAGGATGTGGTGATGTTCAACGACACCATCGCCGCCAACGTGGCCTTGGGCAGCTCGGTGGATGAACAACGGGTGCGCGAATGCCTTGCGGCTGCGAACCTGACAGAGCATGTGGCCGCGCTTCCCCAGGGCATCCACACCATGGTGGGCCACAATGCCACCCAGCTCTCCGGCGGTCAGCGCCAGCGTCTGGCCATTGCGCGGGCCTTGTACAAGGATGCGCCCATCCTCATCCTGGACGAGGCCACCTCCGCGCTGGATACCGAATCAGAGCGGCTGGTGCAGGATGCCCTGCAACGGCTCATGCGCGGGCGCACCACACTGGTCATTGCCCACCGCCTGTCCACCATCGAACATGCCGACCGCGTGGTGGTGATGGAGCGGGGCCGCATCGCAGAGCAAGGCACGCACAGCGCCTTGATGACCAGCGGCGGGCTCTATTCGCGCCTGCAGAATCGCCCGGCCGCCGGTTAAGCGCCTCGCAATTGGCCACCCGCTACCACTTGCCGCGGTTCGGCTGGCGGCGTCGGATGGCGGCGGCAATGGCATCGGCCGCGTCCCTGCGATCGACCCGCAGGGCAAAGTCAGTGGCAGTCAGCCCCAGCCGGTTCTTCAGTGCAGGGTCGGCGCCCTCATCCAGCAACAGCTGCAGTGCTTCCCTCGTGCCGTATTGCGCGGCCATCATCAGGGGCGTGGAACCATTGGGCGACGCCGCATCGATGTAGGCATGGTGTTCCAGCAGCAAGGCCATGATGGCCGTGTGCTCGGGCATGGCGCCCGACGCTGCATAGTGCAGGGCCGTCCAGCCCGGCTTGTTCACGTCGGCATCCCGCGCTATCAAGGCCTTGACCGCCTCGATGTTGCCCTTGATGGCTGCCAGCATCAGCGGGCTTTCGTCCTGCGCGTTGCGTGCCTCCACATTCAACTGTCGTGCGCCCATCAGCGCCGCAAAGGCATTGCGGGAGTCCAGCTGCAACGCCATCGACAAACCCACCTGCCCCTTGGGATCGCGCGTGTTCGGGTCAAAGCCCCTGCGCAGCAGCGTTGAAATGGTGGCACCATCGTCGCGCTGGATGGCTGTGAAGAAATCGTCGTAGGAGCCGGCGTGCGCCATCGCACTCGCGGCCACCAACGCCAGGGCGAGCATGGAACGGCGTTGCAGGCTCATGCCACCACTCCTTTGAACAAGGCCTCGAAATTGCGGCTGGTGGCCTGCGCCACCACGTCCAGCGCGATGCCCCGCGTCTGGGCGATCTGCCGGGCCACCAGGGGCACATACGAGGGGTTGTTGGTCTTGCCCCGGTAAGGCACGGGGGCCAGGTAAGGGCTGTCGGTCTCTATCAGCATGCGATCCAGCGGAACATAGGCCGCCACGTCGCGCAAGTCCTGCGCGCTCTTGAACGTGACGATGCCCGAGAACGAGATGTAGTAGCCCAAATCGAGCGCGGCGCGCGCCACCTGCCTCGACTCGGTAAAACAGTGGAACACGCCGCCCGCCAGATTGCCCGCACCGTCTTCACCCTCTTCGCGCAGTATCGCCAGGGTGTCATCGGAAGCGCTGCGGGTGTGGATCACCAGGGGTTTGCCGCAGGCCCGCGCAGCGCGGATATGGGTGCGAAAGCGCTCGCGCTGCCATTCCAGGTCGGCAATGCTGCGGCCGCCCTTGCGGTCTTCCATGCCGTAATAGTCCAGGCCCGTCTCGCCAATGGCCACCACGCGGGGCAGCGCGGCGCAGTGGAGCAGGTCTTGCACCGAGGGCTCGGTCACGCCCTCGTTGTCGGGGTGCACGCCCACGGTGCTCCAGAAATTGTCATGGGCCAGCGCCAGCGCATGCACACCATCGAACTCTTCCATGGTGGTGCAGATGCACAAGGCCCGATCCACCTGGGCGTCGGCCATGGCCTGGCGAATGGCGGGCAACTGGCTGAGCAGTTCCGTAAAAGTGAGGTGACAGTGCGAATCAGTAAACATGCGGTCTTGAAACAACAAAGCCGACCAGCCAGCGCGGGTCGGCACAGGACCACCAACGCAATCAGATGGTCTGCGTGGGGCGCTCAGAACCCAGGGCAGTGCCCAGCAGTTCCTCGATCTTGGCCTTGAGCTGGCGCGATTTCTCGTCCTTGGGGAACTGGATGCCAATCCCCTGTGTGCGGTTGCCCGCTGCGCGCGGCGGGGTGACCCACGCCACGCGGCCGGCCACGGGATAGCGCTGGGTATCTTCAGGCAGCGTCAGCAGTACATAGACATCGTCACCCAGCTTGTAGTTGCGCGGTGTGGGAACAAAAATGCCCCCTTCCACAAAAAAGGGAATATAGGCCGCGTACAAGGCCGCCTTTTCCTTGATGGCCAGCTGCATGACACTGGGACGGGGCGCGGTGGAAGGACTGGTCATGGTGATGGGTGCGACTTCAGTGCCTTGAGTGTAGGATGTTTCGCGCCTGCGCCACAAGCGCCTCCAGCATGAGGCCGGCGTTGAACGGATGGTCCGCCGTGCGCGCTTCCTTGGCAAGTGCGCGGGACCAGCGCGTGAGGGCTCCCAGCGGGGGCGGCTTGGGCAGATCGCCCGGCGCGAAATAGCGCGGTGCCGCACCCATGCTGGCGGCCAGCAGGTCGTGGCACAGTTTCTGAAGGGCGTCGATTGCCTGGGCAGGTGCCCAGTCGCCCAGCGCCGCCACATCCCCCCGCGCAATGCCCTGGGGCAGCGCCGCCCAGGCCTGCGGGCTGCGGCCGGAGCGGGCCAGAGCCAGGGTGTCATCCGGGCGGCCACCGGCCGCACGCAAATGCGCGGCTGCAGCCGCTGGCTCCACCCCCTGCCCGGCAAGCCACTGCAGCATGTCGGCCTCGGCAGGCCAGACCATGGTGTGCCCCAGGCAGCGGCTGCGGATGGTGGGGAGCAACTGGTGCGCGGCTTCGCTGGCCAGCACAAAGCGCACGTCGCCGGGCGGCTCTTCCAGCGTCTTGAGCAGCGCGTTGGCCGTGATGTGGTTCATCTGCTCGGCCGGATACACCAGCACCGCCTTGCCGCGCCCGCGGGCCGAGGTGCGCTGCGCAAACTCCACCGCATCGCGCATGGCCTCGACGCGGATCTCGCGGCTGGGCTTGCGCTTTTTGTCGTCGATGTCGGCCTGGGCTTTTTCCGACAGGGGCCAGCCCAGCGCCATCATCTGCACCTCGGGCATCAGCACGCACAGGTCGGCATGGGTGCGCACGTCGATGGCGTGGCAGCTGCCGCAGTTTCCGCAGGCCCCCTGGGCAGTCGGCGCATCGCACAGCCATGCGCGAACCAATTCCATCCCGAGGGTGTACTGCCCCAGGCCCGATGGCCCCTGCAGCAGCCACGCATGGCCGCGCTGGGCCAGCAGGCTGGTGCGCTGCACGGCAATCCAGGGTGCCAGCGCCACGGTGGCTTCGCTCATTGCGGCCCTCCCTGCGTGGCCACCATGATCGCCAGCCAGCCCTTGCGCACGAACACGCTGGTGAGCTGCTGCCACACGCGGTGGCGCTCCTGTGCCGCATCCAGGCGCGCAAAGCGCTGGGGCGCGGCGGCAGCGCGGTCGGCATAGCCCTGGGCCACGCGGCGGAAGAACTCCACGGGCTGGGCCTCGAAACGGTCGGGCACACGCGCACCGGCCAGCCGCTCGGCCGCCACCTCGGGGGCCAGGTCGAACCACACCGTCAGATCGGGTTCTCGCATCCAATCGGCGTCTGGTGCAAGCCCCGTCTGGGCAAGGCGCTCCAATGTGGCTAGCACCCCGAGATCAAAGCCGCGCCCCGCGCCCTGGTAGGCAAAGGTGGCATCGGTGAACCGGTCGCACAGCACCACCTCGCCCCGCGCCAGCGCGGGCTCGATGACGTTGCGCAGGTGATCGCGCCGGGCGGCAAAGATCAGCAGGGACTCGGTGAGCGCGTCCATGGGGTCGTTCAGCACCATCTCGCGCAGCTTTTCGGCCAGCGGGGTGCCGCCTGGCTCGCGGCTCACGGTGACCGTGCGGCCCTGGGAGCGGAACGCGGCGGCCAGGCCCTCGATGTGCGAGGACTTGCCTGCGCCGTCAATGCCTTCAAACGTGATGAACAGACCGGGTCGTGACATGGAAACCTTGGTTGAATCGGGGCGGACTGGCGGGCAAAAACAGCAGTGCAGCGGCCGCTCACTGCCCCCGCTGGTAGCGGTTGACGGCGCGGTTGTGCTCTTCCAGCGAAGCGCTGAAATGGCTGCTGCCATCGCCCTTGGCCACAAAGTACAGGGCGCGCGTGGCGTCGGGCTGCACGGCGGCCAGCAGCGCGGCCTTGCCCGGCATGGCGATCGGCGTGGGCGGCAGGCCCGCACGGGTGTAGGTGTTCCAGGGCGTGTCGGCCTGCAGGTCCCGCTTGCGCAGGTTGCCGTCAAACTTCTCGCCCAGCCCGTAGATCACGGTGGGGTCGGTCTGCAGCAGCATGCCTGCCCGCAGGCGGTTGGCGAACACGCCGGCGATCTGGCCCCGGTCGCGGGCCTGGCCGGTTTCCTTTTCCACGATGCTGGCCAGGATCAGCGCCTGGTCGGCCGACTGCAGGGGCGTATCGGCCGCGCGCTGCGCCCAGGCGGCTTCGAGGCGGCGGTCCATGGCGTGCAGCGCCCGGCGCAGCAGGGCGAGGTCGCTCGAGCCCTTGGCATAGGTGTAGGTATCGGGAAAGAACCGCCCCTCGGGATGCACGCCTGGGCGGCCCAGCTGCGCCATCAGCGCCTCGTCGGTCAGGGTGGCGGAGTCGGGCCTGAGCTGGTCTTCCCGGGCCAGTGCCTGGCGCACCTGGCGCCAGTTCCAGCCCTCCACCAGCGTGAGTGCGCGCAGTGCCTCTTCGCCGCGGGCCAGTTTTTGCAGCAGGCCGATGGGGGTGGTGCCCGGCGGAATTTCGTAATTGCCGGCCTTGATGGCGCGGTCCTGCCCCGACACGCGGAACCAGGCGTACAGCAGGCGGGCATCCACGCGCGCCCCGGTGGCCACCACATCGCGGGCCACGCCCCTCGGTGTAGTGCCAGGCTCGATGGCCAGCTCCAGCGTCTCGCCGGCTGCAACGATGGGCTGGTTCAGCCACCAGTAGGCGGCACCACCCGATACGATCAGAACCAACGCGATCAAAACCAGTAAACGTCGCACAACCCTGCTGCCTGTATGTATGGGAGCGGGCATCATAATTCAGCGATGACCTACTCGTTGAACGGCATTGCCCCCCTGTCCCACCTCGGCGTGATTCGCGTGGAAGGCGAAGACGCTGCCAAATTTCTCCACGGCCAGCTCACCCAGGATTTCGCCCTGCTCGGCATGGACCGGGCCCGCCTGGCCGCCTTTTTGTCGGCCAAGGGCCGGATGCAGGCCAGCTTCATCGGCTTCAAGCGCAGCGCCACCGAGGTGCTGCTGGTCTGTAGCCGCGACCTGCTGCCCGCCACGCTCAAGCGCCTGTCGATGTTCGTGCTGCGCGCCAAAGCCAAATTGACCGATGCCACCGCCGACTTCGCGCTGTATGGCGTGGCCGGGGAATCTATCCATTCAGTAGCTTTTGGTGCGCAACCTGCCTGGTTCAAAACCGACATTGGCTCTGCAACCGTGGTGCACCTGTACCCCGCAGACGGCGCCCCCCGTGCATTGTGGGTGGCACCGGCCTCCGATGCAGCCCCCGCAGGCCCTGCCCTCGACCCCGCGCTATGGTTGTGGAGCGAGGTGCGCAGCGGCGTGGCCACACTGACCACACCGGTGGTGGAAACCTTTGTGCCCCAGATGCTCAACTACGAATCGGTGGGCGGCGTGAACTTCAAGAAGGGCTGCTACCCCGGGCAGGAGGTGGTGGCACGCAGCCAGTTCCGGGGCACGCTCAAGCGGCGCGCCTATGTGGCGCATGCGGCGGCCGAAGTGGCAGTGGGGGCCGAAGTGTTCAGCACGGCAGACCTGGAGCAGCCCTGCGGCACCGTGGTGCAGGTGGCGCCGGCCCCCGGTGGTGGCTTCGATGCCATCGTGTCACTGCAGATCACGGCCGCGCAAGAGGGCGGCCTGCAGGTGGGCGCGGCGGGCGGCGTGGCGCTGTCGCTGCAGCCCCTGCCCTACGCGTTGCTTGAAGATATTTGAATCCAAATGGCTTCAGCGCTTATGCATCGAGCGCTGGAAGCTCATTTTCCAACAGCAAATCCCTACAGTCTCCGCGCCATGGCAATGTGCGCAATGCCTGCTTCCTCATACGGCTCGCCCACCACAGAGAAACCGGCGCGGCGGTAAAAGCCTTCGGCATTGCGCTGGGCGTGCAGCCGTACCTCGCTGTCGCCCCGGGCGCGCGCGGCCTTGACCAGCGCGTCCAGCAACTGCCGCCCCCATTGCACGCCGCGCACCGAGCGGTCCACCGCCATGCGGCCGATGCGGCCCACGCCCGGCGCCTGCTGCAGCAAGCGGCCGGCGGCAATGGGCATGCCCAGCCGGTTGTAGAGCACGGCATGGCGGGCCGAGATGTCCTGCACGTCGGCCTCGATCTCGGCGGGGATGCCCTGCTCATGCACGAACACCGCGGTGCGCACGCGGCCCGCATCGCGGCCCAGGGTGTTCCAGTCGCCGGTGCGCACCTCGGCCATGTCGGCGCCCGCCTCAAAATCCTCGAAGATGGCGCGCAGCGCAGGCGGCACCGGGCGCGAGGTCTGCGTCGCGGGGTCGGCAAACACATAGACCAGCTCGCCCGACACCAGCAGCCGGTCGCCGCTGAAGATGCCCGCCTCGAACAGGCTCGACGAGTTGCCCACCCGCGCACAGCGCAGGCCCACATCCAGCGTGTCATCGAGCCGCGCCGAGGCATGGTATTCGAGCGTGGCCTTCTTCACATACATCTCGCCGCCCAGCGCCAGCATGCTCGACTCGTACGGCAGCGCCAGCGCGCGCCAGTAGTCGCTCATGGCCGTGTCGATGTACATGAGGTAGTGCGCGTTGAACACGATCTTTTGCATGTCCACCTCGGCCCAGCGCACGCGCAGGCGGTGAACACAGCGGAAGTCACTGCGTTGCATCAATTCTCGTTACTCCAGGTGAAATGCCAGGCGCAGCGCACGGGCAGCGTCGGCATGGGCCTTGCGCGCTTCGGGGATGGCGCGGCCCATCTTGATGAATTCGTGGGTCACGCCCCGGTAGATGTCCAGGTCCACCGGCACGCCTGCCAGGCGCAGCTTGTCGGCGTAGTCAACGCCCTCGTCCACCAGCGGGTCGCATTCGGCCAGGCCGATCCACGCGGGGGCCACGCCCTCCACATCGGGGGCGAGCAGCGGGGCGAAACGCCAGTCTTCGCGCTCCGCGCGGCTTTGCACATAGTTGCCGAAGAACCAGCTGATGGCGGGCTCCTCCAGCACCAGGCCCCGTGCAAAGGTGGCGTGCGAGGGCGTGTCCTGGTGGGCCGCACAGCCGGGATAGATCAGCAGCTGCAGCGCCAGCGGCAGGCCGGCATCGCGCGCCAGAACGGCGTTGACGGCGGCCAGCGTGCCGCCCGCGCTGTCCCCGCCCACGGCCAGGCGCGCCGGGTCTGCGCCCAGTGCCTGGGCATGGGTGGCCAGCCATTGCAGGGCATCCCAGGCATCGTTGCTGGCCGCGGGAAAGCGGTGCTCGGGCGCCAGCCGGTAGTCCAGCGATACCACCATGCAACCCGCCAGACGCGCCAGCTCGCGGCACAGGATGTCGTGCGTGGCAATGCTGCCGATGGTGAAGCCGCCCCCATGCAGATACAGCAGCAGCGGCAGGCCCGTGTCGGTGGACGGCGCATACAGCCTGGCAGGCAGCGCATGGCCGTCGCGGGCCGGAATCTGAAAATCCTCCACGCGCGCCAGGGTGGCCTTGGGTACCTCCAGCACATCGGCGCCGGCCTGGTAGGCCATGCGGGCATCCTGTGGGGAGCGCGTATGCAGCGGCGCATGGCCCGCTCGGGCCATGCGTTCCAGCACGCTGCGCATCTGGGGGGTCAGGCGGGTATGGTGAATGTGCAGATCGGTCAACGGTCAGGGTCTCGAACAAAAGCCCGCACAGCGCGGGCCGGATCAACAAGGGGATGGATTTACCTGAAGCTCAGCCGCACAGGCGTTGCACCCGGCAGGCCGCCGTAGGTGGTGGTCACCGACAACCCGGCCCTGGGCGGCAGCAGCGGCGAAAACGAGCCCAGGCTGATCAGGTCACCCGGCTGCATGGCCAGCCCCTCCTGCGCCAGCGCACCGGCCAGCCACACCACGGCGTTGAGGGGATGGTCCAGGATGTCGCTGCCCTTGCCACCGCCCAGGCGCGCGCCCGCGCCATCAGTCAGCGACACGTTCATGTCGGCCAGCGCCTTGAGCATGGCATAGCGCTCGGCACGGTAGGCGGGCACGGCCAACGGCGCACCAGCCACGCCCAGGCGCGCACCCACGTTGATGGCGCTCACACCCGCGCCGTTGAGCTTGGTCGGGGCCTGCACCATGAGGTCGGGCAGTTCGATGAACGGGATGACCTGGTCCACCGCATCCAGCACTTCCATGGGCGTGCGGGCCTGGTTGATGGCGGCGCTCTTCACGCGCACCAGCATGTCGGCCTCGTACAGCGGACGGGCACCAAACGCCGCATCCACCGTGGCGCCGCTCTGCAGCACCATGCCTTCGTAGAGCTTGCCCCACACGGGCTTGTCGGTGTTGAAGCGCTTTTGCACCGCCGGGTTGGTCAGCCCCGCCTTGTAGCCAATCACCTTGCCCAGGCGCTGCGCCAGCAGCTGGTTGAGCTTGCCGCGCGTGCAGGCGCCATCGGCTTCGGACAGGTCTTCAGGGTTGGCGGCCGGGGTCCTGGCGACATAGTGGGCCACCAGGTCAGCGGTCTGGGCGTCGGTCAGGCACTGTGCCTGCGCGGCTGTCGCACAAGCGACGACCCCGGCCAGGGCGGTGAGGGTTTGCTTCATGGTCATGCGTGTCTCGGGGTTGTAAAGTGTTTGCAAGCATCGTAAACGCAACTCCACCCACTGCCATGTCTCTCATCTACTACGTCACCCAGGTCCAGTTCGAATTCGGCGCCGTCCAACTCCTCCAGCAGGAATGCGAGCGCGTGGGCATCACGCGCCCCCTGATCGTGACCGACCCCGGCGTGAAGGCCGCGGGCGTGCTGCAAAAGGCGCTGGACGCCCTGCCCGGCATGACCGTGGCGGTGTTCGACCAGACGCCGTCGAACCCCACCGAAGCCGCCGTGCGTGCCGCCGTGCAGATGTACAAGGCCCAGGGCTGCGACGGCCTGATCGCCGTGGGTGGTGGCTCGGCCATCGACTGCGCCAAGGGCATTGCGATTGCCGCCACGCACGAGGGGCCGCTCACCCACTACGCCACCATCGAGGGCGGTTCGCCCCGCATCACCGACCGTGCAGCGCCCCTGATCGCCGTGCCGACCACCAGCGGAACCGGCAGCGAGGTGGCACGCGGCGCCATCATCATCGTGGACGACCACCGCAAGCTGGGCTTTCACTCGTGGAACCTGGTGCCCAAGGCCGCCATCTGCGACCCCGAACTCACGCTGGGCCTGCCCCCCATGCTCACGGCCGCCACCGGCATGGATGCGATTGCGCACTGCATGGAGACCTTCATGTCCGCCGCGTTCAATCCCCCGGCCGACGGCATCGCGCTCGACGGCCTCACGCGTGGCTGGGCCCACATCGAGCAGGCCACCAAAAACGGCAGCGACCGCGACGCGCGCCTGCACATGATGAGCGCCAGCATGCAAGGCGCCATGGCGTTTCAGAAGGGGCTGGGCGCCGTGCACTCGCTCAGCCACAGCCTGGGCGGCGTGAACCCGCGCCTGCACCACGGTACGCTCAACGCCATGTTTCTGCCCGCCGTGGTGCGCTTCAACGCGCAGGCGGAGTCGGTGCAAAAAGACAAGCGCCTGGAGCGCATGGCCCATGCCATGGGTCTGGCCGCAGCGGGCGACATCCCCGAAGCCATCCGGGACATGAACGCCCGCCTGGGCCTGCCGACCGGCCTGGCGGCCATGGGCGTGACCGAAGGCATGTTCGACGACATCATCCAAGGCGCGATGGCCGACCATTGCCACAAGACCAATCCGCGCATCGCCACGCCCGAGGAATACCGGGACATACTGGCGCAGTCGCTCTGAGCCTGGGCAGGGAACCGGCAGCGCACGCCAAAAGCAATACGCCGCGCACATCGGGCCACGGCAGCCCCGCCGGCCTCATACGGTTTTGCCTTCAAACGTATAACTTCGTTGGTTCGCCTTGCCGTGCTAGAGCACTGTCTGCGGCTTCCCGCCTAGTTATCCGCTTGAATGCAAGACCGTATCAGACCATGTAGTCGGAGGCCTCGGGCCGTACGGTCCAGTCGATCGGGTCTTGCTGGAGCACCATGTCGATGTCATAGCCCAGCATCAACCCCACCTCGCCCGGGAAGGACACCGCCATTTCCTTTTCGCCCATGTCGGCCTCGCGAGCACGGGCGCGCCACGATGCCAGGTGGATCACCCCCGCCAGCGGCTCGTAGGCGTTGTTATCGAGCGGAGCGCTCTGGTGCTGCAGGGCGTCCACCACCACTTCAGGAAACTGCCAGCGCTGCGCCAGCCCGGCGCTCACGCTGCCATAGCAGTAGCCAAGAACGCGCTGCTCGATCTTGGCCCGCCGCATATCGAACGGCGACATCAGCGCGTTGATCGGCAAGAGGATGTCCGGGGCGGCCAGGTGCATCAGCAGCTCGCCCAGCGCATGCAGCAAACCTGCGGTGTAGGCGGCAATCTGGTTGTGGTGGCCGATGCCCGCCAGGGAACGGGCCAGCTTGGCCGTATTGAGGCTGTAGCGCCAGAACTGCTGCATGTTGATGCCCGGCACCGAACGCGAAGTGGTGCCCAGCGGCGCGGAAGAGACCAAGGTCCGCAACTGCGCCACGCCCAGCAGCGCCAGCGCCTCGGGGATGCCGACAATCTGGCGCTGCATCTGGAACGCCGGCGCATTGGCCACCTCCAGCAGCCGCGCGGCCAGTGCCGGATCGGTGCCAATGAGCTGGTTGGCCCGACGCAGGCTGGGCTCCTCATGGCCCAGTTCGGTCATCAGCAGCGCCACGGCGCGCGGAAGACTGGGCAGAGCCACAGGGTGTGCCAGCAGTGCGTTCAGCTCCATGGGGTACAGCGCCTCCGGTTGAGATGCTGGCGATTATGTACCCGGTTGTTACCGATTTTTGGACTGCAACTTGGCGAAGGCCGAGGCCATGGCGGACTGCTGTGCCGGTTCGGGCGCACGGCGCTGGGCCTGTGGCTGCTGGTAGCCGCGCCCTGCCCCTTCAAAGCGGTTATCGCGTGGTGCGCCCCGGTCGCCAGACGGACGCGGTGGCGCATCGCCCAGCTTCATCGACAGGCCGATGCGTTTGCGTTCCACGTCCACTTCCATGACCTTGACCTTGACGATGTCGCCGGTCTTGACCACCTCGCGGGCGTCGTTGACGAACTTGTGCGCCAGCTGGCTCACATGCACCAGGCCGTCCTGGTGCACCCCGAGGTCGATGAAGGCACCAAACTGGGCCACGTTGCTCACGGTGCCCTCCAGGATCATGCCTTCCCTGAGGTCCTTGATATCTTCCACACCATCGTTGAAGCGCGCCACCTTGAAGTCCGGGCGCGGGTCGCGGCCGGGTTTTTCCAGCTCGGCCAGGATGTCCTTGACAGTGATCACGCCGAACTTGTCGTTGGCAAACAGCTCGGGCTTCAGGGTCTTGAGCATGTCGGCACGGCCCATGAGCTCGGCCACGGGTTTGCCCGTCTTTTCCATGATCTGCTCGACCACGGGATAAGTCTCGGGGTGCACGCCGGTCATGTCCAGCGGGTTGTCACCGCCACGGATGCGCAGGAAGCCCGCGCTCTGCTCGAAGGTCTTGGCACCCAGCCCCGCCACGTCCATCAGCTGCTTGCGGCTCCTGAACGCACCATTGGCCTCGCGCCAGCGCACCACGGCCTTGGCGACGCTGCCCGACAGGCCCGACACGCGGGAGAGCAGCGGCACGCTGGCCGTGTTCAGGTCCACACCCACGGAGTTCACACAGTCTTCCACCACCGTACCCAGGGTGCGCGCCAGCTCGCTCTGGTTCACGTCATGCTGGTACTGGCCCACGCCGATGCTCTTGGGGTCGATCTTCACGAGTTCTGCCAACGGGTCCTGCAGGCGGCGCGCAATGGAAGCAGCGCCGCGCAGGCTCACGTCCACGTCAGGCATCTCTTGCGAGGCGTATTCGCTGGCGCTGTACACCGAGGCACCGGCCTCGCTCACAACCACCTTCTCGATAGCTGCTCGCGCTTGATCCGTCTGCGCTACAGGCACTTTTGACATCAATTTGATGAGCTCGGCCGCCAGCTTGTCGGTCTCGCGGCTGGCCGTGCCGTTGCCAATCGCGATCAGGTTCACGCCATGCTTCTCACACAGCCTGGCCAGCGTGTGCAGCGCGCCATCCCAGTCGCGGCGCGGCTCGTGCGGGTACACGGTGGCGGTTTCCACGAGCTTGCCGGTGGCGTCCACCACGGCCACCTTCACGCCGGTGCGAATGCCGGGGTCCAGCCCCATCACCACGCGCGGGCCGGCAGGTGCCGCCAGCAGCAGGTCGCGCAGGTTGTCGGCAAACACCTTGATGGCGACCTTCTCGGCATCGTCGCGCAGGCGGGCGAACAGGTCGCGCTCGGTGGAGAGGCTCAGCTTCACGCGCCAGGTCCAGGCCACGCATTTGCGCAACAGGTCGTCGGCGGGGCGGCCTGCATGGCTCCAGCCCAGGTGCAGGGCGATCTTGCCTTCGGCGATGCTGGGCTTGCCGGGTTCTGGCTCCACCGGCAAGACCAGCTTGGCTTCGAGGATTTCTAGGCCCCGGCCGCGGAACACGGCCAGCGCACGGTGCGAGGGCACGCGGCCGATGGGCTCGTCGTAGTCGAAGTAATCGCGGAACTTGGAGACCTCGGGGTCGTTCGCGTTCTTGCCTTCGACCTTTTTGCTGCGCAGCAGGCCCTCGGCCCACAGCCATTCGCGCAGGGATTGCACCAGCACGGCGTCCTCGGCCCAGCGCTCGCTCAGAATGTCGCGCACACCGTCGAGCACGGCGGGCACAGTAGAGAAATCGGCACCCGGCTTGCCATCGTCCAACACTTCGGGCGGCCTGGTAAATGCCGCGGCTTCCCTCGCGGGGTCGAGCATGGGGTCGGCAAACAGCTTGTCGGCCAGCGGCTCGATGCCGAACTCGCGCGCAATCTGGCCCTTGGTGCGGCGCTTTTGCTTGAAGGGCAGGTAGATGTCTTCCAGCTCCTGCTTGGTCGGCGCGGCGGCTATGGAAGCACGCAGCGCGTCGGTCAGCTTGCCCTGCTCGTCGATGCTCTTGAGCACGGCGGCACGGCGGTCTTCCAGTTCGCGCAGGTAGGACAGGCGCGCTTCCAGCTCACGCAGCTGAATATCGTCGAGCCCGTTGGTCACTTCCTTGCGGTAGCGCGCGATGAAGGGCACCGTGGCCCCGCCATCGAGCAGCTCCACAGCGGCCTTGACCTGTTGCTCGGTGATCCGGATTTCTTCGGCAATCTGCCGGACGATCTTTTGCATGGCGTTCTATTCTGCGGACACATCAACGGGAAAAGCGGGCGAGTGTGCCACATGCGACGAACCTGGCCGCGCCAGCGGAGCCGGGCGTCTCGCGCGCAATAGCTCCTCTTTTGATAGCTGCAAGATATCTCCAGAAAAGCGCTTGCGGCATTTTTCAGGGTGAATCACACCAGGCTTGACAGCACCCGGGGGCGCCCAGCAGGCCACGCCACCGCTATCCGAGCCGAGCTATGCGCCGTGCGCCCCCTGGCGCAGCGGCTGGGGCGCACCATCGATTGGCAGCACCACGCGAATGCAGGTGCCGCCCTCCTCGGGCCGGACCAGTTCCAGAGCCCCGCCCATCTGCACCGCCCGGCGGCGCATGCCCTCCAGGCCAAAGCCCGGCGGCCAGGTGCCAGAAGCCGTGGATGCCTCGGGCAGGCCCCGCCCGTTGTCGCAGACCTCCAGGCACCATGCGCCCGGTTCCCCGACATAGTGCAGTCGCACCGCCACCTGCGTGGCCTGCGCGTGCTGCAGCACGTTGCTCAAGGCTTCCTGCGCGATGGAGACCAGGTGCTGGGCGCGCGCACCGCAGGGCGTTGCAATGCCATCTGCGGCCTGGACCTGCCACGCCATGCGGATGCCACGCCGGTCCAGCACCGGCTGCATGCGGTGGCGCAGGCGCGCCAGGCGATCGGCGAGCATGTCGGCACCGCTGTCCATCGAATCCACCACCAGGCGCAGGTCCAGCAGACACTGCTCCAGCGCCCGCAGCGCCTGCGAATGGGCTGGCACTTGGGGGTCCAGCAGCCCCATGGTGTTGACCAGTTGCGAGCCAACGTTGTCATGCAGCTCCCGGGCGATGCGCTGGCGCTCGGCCTGCACTTCGGCACTGGGGCGGGGATTGCGCCGTGGCCGCCACTGCAGGGCGCGCGGAAGCTGGACCAGGATGAGCAGCCCCAGCAGAGTCTGGCCAATGAGCTGGACGGCCACAAGCCACTGCACGGCGGGGGAGCTCAAGGCCCAGAAATGCCCCACCAGCAGAAGACCCAAGATCCATTGCACCAGCCAGAGTGCCAGGCAGGCCAGGGCAAAACGGGGCGGGCTGGTACGAAACATGTCGGCACATTCGCGGCAACCGCGGCGCCTAGAACAGCCCCCGCAGCGACGCAAACCGCACAGCCTGGGCGCGGGTACGCACCTGCAACTTGCGGTAGATGTTACGAATGTGCGTGTTCACCGTCATGGTGCTGATGCGCAGGTTGGTGGCAATTTCTGCGGTGGTGTAACCGCCGGCCACCATGCGCAGGACATCCTTCTCGCGGTCGGACAAGAGCTCGGCTTCGGCGGGCTCCTGGCGCTTGGGCGGATCGGCATGGGTCTTGTCAAACCGCTGCAGCAGGCGGCGCGCCAGGGTGGGCGTGATGGACGCACCGCCATTGACCACCTGCAGCACTGCCTGCGCATAGTTGCCAAACCACGAGTTCTTGCCGAGGTACCCGGTGGCACCCAGCTCGAAGGCGCGCAGCACTTCGTCTTCGTTCTCCATGACGGAGATCACCACCGCCTCGGCCGAGGGGCGCACGGTCTTGAGGTAATCCAGCAGCTCGAAGCCCTCGCCGTCACCCAGGTGCAAATCCACCAGCAGCACATCGAACTCGTGCTGCTTGATGGCCTTGCGCCCCTCGCGCAGGCTGGACGCCTGCGCCACCACCAGGGTGCGGGGGTCCGCCATGAGCTCTTGTGCAATCACCAGGCGGATATGCGCATCGTCATCCACCAGCAATACCCGCACCGGGTGATCTGTCTGCCCCACCAGGAAATCAGGCCATACGGACGCCAGGCTGCCATGTCCGACCAAGGGCCCCTCACCGGCGCCACTGTCGTGCGACCCGGAGGAAAGCCCGGCCATGCGGTGCTCGGTGGAAACGATGGTCATACAACCTCCAAACGGGTGCGAAAGCCCCTGCACGGGGCATTCACTGCCACGCGCGACGTCCAGATGCCGACACTAAAAGAAACACCAGCAAACATCTACACCCAAAAATATCAATTTACATACGTTGCATAAGTTACAAACAAGAACTACCTGGATCGCATGTAATCGCAGCCCTGCTGTCACAGAGGCGTTATGCGTTGCGCCTCGTCTGCCCCCAGTGTTTGCGAGGGAAGGCTGGTGCCCGTGGCGTCTGCCGCAGGCAGCAGGCCAGTCCGGCGCAAATGCGTTATCCACGCCTCCCATCCGGCGTTCTTTCTTCAATGCGTGGCGCGCAGACGCAGCGAACTGCACACACCCGCCACCACCGCAAAGGCCGCGGCAAGCAGCAAGGCCACCCATTCGCCTGTGCCATCGTGCGACGGCCACAAGGTAAAGATAGTGGCCAGCAGAACCGCCCCCATGGTCTGCCCCGTCAACCGGGCCGTGCCCAGCATGCCGCTGGCCGCGCCACTGCGGTGCAGCGGGGCCGAGGTGACGATGGTGTGGTTGTTGGGCGACTGGAACAGCGCAAAACCCGCGCCGCACAGTGCCATGCGCCAGACCATGTCGAAGGCAGACGGGACGGCCGGCAAGGCCGCCAGCAAAAGCAGGCCGCAGGCGAACACCCCCATGCCGATGGCCCCCAGCAGGCCATCCGCGTAGCGGCCGATCAGGCGCCCCGCGATCGGCGCTGTCACCACGATGGCCACGGGCCAGGCGGTGATCAGCAACCCCGCCTGCAAGGGAGTGCGGCCCAAGCCCTCCAGCAGCAAGAAGGGCAGCACCAGATAGGCCAGGGTCTGCGCACAAAACGCGCCCACCGACGACCCCATGGACAACGCAAACACCGGAATGCGCAGCAGATCCACCGGAAACAGGGGTGCAGCCAGGCGCCACTGGCGGCGCAGGTACACCCAGCCCACCACCACACCGGCAGCCAGCAAGCCCCAGGCCTCGGACGAGGCGCCGGCCCGCCCCGCGCCGTGGGCAGCGCCCAGCCGCTCGCCCCCCACGAAGATCAGCGTGAACATCAGCACGTTGAGCACGACATCCAGGGCCGCAGGGCGGGGTTGCACCACCGCGCTGGGTGGATTGAAGGGCAGCGCCCGCCATCCCAGCCACAGCGTCAAGGCCCCCAGGGGCAGGTTGAGCGCAAACAGCCAGGGCCACGGCGCCACTGACAGGATGCCCGCAGCCACCGAGGGGCCAGCCACCGAGGCCAGCGCCACCACCATGGAATTGATCGCCAGGCCGCGCCCCAGTTGCGCGCGCGGATAGGTCAGCCGCACCAGGGCGGCATTCACGCTCATGATGCCGGCCGCACCCAGCCCCTGCACAGCCCGGGCCACAATCAGCGTGGCCAGCGAATCGGCCAGCATGGCTCCTACCGACGACAGCGCAAACAGCGCCATGCCGACGAGGTACACGCGCCGATACCCCAGTCGCTCGCCCAGCGATGCCAGTGGCAGCAGCATGACGAGCGTGGCGATCTGGTAGGCATTGACCACCCAGATCGCGTGGGCCGCGCTGGCATTGAGCTCGCGCGCAATGCCCGGCAGGGCCAGGTTGACGACGCTGCCATCGAGCACTGCCATCGCAATACCCAGAATGATGACCAGCATGGCGCGGTTGCGCGCTGGCAGGGGCAGGCCGTCGGTTGGCCCGTTGTCGGCCTGGTTGGCCTGGTTGGCTTGGTTGGCTGGATTCATCGGTTCAGACGCCACTGCTTGGCGCCACGGAGGGCTCGCAGGCTCAGTCGGCGCGCAATGCTGCGCGCAGCTGCGCTCCCAGCGCGGGCTTGTCGGCAAAGGGATCGGTGGGGTTGCGGGCCTGCAGTATGTCTTCCATGCGGGTCTGCACTGCGCCTATCGCCTTGGGATGGCTGTAGATATAGAACTGGTTGGCCGCCACGGCATCAAACACCTTCTGTGCCACTTCGGCGGCCGTCACCTTGCCGGCGCTGACGGCCTTGTTGATCATGGCCTGGCCGATAAGCTGGCTCTGGGTGGGCTGGTCACCCGCCAGCCCATCGGGGCGGTTGCGCTGGCTTTCGTTGATGCCCGTGGCCACGAAATACGGGCACAACACGCTGGCGCCCACCTGGTCCGTCACCAGTGAAAGATCCTGGTACAGCGTTTCCGACAGGCTGACCACGGCGTGCTTGCTCACGTTGTAGATGCCCATGTTGGGCGGCGCCAGCAGGCCCGCCATGCTGGCGGTATTGACAATGTGGCCGCGCCACTGCGGGTCCTTCCTGGCCGCCTCCAGCATCATGGGCGTGAACAGGCGCACGCCGTGCACCACGCCCATGAGGTTCACGCCCAGCACCCATTCCCAGTCTTTCACCGAGTTTTCCCACACCAGGCCGCCCGCACCCACGCCGGCGTTGTTGAACACGAGGTGCGGTGCGCCAAAGCGCTGCGCCACATCCACAGCCAACTGCTCCATCTGGGGGGTGCTCGAAACATCCACCTTGCGGGCCAGCACCTGGGCGCCTGCCGCCTGCATCTCGGCAGCAGCGGCATCGAGTGCGTCCTGCTGCACATCCACCAGCACCAGGTTCATGCCCAGGCGGGCGCCAATGCGCGCGCATTCCAGGCCAAAGCCCGAGCCTGCGCCGGTGAGGACGGCGGTCTTGCCAGCAAAGTTGTCGATCATGTTGCGTGTCTCCTGAAGAATTTCTGTTGAGGAATGGTGCGAGGCCGTGGACCCAGGCGCTGCCCGTCGCGCGGGACGCCGAGCAAGGGCCGCCCCGCTGCGAAGGCGTCGTCCCCCTCCCCGGCGAAGCCGAGAGAAGGGGGAAGCGGGGCAGCCGCTCAGGGGGATGCCCTCAACACATAGCCGATGCGGGGAAAGTGCACATGCACCGTGCCGGCACGCGGATCGGTGCGGCGCAGGCTGTAGCGCGTTCGTGTGGCGGCGATGAGGGTGCCGGCGGTGGGCTCGGTGCCAAAGCTCTCGGCCGCCACCGTGACCTCGTCCCCCAGCGCAATGCCGTGCTCGTCCTGAAAGACGTCGTTCACCACCGGCAAGGGTTCGGCACCGGCTGCCACCGTGATGGCGTCGGCGGCGCTGAATTTCTCCATGCGGCCGTGTCCCAGGGCCGCCACCCGGTCCATCCACTCCAGCACGGCGGGCGTGGCCTGGAAGATGTCGGCCATCACCGGCACGCACTGGCGCGTGAACCACAGCGGGTGGTAAGCGGCAAAGTCGGCCACGCAGGGCTCGGCGCCAAAGGTGAAATCATGTTCTTCTACCATGTGCGCCAGGCGCCGCAGATACGAGCGGTAGGCCGCCGTGGCGTCCTGCGGGCGCAGACGCAGCATGCCGGCGCTCATCTGGCGGCGGTCTTCGCCAAAGGCCTGGGCCGCCTGGGGTGCCACATGGGCAAAAAGCGCCTGGGCACCGCGCGGTTGCAGGTTGTAGGCCATGGCGCTCTGGAACAGGGTGCTGTCGGCCCACTGTGCAAACACGCGCGCCACGCCCTTGAGATGGGGTGGAAACAGCACCGGCTCGGGGTGCTCATGTTCGAGCACCTCGCAGATCAGCGCCGAGTCGCAGTAGATGTCGGCGCCGATCTGCAGAAACGGCGTCTTGCGGTAGCCGCCCGTGAGGGCCATCACATCGGGCTTGGGCGCGATGCTGGGAATGATCACCGACTTCCAGGGCAACTGCTTGAAGCCCAGCACCAGCCGGATCTTTTCCGAGAAAGGCGATGAGGGGTAGTGGTGCAGGATCAGGGCGGTCATGGGCAATCTCCAGCGCAAGCATTGAAACAGATGGCCGTGCAGGCATCAGCGCCGGCACTGCTCAGGGCGGGCTCCACAGCATCTCGATGTGGGGAATGCCATCTTCGAGGTAAACGTCAGACACCGCCACAAACCCCAGGCTGCCATAAAAACGCTGCAGATGCGCCTGCGCGCTGATGCGCACCGCCCTGCCCGGCCAGACCTGTCGGCAGCGGTCCAGCCCCTGCACCATGAGCGCGCGCCCCATGCCGCCGCCACGCGCCGCGCGGGCCGTGACCACGCGCCCGATGGAGGGCTCGGGGTAGTTCACGCCCGGGTCCACCACGCGCAGGCAGGCCTGCAAGGCCCCGGCATCGTCATACCCCAGCAGGTGCCAGGATTGCTTGTCCGCACTGTCCGGGTCCTGGTAGGGCCCCTGCTCCAGGATGAACACCTTGCAGCGCAGGGCCAGCGCATCATGCAGGGCATGCACGCCCAGGTCGTCGAAGCGGGCCCAGGTCCAGCGCAGCACGGGCGGCAAGGCAGCCATGTTCAGACCAGCTTGACGAGCTGCTTGCCGAAGTTCCTGCCCTTGAGCAGGCCCAGAAAAGCCTCGGGTGCCGCCGCAATGCCTTGCGCAATGGTCTCGCGCGGGCGCAGCTTTCCGGTGCCCACCAGGGTGCCCAGCTCTTGCAGTGCCTCGGGCCACACCTCCATGTGCTCGCTCACGATGAAGCCTTCGACCTTCATGCGGTTGATCAGCATGAGCGCGGGGTTGGCCATGGGCAAGGGCTGGCCGTCGTAACCGGCGATCATGCCGCACAGGGCGATGCGACTGAAGGCGTTCATGCGCAGCATCACGGCGTCCATGATCCATCCACCCACGTTTTCAAAGTAGCCGTCGATGCCGTTCGGGCAGGCATCCTTGAGGGCCTTGGACATGGCCTTCACGTCGCTGTGCACCTTGTAGTCAATGCACACGTCAAAGCCCAGCTCTTCCACCGCATAACGGCACTTCTCGGCGCCGCCCGCAATGCCCACGGCGCGGCAGCCGCGCGCCTTGGCCAGCGCGGCAAAGGCGCTGCCCACGGCACCCGTGGCGGCGCTCACCACCACGGTGGCGCCCGCCTTGGGCTCGATGATCTTCACCAGGCCATACCAGGCCGTCACGCCCGGCATGCCCACGGCGCCCAGGTAGTGCGACAGCGGCACATGGGCGGTATCCACCTTGCGCAGCGCGCCCACGGCATTGCCATCGACCACGCTGTATTCCTGCCAGCCGCCCATGCCCACCACCTTGTCACCCACGGCGAACCTGGGGTTTTGGCTCTCGGCCACTTCGCCCACGGTGCCGCCGATCATCACCTCGCCCAGCGGCTGCGAGGCCGCGTAGCTCTTGCTGTCGTTCATGCGGCCACGCATGTAGGGATCAAGGCTCAGGTAATGGTGGCGCACCAGCACTTCGCCGTCTTGGAGCGCGGGGGTGTCAGTGGCCACCAGCTTGAAATTGCTGGCCACGGCCTCGCCCTGGGGGCGGTTGTCGAGCACGATTTGTTGATTGCGTGGCATGAATGGCTCCTTATTGCTACTGTTTTAATAGCTAATTGCGTTTATAAAATGTGCGCAATAGCCCGATTTGATTCAAAAATAGTTCGGGGCATCCAGCGGCCGGAGCCCCCATCAATCCGTCGAAATCACCCGCTGCCCATCGGCTTGGGCGGACTGGCGCCGCACATACTTGAACGTGCCCGTGGCCTGGCTGCAGACACGGCCTTCGGCGTCGAACACCGTGCCTTCGACAAAAGCGATGCTGGCGGTACGGTGGATCAGCCGCCCCTTGGCCACCAGCGGCCCACGCGCGGGTTGCATGAAGCTGGTCTTCATCTCGATGGTGACCACGCCAAAGTCGGGCGTATCACTGCGCGCCGCCGTGGCCAGGGCCACATCCAGCAAGGCCATCGTCGCGCCGCCGTGGGTCACGCCAAATGAGTTCAGGTGCTCGGAGAGCGCTTCGTAATGCAACTCGGATTCGCCCCCCGCCATGCGGTGCAGTCTGAAACCGAGATGGCTGACAAAGGGGATATCGGCACCAAAATTCAACACAGGCAACTCCAGGGTTTAAGAAAAGACACAAAGAATAGCCCTTGTGCCGCAGCGGCAACATGGGCGGCCAGCATGGGCACATGGCCCCTGGGGCCGTCCACCGCAGCACGGCACCGGTCCAGCCAGCAAGGCCGTCTGCACCGAACACGCCACCCTCGAAAAGGCAGCGCCCGCAGGCTCAGCCACCGGTGACCACGCTCACCCCGCCATCCACCGCCAGCCACTGGCCGGTGATGTGCTTGCCCGCGTCCGAGGCATACAGGGCGCACAGGCCCTTGAGGTCTTCGTCGTCCCCCAGGCGGCCCAGCGGTGCATGGGCAGCCAGCGCCTCTTCGCCCATGGCCTTCAGGGTGCCCACCGTCATCCGGCTGGGGAAAAACCCCGGGCAGATGGCGTTGACGCGGATGTTGTACTTGCCCCATTCGGCGGCCAGCGCCCGCGTGAAATTGATGACCGCGCCCTTGGACGTGTTGTAGGCAATGGTGTTCATGCCGCTCGGGTTGCCACCCAGGCCCGCGATGGATGCCACGTTGATGATGCTGCCGCTGCGCCGCGCAATCATGTTGTGCTTGGCAATGTGCTGGCTCAGGATGAAGTAGCCGCGCACGTTGAGGTTCATCACCTTGTCCCAGGCATCGACCGGGTGGTCTTCGGCGGGCGCACCCCAGGCAGCGCCGGCATTGTTGACCAGGATGTCCACATCGCCCATGCGCTGCAGGGTTTCGTCGGCCAGGCGGCGGATGTCGGCCTCTTGCGCGCAGTCTGCGGCGATCCAGCGCGCATCGATGCCGGCGGCCTGCAGTTCAGCCGTGGCCTCTTCCAGGTCCGACGCCTTGCGCGAACTCAGCATGATCCGGGCACCGGCTTCCCCCAGCGCGTGCGCCAGCTGCAGGCCCAGCCCGCGCGACCCCCCGGTGACAAGGGCCGTCTTGCCGGTAAGGTCAAACAATTGTTGGATGGTGCGGGTCATGTCTTGTCTCCTGTTTTGAAAGGGGTCTCTGCCAGCAAGCGGTCCGGCAATGCACAGCGCTGCATTGTGCGTGGGCAAGGCAACAGAATCTGTCGCCTGGGCGATTGGCAACCACCCCACCGAGCCCAACCATGTGCCGGTGCCAGGCTCGCGGGCCCTGCGAGGTGCAGCACTGGCGGGGCTCGCCTCGATTCGTCGCCACAGGCAAGGCTGACCGGTTGAATGGGCCGCCCGGCGCGCCATGCGTTGCCGGGCCATTCATCAGGGCAAAAATAGCGTGCAGGGCGCTACCGCAAAGCGCCTGAAGCCCTTCATTGCGAAGCCCAAAAACCCGGCAAAACCTGCGTTACAGCCAACCACACGGTGTTGTATGGTGTGGGTCGGATTCAGTGACCCGAGGCGCCCATGAACTCTGTCGATGACCACCCGCGCAGCCTTGCGGTTGCCGTGGGCCTGGTGGTATTGCTTGTCGTGTATGGCTCGCTGTACCCCTTCCAATGGAACCTCTCCAGCCCGCAGGCCTTTATCTGGCGTGGCCGCGTCGGCCTGGTGGATCTGGTCGAGAACATCGTCTTGTTTCTGCCGCTGGGTGCGCTGCTGGGTTGGGCCGCGCAGGGCCGCCCGCGCAGGTTGTTCATTTTTGCCACCTGGTGGGTGGTGGCGCTGGTGCTGGCAAGCGTGCTGCAATGGCTGCAGAAATACCTGCCTCGCACCCCGGCCCTGTCAGATGTGATCTTCAACATGGCGGGCTACACGCTGGGCTGGGTCGCCGGGTTTGCCGCGCGATGGCGCGTGGGGCACTTGTTGCGCCGGCACCAGGGCTGGGCCGATGCAGACCGGTACACGCTGGTGCTGATCGCCCTGTGGTGGGTGGCCGAGCTGTATCCGCTGATTCCCACACTGGATGTCTCGTCGGTGGCGCATAACATCAAGTCCCTGTGGCAGCAGGACATGTGGCAGCCACGGCGCATGCTGTTGCATGTGGGCATGGCGGTGATGGGCTTGTCGGCCGTGGCACACCTGGCCCGCAGCGCCCACCTGGCGCACCGCGCGCGGGCATCGGCCCTGGCGGCGGCGATGGCGCTACTGACCGGCAAGTTCGTGGTCGTGGGCCAGTCACCCGGCCTGGCCGTGGTGCTGGGCATCGGGGGCGGCTGGTTGCTGTGGCGCTGGATAGACACCTGGGCGCCCGGGAGGCGCTGGGCCGCAGCGGCATGGGCATCCCTGGCCACCTATCTGCTCGACGCCCTCTGGCCTTGGGCGTGGCGCACGCCACCGGACGACATGGCCTGGATGCCTTTTGCATCGTCGCTCTCGACCTGGGTGCAATCTGCCATCACGGCGCGCGCGTTGGAATGCCTGTGCTTTGGCGCCATGCTCTGGAGCACGGTGCGCAACGGGGCCTTGCTGACAGGCATGACCCTCTGCACGGCAGTGCTCGCTTTGGCTTGCGAATGGACGCAGCGCTACTTGCCCACCCGCACGGCCGAAATCACGTCGGTGCTGCTGGCCGTGGGCATGGGTTGGCTGCTATCGGCTTGCACCCCGGCGCGCGGTACGCGCAGGGCCGCGGTGTGAGCGTTGCCCTAAAACGCTTCTTCGCTGAGCGCGGCGCAGGTGGCATCGCGGCGGTTCACCACATTGAGCCAGGCACCAATCTTCGGCAGTTCGTAATGGTAGAAATAGCGTGCAGCGCCCATTCTCCCTGCGCTAGAAGCTACTGAAAGCGCAGCATCCGCACGCAGCGTGGCCATTGCCACATCCAGCCAGGTCCAGGCCAGCACCGTATGGCCAAAGGCCTGCATGTAGGGCACGGCGTTGGCCAGGGCCTCCGCCGGGTTGCCGGTGGCCCAGGCGGCCTGCGTGGCAGCCGCCACCTGCTGCAGGGCATCACCCAGCTGCGCCGCATAAGGCGCCAGTGCGGGCACGGCGACGGCCTGCGCCATGGTGGCCTGCATGCGCGCGGCCAGCACCTGCAGGCCCCGGCCGTTTTCCATCAGCACCTTGCGGCCCAGCAGGTCGGCGGCCTGGATGCCGTGCGTGCCCTCGTGGATCATGTTCAGGCGGTTGTCGCGCCAGTACTGCTCCACCGGGAAGTCGCGCGTGTAGCCGTAGCCGCCGTGGATCTGGATGGCCAGCGAGTTGGCCTCCAGGCAGAACTCGCTGGGCCAGCTCTTGGCGATGGGGGTGAGCACTTCCAGCAGCAGGCGCGCCTCGTCGGCGGCCTCGGCAGCGCCGGTGTGCTGCTCGTCCACCAGGCGGGCGCAGAACAGGTTGAGCGCCAGCGCGCCCTCGCCATAGCTCTTTTGCGCCAGCAGCATGCGCTTGACGTCGGCATGCTCGATGATGCGTACCTGGGGCTGGGCGGCGTCCTTGCCGCTGGCACCCATCAGACGGCCCTGCGGGCGGCTCTTGGCGTAGTCCAGGCTGGCGTAGTAGCCCGCCAGGCCCAGCATGGTGGCGGCCATGCCGATGCCAATGCGCGCCTCGTTCATCATGTGGAACATGCACGCCAGGCCCTTTCCAGGCTGGCCCACAAGGTAGCCCACCGCTCCCGCCCTGCCCTGCACCGGGTACTTGCCTTCGCCAAAGTTGAGCAGCGTGTTGGTGGTGCCGCGCCAGCCCAGCTTGTGGTTCAGGCCCGCCAGCGCCACGTCGTTGCGCACGCCGGTCAGCTGGCCTGCGGTATCGACCAGCTTCTTGGGCACGATGAACAGCGAAATGCCGCGCGTGCCCGGCACCAGCTTGCCATCGGGCCCCGGAATCTTGGCCAGCACGAGGTGGACGATGTTCTCCGACAGTTCATGCTCGCCCGACGAGATCCACATCTTGTGGCCCGTGAGGCGGTAGCGTGCGCCGAGCGGGTCGGCCTCGAAGCCCTCACCGTCCGGCACAGCACGTGTAGCCACATCGCTCAAGGATGAGCCCGCCTGCGGCTCGCTCAGGCACATGGTGCCCGAGAAGCGCCCCGAGAATTCATTGAGCGCAAACACCTGCTTCTGCAGCGGCGTACCGTGCACCATGAGCAGGTTGGCATTGCCCACGCTCAGCAGACTGGAGCTGATGCTGATCGAGGCCACGGCAAAGAAGGCATTGGCCGCCGCATCCACCGTGTAGGGCAACTGCATGCCGCCAATGTCGTAATCCTGCGCCGCGCTGAGCATGCCCGAGGCGGCATAGGCGTCGTAGGCATCCTTGGTGGCCTGCGGCAGCGTGACGCGCTCGCCGTCGAAATGCGGCTCCTGCATGTCCACCGTGCGGTTGAATGGTGCGTACTTCTCGCGCGCGATGCGCTCGCAGGTGTCGAGCACGGCATCAAACGTTTCGCGCGAATGGTCGGCAAAGCGCTCGCACGTGTTGAGCGACTCGGCCTGGAGCCAGTCGTAGAGCAGGAAATCGAGGGTGGAGCGCAGGGAGGTCGTCATGCGGGAAATTATGGGAGCCGCATCGGGTTATCGCGTGTCCGGTGGGTGACGCGGACCGGCGGCACCTCGGGTGGAATGACCGGTTGAATCGGCCATCCATGGCAAGCGTTCACTGCTTTGGTGAAGCGGACGTTCCGAATCCAATCGAAGCCGCACGTGGTTGCTTCATGCGAGACGCCTCCTATGTCCTGCGGCACACCATACACGCAGGCGTCACCAGCGATTCGGCTGGGTCGCTGCCTGGTCACTCGTGTTGCCCCAGGACTTTTCTAGGCGACGCGGTCCTTCAATCGCGCCATCGTCAGTTGCTCCAACCCTTGTTGATAGCGCACAGTGCCGCCGCCCAACGCGGATGTGGCATCACGCGCGGTTTCAAGGACCTGGCGGCAGGCGGCCAGCATTGCGTCCGACGGTTCCAGTCGCGCTCGTGGGCCGGACACCGTCAGCGCGCCTTGCAACTCACCGTTGACCCCAAAGACTGGTGCCGCAGCAGAAGCAGTTTCGGGGTCGCGCTCGCCGTACGAAACGGCCCACAACTGCTCGCGAATCTCCTCGTAGCCCCGAGGTGGCGATGCGGAGAACGCGAGCAGGACCTTGCCCGATGCACCTTGGGCAACGGCGTATTCCTGCCCGATCTGCACGGACGCACGAACCGACCTTGCCGGCTCGGCGCGAAACAGCGCAATGCGCTTGTCGTCTTGCCTTACGTAGAAGGAAGCCGTCTCGCCAGTGGCCGCGCTCAACTGCTTGAGCAAGGGCTCAATGACATGCCCCACCTGGAAAGAGCGTTGGTAAATCGAAGCGAGCCGCAGTGGCTGCGGGCCAATGGAGTATTGGCCGTCCGGCAGTTTGCGAATGAAGCCGCCGTGCTCCAAGGCACCGAGTAGACGCAGCACAGTGCTTTTGTAAAGCCCGGTCCTCCTCGACAGCTCGGTCAACGTGAGCCGGCCCTCGTCGGGTCCAAAAGCGGCGAGCAGAGAAAACGCTTTATCCAGGACAGCAATGCCACTTGATTCGGCGGTGTTGGCGGGCGGTGGAGCGGTAGTCGATTCAGTCATGGAGGCATAGGACGGACGAAATGGCGCGCTGTCTTCAGGCAGCCAAGTCGAAGTGTGACACGCCGCCGCGGACGCACCGACACATGTCCAAAAGAAGGGTTAACCCGCATTCAAAAGGTCATTTTTTGTTCGTATAGTTCCATCCAACAGTTCTTTGTTCCATCCAATAGAACATCAACACACACTCCAGAGACGCAAGCATGTCCACCAGCAACTATCTGCCCGTTCGTGACGACTGGCTCGCGATGCGCCAGGAGGCCGTCCTGGAGCCTGAGTTGCCCATCGTCGACGCGCACCACCATTTCTACGACCGGCCGGGTTGGACCTACCTCGATGGCGAGTACCTGGCCGATGCACGCTCCGGCCACAACGTGGTCGCGTCCATCTACATGCAGGCGCTAACGCGGTACAGGCAGGAGGGGCCTTCGGCGCTCAAGCCCGTTGGAGAAACAGAGTGTGTCAATGCCATGGCACAGAAACAGGCCGAGGGCATCCCGCAAATCGCCAAGGGCATCGTGGGCCACGCCGACCTCCGGCTGGGCGCGGAAGTACGGGAAGTGCTGGAGGCGCACGTGCAAGCCGGCGCGGGTCGCTTCAAGGGCGTGAGGCACCTCACGACTTGGGACGCGGATTCGTCGCTGGTCAATCCCCTGTCCGCAGTCCCTCGCGGCCTTCTTCTGGACAAGGCCTACGGCCGCGGGGTTGCCCAGTTGGCTTCGCTACAGCTCTCCTACGACGCATGGCTGTTCTTCCATCAGTTGCCAGAACTCTTCGAATTGGCCAAGTCGGCGCCGGACACCCCCGTCGTCATCAATCACTGCGGCGGCATCGTCCGAGTCGGTGCCTACGAATCACGTCGCCAGCCAGTCTTCGAGACCTGGCTGCATTCCATGCGGCAGCTCGCCCAGTTACCCAACGTCTACGTGAAGCTGGGTGGACTGGGGATGCGCATCAACGGATTCGACTTTGAGAAGGGCGAGCTTCCTCCGAGTTCTGAGCAGTTGGCCGAGGCGTGGAAGCCGTGGATGGAGCCGTGCATCGAGGCCTTCGGGGCAGAGCGCTGCATGTTCGAAAGCAATTTCCCGGTCGACAAGGGTTCGTACAGCTACGTCACGTGCTGGAACGCCTTCAAGCGACTGACTTCCCGCGCCACTGCCCACGAACGCGCAGCACTTTTCCAAGGGACGGCGACTCGGGTCTATCGCCTCGCCCAGTCCTAAGCCACCCCGCCTGCCCCCAGTTCGTCAGGAGACTTCCTTGAACATTTCCAAGTTCGCCACCGCCCGCGTGGCCCTATCTGTCGCTCTTGTCGTCTGCAGCGTTGCAACCGCTGCGCAAAGCGCCTACCCCAACCAGCCCATCAAGCTTGTCGTACCGTTCCCGCCAGCCGGTGGCACCGATGTGCTCACGCGCCTGGTGGCCAACGAGGTGACATTGAAGGACAGCAAGTGGAACTTCATCGTCGACAACAAGCCGGGCGCGGGTGGGAACATCGGCATGGACGCCGTCGCAAAAAGCAAGAAGGACGGCTACACCGTCGGAACGGGGCAGACCGCCAACCTGGCCATCAATCCAACGCTGTACACAAAGATGCCTTTCGATGCTTCGAAGGACTTTGCGCCGGTCGTGCTCCTGGCCTCGCAGCCACTTGTCTTGGTCGTCCGAGCAGACTCTCCCATCAAGAACCTGGAAGACCTGAAAACACAGGGCCAGAGCAGGCAGCTGACGATGGCTTCCGCCGGCACCGGCACCGTGGGCCATGTGGGCGGCGAAATGTTCGCCCGCCGTGCGGGCATCAAGGTCATGCACGTCCCGTACAAGGGCGCCGGCCCCGCCACCACCGACCTGTTGGGCGGTCAAACGGACATCTACTTCGCCACCCCGCCCAGCATCGTCTCCATGGTCAAGGCTGGCAAATTGCGCGCCGTCGCCGTCACTTCGCTCAAGCGGATTGAAGTGCTTCCCGATGTTCCCACCGTCGCCGAGTCCGGCTACCAGGGTTTCGTCGTGGAGGACTGGAAGGCGCTCGTTGCTCCGGCCGGCACGCCGCCTGAAGCCATCACCAAGGTGAATGAGGCCGTGAACGCGGCCCTGAAGCGGCCAGAGATCATGGCCCGCCTGCGCGACGAAGGCAGCGTTGCACGCGGTGGCTCGCCGGCGGAGCTCGGCGCCTTCATGAAGAGCGAACAGACGCGCTGGGGCACCGCTGTCCGTGAATCGGGCGCGAAGCTCGATTGAGTGCCCCTCTCTCAACAACTTCCGGAGACTTTCATGCCATTCAACACCTTGCGCCGAGCCATCGTCCTTGCAAGCGCCGCATCCCTCTTCAGTGCTGGCGCGTTCGCTCAGAAGCCCGTCACCATCATTGTTCCCTATGCGCCTGGCGGCAGCGCCGACTTGGTGACGCGTGTCATCGCGCAGTTCGCCGCACCCGGCGTCGGCGCACCGATGATTGTCGACAACCGCACCGGTGGCGGCGGCGTCGTCGGCTGGGGTGCAGCCGCCCGGTCTGCCCCCGACGGCAATACCTTGCTCACCGTCGAGCTCTCCTACACCATCGCCGCTGGCCTGATTACGACACTTCCATTCGACCCCAAGAAAGCCTTCACACAGGTCGCAACGGCGGTCAAGGTCCCGCATGTTCTGGTCATCAATCCGGCCGTGCCTGCGAAGACAGTGCAGGAGTTCATCGCCCTGGCCAAGGCACAGCCGGGCAAGCTGAACTATGGCTCTGGCGGCAACGGCACCAACACGCATCTGGCGGGCGAACTTTTCAAAAGCACCACGGGTGTCGACATCGTGCACGTCCCCTACAAAGGCGCCGGCGCCGTCCTGACCGACCTCATGGGCAACCAGGTTCAGGCCCTCATCACCTCCGTACCCACCGCGCTTCCGCACATCAAGAGCGGCAAGCTCCGCGCCCTCATGGTGACCGGGGCAGAGCGCAACGCCATGCTGCCCGACGTGCCGTCCGCCAAGGAAGCAGGCATTCCCAGGATGGACATGGACTACTGGATTGGCATCGGCGCCCCGGCCGGCACACCGCAAGTCGTCGTGGACAGGCTGAACAAGGAGTTCAACGCATCCCTTGCCCAACCGGAGGCCAAAAAGAAGATTGCCGAGATGGGCCTGACGGTGGTGGCGAATACACCCGCCCAGGCAACGCAACTGGTCAACAGCGAGATCCAGCGCTGGAGCGCCGTCATCCAGCAGGCCGGCATCAAGGCCGACTGAGGAGAGCGTCATGTCCAATGCGCTTCGCGGCGTCCGCGTCCTTGACCTCACCAACGTGCTGGCAGGGCCCTTCGCCTGCCACCAGCTGGCCCACATGGGCGCCGACGTCATCAAGGTGGAGACCCGCAACGGCGGCGACCTGGCGCGCCAGCTCGGCGCCGACCCCGAGCTGAACAAGCGCTACATGGGCGTCTCGTTTCTGGCGCAGAACCCGGGCAAGCGCTCCATCACCATCGACTTCAAGCACCCGACCGGAAAAGACGTATTCAGGAAACTGGTGCGCACGGCCGACGTCGTGGTAGAGAACTTCCGCCCCGGCGTCATGCAGCGCCTGGGACTTGGCTACGACGAACTCCTGAAGGAGAACCCCAAGCTCATCTACTGCGCCATCTCGGGATTTGGCCAGGATGGGCCGCTTCGCGACCTGCCGGCGTACGACCAAATCATCCAGGGCATGTCAGGCGTCATGAGCATCACCGGTGCGCCAGAGAACGCGCCTTACCGCGTCGGCTATCCGGTCGCCGACACGATTGGGGGCATCACCGCGGCATTCGCGGTCGCGGCAGCCTTGGCGGACCGGGAGCGCAGCGGCGGAACCTTCATCGATGTCTCGATGCTCGAAGCCGTCATGGCGACCATGGGATGGGCGGTCTCGAACCACCTGATTGCAGGTCGCGAGCCCAAGCCCATGGGCAACGAGAACGTGACCGCCAGCCCGTCCGGAACTTTCCGTACCGGTGACGGACTTCTGAACATCGCCGCCAACAAGCAAGAGCAGTTCGAGGCCGTGTGCCAGGTCGTGGGACGCCCCGAACTCATCACCGACGCGCGCTTCAGCGAACGACAGGCTCGCCTGCAGCACCGGTTCGAACTCAAGGCAGCTTTAGAGGAAGCCATGGCCATGAAGTCGACGGACGAGTGGTGGACACTTTTCAATCAGGCTGGCGTGCCTGCAGGCCCTGTCTACTCGGTTCCCCAGGCCCTTGAACACCCCCAGGTGGCTGAACGCGGCATGGTGGGTCGCTTTGACAATGTGCCCGGTGTCGGTCGCGACATTCGCCTGGTACGCACAGGCTTCAAGGTGAATGGCCAAGCACCTCGGGTCGACTCAGCGCCACCCACGCTGGGGCAGCACTCTGATGAAATTCTGGCGGAACTGGGCTATTCGCCTCTGGAAATTGAGGCACTGAAAGAGGAGAAGGCAGTATGACGGACACGACACCCGATGCACGCAAGGCCACCGAGGACTGGTGGCGCACAAGCATCATCGACATGTCGCCTGGCGTCATCCGCTACCGCGGGTACCCCATCGAAGACTTGATTCGCGAGCGAGTCAGCCTGGCGCAGATGATCTGGCTGATGACGCGTGGTGAACTTCCCACCCGCGTCCAGGGCGAACTGCTGGAGTCCGCTCTGATGTCCGCGGTCGACCATGGTCCGCAAGCTCCGAGCATTGCCATTGCACGCATGGCCGCTACGTGTGGCGTTGGCCTCAACAGCGCCATGGCCTCGGCAGTCAATGTCCTGGGCGATGTTCACGGGGGCGCGGGCGAACAAGCCGTGGAGCTTTATGAAGACATCGCTGCGCGGATGGACGCGGGCGCAACCGAGGACGACGCAGTTGCGGCGGGGCTTCGGGCGTTTGTGGAAGTCCATGGCAAGGTCATCTCGGGTTTTGGGCATCGCTTTCACCCTGTAGACCCTAGAAGTGCTCCTTTGCTGGAGCTCGTCGATGAAGCAGCCAAGAAGGGTGAGGTGAGCGGCAGGTTTGCGCGCATCGGGCGAGCCGTTGAAGCAACGCTGAGCGCGAGCAAAGGCAAGCCAATCCCCATGAACATCGATGGGGCCACCGCGGTGATCTACGCTGAGCTTGGTTTTCCAGCGCCATTGGCGCGGGGGCTCTTCTGTCTATCGAGGTCGGTCGGCGTGCTTGCCCACGCGTGGGAACAAACACAGCAAGGCGGCCGCATCAAGGGGCCGATACCCCGCCAGTTCATTCCCACATACCAGGGGCAGCCAAAGAGGAAGGTGCCGGTTCAACGTTAACAGGAGCTGGCCAAGTCGCGTCCCACGCCGCAGAGGTTCACTCAGCAGACGATTTCGCACAGGCGGCCAATGTCTGCTGGGGGCCGACTGCCGTCCGCCCCCCAAGCTGCGCGGCAACGCAACCAAGGCATCTCAAGCCCTCCAGGCACCCAGCACCCATTCATCAATCACCAGCAGCAAATAAATAGCAAACGCCCCACGCAAACCTTGCGGCCTGCGCGGGGCGTTGCGTTCTAACCGGCCGTCAGCGCTTACAGCACTTCAAACACGCCCGCCGCACCCATGCCGCCGCCGATGCACATGGTCACGCACACGCGCTTGGCGCCACGGCGTTTGCCTTCGATAAGGGCGTGGCCCGTGAGGCGCTGGCCGCTCATGCCATAGGGGTGGCCCACAGCGATGGCACCACCGTTGACATTGAGCTTGTCGGCAGGGATGCCCAGCTTGTCGCGGCAGTAGAGCACCTGCACGGCGAAGGCTTCGTTCAGCTCCCACAGGTCGATGTCGTTCATCGACAGGCCCAGGCGCTTGAGCACCTTGGGGATGGCGAACACGGGGCCGATCCCCATTTCGTCGGGTTCGCAACCGGCCACCGCGAAGCCCAGGAAACGGCCCAGGGGCTTGAGGCCTTTCTTCGCGACCAGGTCTTCGTGCATGACGACCACGGCACCGGCCCCATCCGAGAGCTGGCTCGAATTGCCAGCCGACATCAGGCCGCCCGGCAGGGCCGAGCGCAGGCCCTTGATGCCGTCGTAGGAGGTGCCGGCGCGGATGCCTTCGTCCACGCTCACCGTCACCTGCCTGGTGGTCAGGCCCATGGCCTTGTCGGCCACACCCATGGTCACGGTGATGGGTGCGATTTCGTCGGTGAACAGGCCCGCCTCCAACGCAGCGGCAGCCTTCTGCTGGCTGGCGGCGCCGTATTCGTCCATGGCCTGGCGGCTGATGTTGTAGCGCTTGGCGACCTGCTCGGCCGTCTGCAGCATGGGCCAGTAGACCTCGGGCTTGTTCTTCATGAGCCAGGTCTCCTGCAGCATGTGCTGATTCATTTCCTGCGCGGTGCAGGAGATGGTTTCCAGGCCGCCGGCCACATAGATGTCGCCTTCGTTGGCGATGATGCGCTGGGCGGCGGTGGCGATGGTCTGCAGGCCCGACGAGCAGAAGCGGTTGATGGTCATACCCGACACGGTGACGGGGCAGCCGGCGCGCAGGGCGGCCTGGCGGGCAATATTGGCGCCGCTGGCACCTTCGGGGGTGCCGCAGCCCATGATGACGTCGTCCACTTCGGCGGCTTCAATGCCGGCGCGCTGGATGGCGTGCTCGATCACGTGGCCGCCCAGCGTGGCGCCGTGGGTCATGTTGAAGGCGCCCTTCCAGCTCTTCGTCAAGGGGGTGCGTGCGGTCGATACGATTACTGCGGAAGTCATGTTGGTTCCTTGTTCGGTGGTGTAGCTGGGCGCTCAGTTGAAGGCCTTGCCTTCGGCGGCCAGCTTGGCCAGCAGCGGCGCGGGCTTCCAGAACGCGGCGTCGTCCAGCGGGTTCTTGGCAAAGCGGTTCATGGCCTGGACCACGTTGAACAGGCCGACTTCGTTGGCGTAGTTCAGCGGGCCGCCACGGTGCACCGGGAAGCCGTAGCCAAAGATGTAGACCACGTCGATGTCACTGGCCTTGTTGGCAATGCCTTCTTCGAGGATGTGGGCGGCTTCGTTGACCAGGCTGAACACCAGGCGCTGCACGATTTCCTCGTCGGAGATCTTGCGCGGGGTGATGCCGAGCGACGCGCGGTGGTCCTCGATCATCTTCACCACTTCGGCGTTCGGGATCGCGTCGCGCTTGCCAGGCACGTAGTCGTACCAGCCGGCGCCAGTCTTCTGGCCGAAGCGGCCCTTCTCGCACAGCAAGTCGGCGGTCTTGCTGTACTTCATGTCGGGCTTTTCGGTGTAGCGGCGCTTGCGGATGGCCCAGCCGATGTCGTTGCCGGCCAGGTCGCCCATGCGGAACGGCCCCATGGCCATGCCGAATTTTTCCATCGCCTTGTCCACCTGCTCGGGCGTGCAGCCTTCGTCGAGCAGGAAGCCGCCCTGGCGGCCGTATTGCTCGATCATGCGGTTGCCGATGAAACCATCGCACACGCCGGAGACCACGGCGGTCTTCCTGATCTTCTTGGCCATGGCCATCACGGTGGCCAGCACGTCCTTGGCGGTGGCGTCGCCACGCACCACTTCGAGCAGCTTCATCACGTTGGCCGGGCTGAAGAAGTGCAGGCCCACCACGTCCTGCGGCCGCTGGGTGAAATTGGCGATCTTGTTGACGTCGAGCGTGGAGGTGTTGGAGGCCAGGATGGCGCCGGGCTTCATCACGGCGTCGAGCTGCTTGAACACGGCTTCCTTCACGCCCAGTTCCTCAAACACCGCCTCGATCACGAGGTCGGCATCCTTGAGGTCGTCATAGCTCAGCGTGGTGGACAGCAGGGCCATGCGCTGCTCGTACTTGTCCTGCTTGAGCTTGCCCTTCTTGACCTGGGCTTCGTAGTTCTTTCGGATGGTGGCGATGCCACGGTCCAGCGCCTCCTGCTTCATCTCCAGCATCTTCACGGGGATGCCGGCGTTGAGGAAGTTCATGGCAATGCCACCGCCCATGGTGCCGGCACCGATCACGGCCACGGCCTGGATGTCGCGCTTGGGGGTGTCGGAAGGCACGTCGGGAATCTTGCTCGCAGCACGCTCGGCCAGGAACAGGTGGCGCAGCGAGCGCGATTCGGGTGTCCACATCAGGTTGATGAACAGCTCGCGCTCGAACAGCAGGCCATCGGCAAACTTCTTCTTGGTGGCGGCCTCGACGGCGTCCACGCACTTGGCGGGCGCCGGGAAGTTCTTGCTCATGCCCTTGACCATGTTGCGCGCGAACTGGAAGTACGCGTCGCCCTGCGGGTGCTTGCAGGGCAGATTGCGCACCAGGGGCATGGGGCGCACGTCGGCCACGCTCTGCGCGAAAGCCAGGGCCTCGGCGGCCAATGCCTCAGGCGATGCCGCCATCTTGTCGAACAGCTTCTGGCCGGGCATGGAGCCGAGCAGCTCGCTCTTGACGGGCTCGCCGCTCACGATCATGTTCAGGGCTGCCTCCACACCGACCACGCGCGGCAGGCGCTGGGTGCCGCCAGCGCCGGGCAGGATGCCCAGCTTCACTTCGGGCAGGGCCACGCTGCAACCAGGGGCTGCAATACGGTAATGGCAGCCCAGGGCCAGCTCCAGTCCACCGCCCATGCAGACCGAGTGGATCGCGGCCACCACGGGCTTGGGCGAATTCTCCACGGCAGCAATCACGGAGTGCAGGTTGGGCTCTTGCAGTGATTTGTCGGTGCCGAATTCCTTGATGTCGGCGCCGCCGGAAAACGCACCGCCCGCACCGGTGATGACGATGGACGTCACCGCGGCATCGTCATTGGCACGGGTCAGGCCGTCCACAATGCCCTGGCGGGTCGACAGGCCGAGCCCGTTGACGGGAGGATTGGCCAGCGTGATCACGGCAACGGAGCCGTGGACTTTGTATTCAGCGGTCATGCTGTTGTTCCTTGAAAATTATAAAAGAACGATCGTGCGATTTTTATTGTAGAGAGTTCTGCCAGCGTTGACTGTGCCGATTTGTCTCGCCCGGGACAAACGACGAACAGCCACTCAGATGGGAGCAAATGCGGCCCATGGAACAAGGCAGTGAGCACCTCGCCGGCGCCAGCAGGCCTGAGCCCCCTGCATCGCCGGCCCGCGTGGTCAGACCTCCAACCACTCTTTGCGGACATAGCTGTCGGCCCGCAAGGTTTCGGGGGTTCCCTGGAAAACGATGCTGCCATGGCCCATGACCAGCGTCCGGTCGGAGATGGTCATGGCGATGGTGAGCTTTTGCTCGATCAGCAGAACCGAGATGCCGCGCGATTGGATGGTCTGCAAGTATTGCCCCACCAGTTCAACGATCTTGGGAGCCAGGCCCTCGGTGGGTTCGTCGATGATGATGAGGTCGGGGTCGCCCATCAGGGTACGGCACAGGGTGAGCATCTGCTGCTCGCCGCCCGACATCACGCCCGCCTCGATGTTGCGGCGCTCCTTGAGGCGGGGGAACATGTCGTACATGTCATCAAACGACCACCGGCTGCCCTTGCCCTTGCCTTTTTGCCCCAGCAGCAGGTTCTGGTGCACCGTGAGGTTGGGAAAGACATCGCGGCTTTCGGGCACATAACCAATGCCCAGATGGGCAATCTCGTAGGCCTTTTTTCCCTTGAGGGCCTGCCCCTTCCATTGCACCGAGCCTTCCCAGTCCACCAGGCCCATCACGGCCTTGGCCGTGGTGGAGCGGCCCGATCCATTGCGCCCCAGCAAGGCCACGATTTCACCGGGCTGGATATCGAAGGAAACACCATGGAGCACATGGCTTTTGCCGTAGTAGGCGTGGAGGTTGTCGATTTTCAGCATGTCAATGTCCCCCCGCCTGTGCATCGGCCACGGCGGAGCCCAGGTAGGCTTCTTGCACGCGCGCATTGGCGCGCACCTTGTCGGGGGTGTCAAAGGCGATGACCTCGCCATACACCACCACGGCAATCTTGTCGGCCAGGCCGAACACCACGCCCATGTCGTGCTCCACCGTGAGCAGGGTGCGGCCTTCGGTCACCTCCTTGATGAGGTGGATGAAGCGCGTGGTTTCGCTGCGGCTCATGCCGGCGGTGGGCTCGTCGAGCAAGATCACATTGGCGCCGCCGGCAATGGTGACGCCGATCTCCAGGGCGCGCTGCTCGGCGTAGGTCAGGTTCACGGCCAGGGTGTCACGCTTCTTGTCGAGCTTGATCATCTCCATGAGCTGCCTGGCGCGCTCGTTGGCGTCGTCCAGCTTCGAGAGAAATCGCAGGAAGGTGTACTTGTAGCCCATGCTCCAGAGCACGCCGCAGCGCAGGTTTTCAAACACACTCAGCTTGGGAAAGATGTTGGTGATCTGAAAGCTGCGCGACAAGCCCATGCGGTTGATTTCGTAGGGTGCCTTGCCGTCGATGCGCTGGCCATTGAGCAGCACCTCGCCGCTGGTGGGGCCAAAGCGCCCGCTGATCAGGTTGAACAGCGTGGACTTGCCCGCGCCATTCGGGCCGATGATGGCCACCCGCTCGCCGGGCTTCACGGCCAGGTTCACGCCACGGATGATTTCTGTCTTGCCAAAGCTCTTGCGCAGGTCACGCAGTTCGAGCGCACACGGTGCGTTTGTCGCCATGGTCACAGCGCCTCCCCCCGCTTGATTTCGTGTTCGATCTCTTCCTGGATAGTGCCCCACTGGCGCACAAACTGGCGCCGGCACAGCTCAAACAAGCCGAGCCCCGTCAGCAGCACAAACCCTGCGCCAAACCAGCTGCCCACCGAGTTGGCATGCAAGGTGGCACCCAGAAAATCAAGCTCCGGCCCCAAGGCGGCATTGAGCTGCAGGTGATAGGTCATCTCCACCATGGCTGCGGCCCCCAGCACGGCCACCAGTGCGGTGCCGCCCAGCGCCAGGTACGAGGGCCACAGGCCGCGCAGCTTGCCAAACTTGGCCAGGCGCAGATTCATCATGACCAGACTGGCAATGCCGCCGGGCGCATACATCACCATGAACAGGAAGACGAGCCCCAGGTACAGCAGCCAGGCCTTGGACAACTCCGACAGCAGCACCGACGCCAGCACCAGCAAGACCGCACCGATGATGGGCCCGAAGAAGAAAGTGGCCCCCCCCCAGGAAGGTGAACAGCAGATACCCGCCCGAGCGCAGCACATTCACGCTGTCGGCCCCCGTGACGATCTCGAAATTGATCGCCGTGAGCCCCCCCCCGATGCCGGCAAAGAAGCCCGCGATGATGAAGGCGAAGTAGCGCACGCGCTGGGTGTTGTAGCCGATGAATTCGACGCGCTCGGGGTTGTCGCGCACGGCATTGAGGATGCGCCCCAGCGGCGTGCCCGTGAAGGCGAACATGGCGGCGGTGCAGACAAAGCAATACGCAGCGATCAGGTAATACACCTGGATGGCGGGGCCGAACGTGATGCCAAAGAACGACTGGCCATACACACGGTCGGTGGTGATACCGCCCTCACCGCCAAAAAACTCGGGAAACATCAGCGCCATCGAGGCCACCAGCTCGCCGATACCCAGCGTGATCATGGCGAACGTGGTGCCCGATTTCTTGGTCGTCACGAACCCGAGCAGGATGGCGAAGAACATGCCGGCCAGGCCGCCCACCAGGGGAATCAGCACCAGCGGCACCGGCATTGCACCCTTGCCCGCGAGGTTCATCACATGGATGGCGATGAACGAGCCCAGGCCGGTGTACACCGCATGCCCGAAGCTCAGCATGCCGCCCTGCCCCAGCAGCATGTTGTAGGACAGGCAGATGATGATGAGGTAGCCGATCTGCGAGAGCATGGTCAGCGCCAGGCTGCTGCGAAACAGCATGGGCGCGACGATGAGCACAAGCGCAAACAGGCTCCAGATGACCAGGCGGCCCACGTTCCATGGCTTGAACCGGTGGTATTGCGTGGCCGGAGAAACAGTTGTAGTGGTGGACTTCATAGCCTCAGTCTTCCCGGGTACCCAGCAGGCCCTTGGGGCGGAAGATCAAAATCAGAACCAGAAAAAGATACGGCAGGATGGGTGCCACCTGTGAGACCGTGAGCTTGAGCAAGGGCCAGCCAAAGGTCGCTTCCGACACTGCCACACCCATGCCCTGCAGCGCCGATGCCAGCGAGTAATCGATGGCCACGGCAAAGGTCTGCACCAGGCCAATCAGCAGCGAGGCCAGAAAGGCCCCGGCCAGCGAGCCCATGCCGCCCACCACCACCACCACAAAGATGATGGAGCCGACCGAGGCCGCCATCGCGGGCTCGGTGACATAGGTATTGCCGCCAATCACACCGGCCAGCCCCGCCAGGGCCGCACCACCGCCAAACACCAGCATGAACACGCGGGGCACGTTGTGGCCCAGGGCCTCCACCATCTCGGGGTGCTTGAGGGCCGCCTGTATCACCAGACCAATGCGGGTGCGGGTGAGCAGCAGCCACACCGACACCAGCATCAGCAATGCCACCAGCATCACGAAGGAACGTGACCTGGGAAACTGCGTTCCATACAGCGTGAACAAGGGCCCCTGCAACTGCGTGGGCAGCCCATAGGGGACCGTGGAACGCCCCCACACCAGCTGCACCAGCTCCAGGATCAGATAAGACAACCCGAACGTCACCAGCAACTCTGGCACATGGCCAAACTTGTGCACGCGGCGCAGGCTGTAGCGTTCAAACAGGGCACCCATGGCCCCCACCAGCAGGGGGGCCAGCACCAGCGCGGGCCAGAAGCCCACCACGCTCGAAATCGTGTAGGCGATGTAGGCCCCCAGCATGTAAAAGCTGGTGTGCGCGAAATTGAGGACCCCCATCATGCTGAAGATGAGGGTGAGGCCGGAGCTGAGCATGAACAGCAGCAGGCCGTAGCTCACGCCATTGAGCGTGGAGATCACGAAAAACTCAGGATTCATTGGAATTTTTCATTGCTGGGTAAAAAAAAGGCCCGAGTAGGTCGGGCCTCGAAGCGATGGAGCCGAATTTACGGACGCTTCATCTGGCACGAGGTGGGCGTGCTGGCCACATAGGGCTCGTAGTACTTCACCGGAACGAACGTGTAGCCGGTGCCCTCGGAGTCGAGCGGGTACTTGCCCCCGGCCTTCTCCCACTTGGAGATGAACAGGCCCTGCTGCAGCTGGTGGTCGGCCTTGCGCATTTCGACCTCGCCATTGAAGCTCTTGAACTTCATGCCTTCGAGCACGGCAGCCACCTTGACGGGATCGGTCGACTTTGCCTTGGCAAAACCTTCGGACAGCATGGAGAAGGCGTGGTACACGGCGCCGGTGTACATGTCGTCATTGAACTTCTTCTTGTAGTCCAGCACGATCTGGTTCAGCGGGCCCGGCAAATTCATGTGGGCGTAAGCCGCCATGTACACACGGCCCGCTGCTGCGGCACCCATGGCAGTGGGGCTGCCGGTCACGGAACCGTAGTAGGTGTAGAAGTTGACATTGTTCAGGCCGGCGTCGTTGGCCGCCTTGATGAGCAGCGCCAGGTCGGAACCCCAGTTGCCGGTGATCACACTGTCGGCGCCCGAAGCCTTGATCTTGGCGATGTAGGGCGAGAAGTCCCGCACCTGGGCCAGCGGGTGCAGGTCGTCACCGACGAACTGCACATCGGGGCGCTTGCGCTTCATCATGTCCTTGGCGAACTTGGAAACCTGGTGGCCGTGCGAGTAGTTCTGGTTGATCAGGTAGACCTTCTTGACTTCTGGAAGATCCTTCATGTAGGTGGTCAGCGCTTCCATCTTCATGGAGGTGTCGGCATCCAGACGGAAGTGCCAGTAGCTGCACTTGCTGTTGGTGAGGTCGGGGTCCACGGCCGCGTAGTTGAGGAACAGGACTTCCTTGCCGGGATTGCGGGCGTTGTGCTTTTCGAGCGCGTCGATGATGGCCAGCGCGGGGCCGGAACCATTGCCCTGCACTACGTAGCGTGCACCCTGGTCCATGGCCGAGCGCAGGGCGCTGGTGGTTTCCTGCGGGCTCAGCTTGTTGTCGATGCCGATGATTTCAAATTTGACGCCGGCTGCATTCTTCTTGTTGAACTCTTCCGCCAGAAACTGGAAGCTCTTGAGCTGGTTCGTACCCACCGCAGCCATGAGACCCGAGAGTGGATCCAGCCAGGCGATCTTGACCGTTTCACCCTTTTGGGCGAACGCGCCGCCAGCGCTTACCAGAATGACGGATGCAGCTACTGCTTTGATAGCAAATTTCATGGTCTTGTCTCCTGTTGAATCAACCGAACGCAGCGTACCGCGTTGCACCAAACCACCCCTCAGGGATTGCCCCTAGCAGCTATCGCGCAGGCGACTGGCCCGCCGAAAGCCAACGACATGCCGCAAGCGACCGGCATGTCAGCGGGCAGCGCGCTCCCCCGAGCGCCACGCCCACTGCGGTTCACAAGCCGGGCAAACGGTAGTCCTTGAGCTGTTCGCGCAGCTTGGCCTTGAGCATCTTTCCGGTGGCACCGATCGGAATGGCGTCCACAAACACCACGTCATCGGGCACCTGCCACTTGGCGGTCTTGCCCTCGAAGAAGGCCAGCAGTTCCTCGCGACTCGCTTCGGCACCGGGCTTCAGGGCCACGGCGATGATCGGGCGCTCATCCCACTTGGGGTGCGGCATACCGATGCACGCCGCCATGGCGATGGCCGGGTGCGCCATGGCGATGTTCTCGATGTCGATGGAGCTGATCCACTCGCCGCCGGACTTGATCACATCCTTGCTGCGGTCGGTGATCTGCATGAAGCCATCGGCGTCGATGGTGGCCACATCGCCTGTGGGGAACCAACCGCGTCCCTGTGCGTCGGGTACCAGCGGGCTGCCGCCTTCGCTGCGGTAATAGTCGGCCACGATCCATGGCCCCTTCACCAGCAGGTCGCCATAGCTCTTGCCGTCCCAGGGCAGTTCATTGCCCGCGCTGTCGACGATCTTCATGTCCACGCCGTAGATGGCGCGCCCCTGCTTTTGCAGGATCTTCATCTGCCCATCGCGCGGCAGTGCGAGGTGCTTGTTCTTGAGCGTGCACAGCGTGCCCAGGGGGCTCATCTCGGTCATGCCCCAGGCATGCAGCACCGACACACCGAATTCATCCTGGAAGGCATGGATCATGGCGGGCGGGCAGGCAGAGCCGCCAATCACCGTGCGGTTGAGCGTGCTGAACTTCAGGCCCCCAGCCTTGACATGGTTCAGCAGCATCTGCCAGACCGTGGGCACGCCGGCGGCGAAGGTCACCCCTTCCGCCTCGATCAGCTCGTACACCGATTTGCCATCCAGTGCCGGCCCGGGAAACACCAGCTTGCAGCCGGTCAGCGGTGCCGAATAGGGGATGCCCCAGGCATTGACGTGGAACATCGGCACTACAGGCAATACAGAGTCACGCGCCGAGAGGCCCATCACATCGGGCAGTGCCGCCGCATAGGCATGCAGCGTGGTGGAGCGATGGCTGTAGAGCGCCGCCTTGGGATTGCCGGTGGTGCCGCTCGTGTAGCACATGCTGGAGGCCGAGTTTTCGTCGAACACCGGCCAGGCGTAATCGCTCGATGCACCGCCTATCCACGCCTCGTAGCTCACCAGGCCCGGAATGCCCGAATCGGCGGGCAGCTTGTCGGCATCGCACAGCGCCACCCACTTCCTCACCGAAGGGCAGCGCGCATGCACGGCCTGCACCAGCGGCAGGAAGGTGGTGTCAAAGCACAGCACCTGGTCTTGCGCATGGTTGACTATCCATGCGATCTGGTCAGGATGCAGGCGTGGGTTGACGGTGTGCAGCACACGGCCGGATCCGCTCACGCCAAAGTACATCTCCATGTGGCGATAGCCGTTCCATGCCAGCGAAGCCACGCGGTCGCTGAACTCCAGGCCCATGCCATCCAGCACGTTGGCCAGTTGCTTGGAGCGCAATGCGAGGTCGCGATAGGTGTAGCGATGGATGTCTCCCTCGACCCGGCGTGAAACGATTTCTGCATCGCCGTGGTGCCGTTCGGCAAACTCGATCAGCGACGAAATCAGCAGTGGTTGGCTCTGCATCAGGCCCAGCATGTGCGCTCCTTGAAAGTCATGTGATTTGGAATCCTTATCCTACCGTGGCAAGGTCGCGCAAACGCTTACGCCGCGCGCCCTGCAGGCCGACGCCGCTGCTGCTCAGCCGCCGTTGCAAACGCACGTGGATGCAAGGCGCCAAGCCGCTCTCGGCCCGTGCGACAGTCTGCAGCGTTTCGCGTCCGGCGCCAACACATGTCGCGCGGCTGACAGGTGGCGCGGGTTTTCCCGCCCCTGCGGCCGGTAGGTTCCCATTCATTTGTTCACTCCCCCCTTTCGTCGGCAGCGCCGACCGCGGCGGAGCCAGCCACCAGCGCCGCGCGGCACAATGCAAGCAATGTTTTCCGCTCCCTCTGCCCAGCGATTCATCGCCACCCAACCGTGGTTCCACAGCCTTTCGCCGGGACGGCAGGAAGAAGTGCGCGATGCCGTGCAGACACTGCAGGGCGGCAAGGGCGAAACCATGCTGGCCGCGGGCACCGCGGTTCAGGGCTGGCATGCCGTGCTCAGCGGCCTGGTGATGCTGCACAGCCCTGAAGCGCGCGGGCGGCACTCCGCGTTTCTGGGCGTGCCTGATGGCGAGTGGTTCGGAGAAGGCTCGGCCATGAAGCCCGAACCCCGCCGCTACCACGTCGTCGCGCTGCGCGAGACACGGCTGCTGTGTCTGCCGCTGCCGCTGTTCTCGGCACTGCGCGACACCAGCCTTGCTTTCAACCAGTACCTGGCCAACCACCTCAACATGCGGCTCGGCCAGGCCATGGCCATCATCGAAGCCGGCCGCATGCGCTCGCCCGAGCACCGCGTGGCGCTGTACCTGAGCCCCCTGTTCTGGCGCAGCACGCGGCGCATCCTGCTCACCCAGGAAGAACTGGGGCACCTGGCAGGACTGTCGCGCCAAACGGTCAACCGCGTGCTGCGCACATTGGAGGCCCTGCGCATCGTCACGCTGGACCTGGGGCGCGTGGCCGTGGTGGACGACGACGCACTGCGCGCCTACCTGGCAGCCACCATCGACAACTGAACAGCCGCGCGCAGCGGGCCAACGCACGCAAGGCCCTGCGGGCGCCGGGGCATCCCGACTACGAGACAATGCCCCCATGAACCCCCATGCCGACTGCCCCCCCGCCCCACCGTTGGACCTGACGGACGACTGCGGCGGTTTTGCGAGCCTGGGACCGGCATTCTTTACCCACCTGAATCCCACGCCTTTGCCCCAGCCATACTGGGTGGGCACCAGCGGCGGCGTGGCGGATCTGCTGGGCCTGGACGCCGCCTGGCTGGCGTCCGACGAAGCCCTGCGGGTGTTCACGGGCAATGCCTGCCCTCCCGGCAGCCGCCCGCTGGCCAGTGTCTACAGCGGCCACCAATTTGGCGTCTGGGCAGGACAACTGGGCGACGGGCGCGCGATCCTGCTGGGCGAAACCACCGGTGGGCTGGAAGTGCAGCTCAAGGGCAGCGGCCGCACCCCATACTCGCGCATGGGCGATGGGCGCGCGGTGCTGCGCTCCAGCATCCGCGAGTTTCTGTGCAGCGAAGCCATGCATGCACTGGGCATACCGAGCTCGCGGGCTCTGTGCGTCACCGGATCACCCGCCCCCGTGCACCGCGAGGAGACAGAGACCGCCGCCGTAGTGACCCGGGTGGCACAGAGCTTCATCCGCTTCGGCCATTTCGAGCATTTCGCCGCGCGCGACATGGAAAAAGAACTGCGCACGCTGGCCGACTATGTGATCGACCGCTATTACCCGGCCTGCCGCACTGCACCGCAGCCGGGTGGCAACGCCTATGCAGCCTTGCTGCAGGCCGTGAGCGAGCGCACGGCAACGATGGTGGCGCAATGGCAGGCCGTGGGTTTTTGCCACGGCGTGATGAACACCGACAACATGAGCATCCTGGGCCTGACGATCGACTACGGCCCCTTCCAGTTCCTGGATGCGTTCGTGCCCGGCCATGTCTGCAACCACAGCGATACCCAGGGCCGATACGCCTACAACCGCCAGCCCAACGTGGCTTACTGGAACCTGTTTTGCCTGGCCCAGGCACTGCTGCCGCTGATCGGCGACCAAGAGCTGGCCCAAGCGGCCCTGGTATCGTACAAAACCGTCTTCTCCACCGAATTCATGGCCCGCATGCGCGCCAAGCTGGGCCTTGTGCAGGAGGGTGCCGGCGATGCCGATCTGATCGACGGCATCTTGCTGCTGCTGGCCAAAAACGGCGTGGACTACACCATCTTCTGGCGCCGCCTGTCGCAGGCGGTGGCGCACAACGACTTCGAGCCCGTGCGTGACCTGTTTGCAGACCCTGCGGGTTGGGACCGGTGGGAGCTATCTTATTCAGCGCTTCTGGCGCTTATGAATAAAGAGCTATCGGCCGATTTGATGCTAAAAACCAACCCCAAGTTCGTGCTGCGCAACCACCTGGGCGAGCAGGCCATCCGCGCGGCGAAACTTGGCGATTTTTCCGAGCTACGCACCTTGCAGCGCCTGCTGGAGCGTCCGTTCGACGAACACCCCGGCCACGATGCCTGGGCCGACTTTCCGCCCGACTGGGCGTCCTCCATCGAGATCAGCTGTTCATCATGAACTTTCCTCTCCAGAAAACCGACGCCGAATGGCAAGCCATCCTGCGCGAAAAAGGCGCCGAACCTGCAGCCCTGCAGGTCACGCGCCATGCGGCCACAGAACGCCCCTTCACTGGCAAATACGAGGCCCACTGGGCCGATGGCAGCTACCACTGCATCTGCTGCGGGGCCAAGTTGTTTGATGCCGCCACCAAGTTCGATGCCGGCTGCGGCTGGCCAAGCTTCTCGCAGGCAGTACCGGGCGCCATTGCCGAAATCGTCGATCACAGCCACGGCATGGTCCGCACCGAAACCGTGTGTGCACAATGCGGTGCGCACCTGGGCCATGTCTTCGAAGACGGCCCGGCGCCAACCGGCCTGCGCTACTGCATGAATTCGGCCTCGCTCGATTTCGAGCCCGACGCCCCCTGAAACACGCCCAGACCATCACCCCTACCCTCAGGCGACATGAAACTACTGATCGATTTCTTTCCCATCTTCCTGTTCTTTGCGGCGTTCAAGATCTGGGGTATCTACATCGCCACGGCGGTGGCCATTGCCGCCACGGCGGTGCAGATCGGCTACCTGCATTACAAGCACGGCAAGGTCGAACCCATGCAATGGCTCAGCCTGGGGGTGATCGTGCTATTCGGCGGCGCCACCCTGCTCTCGCACAGCGACACCTTCATCAAATGGAAGCCCACGGTGCTGTACTGGCTGATGGGTGGCGCGCTGCTGGGCGGCCAGCTGTTCTTCCGCAAGAATTTGCTCAAGTCCCTGATGGGTGCCCAGATGGATCTGCCAGAGTCCGCCTGGCGCACGATGAACTGGAGCTGGACGGGCTTCTTTGCCGTCATGGGCGTGCTCAACCTCTGGGTGGCCTATCACTTTGATACCGACACCTGGGTCACCTTCAAGCTGTTTGGCGGCATGGGCCTGATGTTCGTGTTTGTGCTGGCGCAGGCACTGTATCTGAGCCGCTACATGAAGGACACCGACGACACCAAAGGGCCACAGGCATGACCGCAAACCAACTTCCCATCCTGGCCCAGGCCATGCAGCAGCGCCTGATTGAAAAACTCACCCCCACCCATGTGCAAGTGCTGGACGAAAGTGCCGCCCACGCGGGCCATGCGGGCGCCAACGGCACGGGTTTCGGAACCCATTTCAGGGTGCGCATTGCGTCACCCCTGCTTACAGGAAAAGGCCGCGTGGCGCAGCATCGCCTTGTGTATGATGCGCTGCAAGAATTTATTGACCAGGGCGTTCACGCCATCGCCATTGAAGTTCTCTGAACCGGCACCCATCTATGCAGCTGCCGGCCTTCAGCCTGCAATCACCCTCTCATTTTTTGGATTCCGCATGAAGAAACAGATCCTGTCAGGCCTCGTGGCCGCTGCCGTGCTGGGTACGATGGCCCTGCCCGTTTCCGCCCAGAACATTGCCATCGTGAACGGCAAGGCCGTACCCAAAGAGCGCGCCGAAGTCCTGCGCCAGCAGGTGGAGCGGTCCGGTCGCCCTGTGACCCCTGAAGTGGAAGGCCAGATCAAGGAAGAAGTGATCGCCCGCGAAATCTTCCTGCAGGAAGCGCAAAAGCGTGGCCTGGAGACATCGACAGACTACAAGGCACAGATGGAACTGGCCCGCCAGACCATCCTGATCCGCGAACTGTTCGCCGATTTCCAGAAAAACAACCCCGTCACGGACGCTGAAATCCAGGCCGAGTACGACAAGTTCGCGGCAGCCAACAGTGGCAAGGAATACAAGGCCAGCCACATCCTGGTGGACAAGGAAGCCGATGCCAAGGCCATCATTGCCTCCATCAAGAAAGGCGCCAAGTTTGAAGACATCGCCAAGAAGCAATCCAAGGATCCAGGCTCTGGCGCCAAGGGCGGCGATCTGGACTGGGCCAATCCCGCCAGCTATGTGAGCGAATTCACCGAAGCCCTGATCAAGCTCAGCAAGGGCAAGATGACCGAGACCCCTGTCAAGAGCCAGTTTGGCTGGCACGTGATCCGCCTGGACGATATGCGCCAGGCCCAGTTGCCCAAGCTGGACGAGGTCAAGCCCCAGGTGGCGCAGCAACTGCAGCAGCAAAAGCTGGCTAAGTTCCAGGAAGAACTGCGCGCCAAGGCCAAGGTGGAATAAAAAGGGAAGTCGCCGCGTTCACCCGGAACGCCCACTCACCCACAGGAAACGCGGCCCAGGCCGCGTTTTTTTTATGGTGATGATGTGGTTCTCATCGCGAATGGGCTGGAGCTTGGCAAAGCACCATACTCCCATTAGGCAGAAAGCAAAAAGGACTTGCAGCTTGTGCTGCAAGTCCTTTGAACATTGGTCGGAGCGGCGGGATTCGAACTCGCGACCCTCTGCTCCCAAAGCAGATGCGCTACCAGGCTGCGCTACGCTCCGACAGCTCGTATTCTAACCCGAAAATCCGGCCTGTTTTGGATTTGACGCATTTCATTTTTACGTCTCTCCTGCGGCAGGAGCCGCCATGGAGAAAAATCAACGGCTGGAGGGCCCTGGACCACGACCCGCCAGATGGCGGAAAGTGATGCGTCCCTTGGTCAAATCGTAGGGCGACAATTCCAGCGACACCTTGTCGCCCGCCAAAATGCGGATATGGTGCTTGCGCATCTTTCCACCGGTGTAGGCAATCAGCTGGTGGCCGTTTTCCAAGGTGACGCGAAAACGCGAATCCGGCAAAACTTCCGTCACGGAGCCTTGCATTTCAATGAGTTCTTCTTTGGCCATGGTTATCTCTTAAAAACAAATATTCTGTGGTTGGCACACCAGCACATCGTGCATCCACGACCGCCGTTACCGTGCCTTCAGGGGGCTCGGGGCACGGTGCTTTGCGGGCGGGGGAGTCGCTGCACCCGGGGCGCAGATCAGAAAAGAGGCCGGGGAGACGGCTTCAATGGACAGGCGAGGCGCTGTGCATGAGCCTGCTGATTGTAGCGCGATGTCCCCGGTCTGCCTATGCCGGCGCGCCAAACTACCCAGCAGGGGTGGAGCCCGCCACTTGCGGAATCTGCAAGGCGCCAGCCAGCGTGCGCACCAGATCTGTCTGGGTAATGATGCCCACCAACTGCTGACGGGTGTCCACTACCGGAATGTGATGATGCCCACCCTGCGAAAAAAGAGGCACGAGATCCATGGCGTGCTGCTGTTCTCCAATCACTTGTACAGGGTGCGACATGATCTCGCCCACCGATGCCGGCTGGCCGCTGCGGCCCATCACCAGTGTCCGCAATCGCTGCCCCAGACCTTCGTGCATATCCAGGTTGGCAAGCCGCATGAAGTCCGCCACGGTGACGATACCCACCACAAGGCGATGTGCATCCACCACGGGAAGCGCCTTGACCTGCTGGCTGCGCATCAGTGCCCAGGCGTCCTTGAGCGACACTCCCGCCTCCACGGCCAACGGCGGCTTGGACATGACGTCCGAACAGCGCAGATCGCCCAGCGTGCGCTGAAAGGCCGCCCGACCGGCCAGATGCAACAACCCTTCCAGATCCTCGCGGCTCACATCGAGAAGCTGGTTGTAGTGAGACAACGCGGCATCCACGTCCGATGCGGCAAAGGGTCCCGATTGTGGCGGGCCCGCTGGTTCGCGCCAGCGTTGCGAATGCGGATATTGGCGCCCCGTCAGGGTGTTGTAGGCCACACCCAAAACCACCAGAACCAAGGCGTTGAAGCAAATCGGAAAAGCCGCCAGTTGCAATCCGTTGCCCTGGGCTATCACAACATACAGTGCCATGGCACCACCTGGCGGATGCAGGCAACGCAGGGGCACCATGAGCGCCATGGAAAGCCCCACCGCCAGTGCTCCTGCAACGGCAGGATCGGGCACCAGCGCCGCACAAACACCGCCCACCAGTGCCGACAGAGTACTGCCGCCCAGCACCGGCCAGGGTTGGGCCAATGGGCTGGACGGCATGCCAAAGACCAGAATGGCGCTCGCACCCAGCGAGCCCACCATCCACGGGCCAGCGTGGCCTATCGCCCACCAGCGACTCAGCAGGGCTGCAATCAGGACACCGAGCGAGACCCCTGCAATCACCCGAAGTCTTTCACGGCCATCAATGCCCACCGGCGCGGGCCAGAAACGACGAAGCCAGCGCATCCACCGCGCGCCAGGCGATGTCAGAAGTGTGGCAGGAGGGGTGGGAGGAAGGCCCGAATGTGGAGAGGACATGACGCAATCGCAAACGCCAGGGCACCGTCGCACCTCAGCTTATCGTGTTCGTGGTTCAGACTCATTCACGAAAAAATCGCACTGAACCAGCACCTGGCCCCGTATTTTGCCGAAGTCCGCCGAAGTGCGATGGACGCCCGACCAAAACCCGGCAGCAAAGCATCTGCCAGCATTTCTTGCACCCACCGCCACGCGCGCCGAGCCGCCTCGGCAAAACGGGTTTCGGTTTCCAGGGCTGTCGCACGGTGATTTCGCTGCGCACCGAACACGCAGAACCAACCCCAGTCACTGCAAGAGCTGCGGGGATGCATGGCACCAGTCCCGAGGCATGCGGCCGATAGAATCAGCCGCTTTCGTCCTTGAGAGGCTTGCCCGTGTCTGATCGTCTGGCAGTTCTGCCGCAGTACCTCATGCCCAAGCGGGCACTCACCACGCTGGCCGGCAGATTTGCGTCGGCACGGCTGGGAGGCCTGACCACCGCGGTGATACGCCGCTTTGTGGCCCGCTACAACGTGAACATGGCAGAGGCGGCCAATCCGGACATCGCCAGCTATCCATCATTCAACGACTTTTTCACGCGCGCGCTGAAACCGGGCTTGCGCCCGCTGGCATCGGCCGATCTGATTTGCCCAGTGGACGGAACCATCAGCCAGCTTGGCCGCATAGAAAAAGACCTGATCTTTCAAGCCAAGGGCCACCACTACTCCACAACCGCGCTGGTGGGTGGTGATGCCGCACTGGCAGCGCGCTTTGATCACGGCCATTTCGCCACCTTGTACCTGAGTCCACGTGACTACCACCGCATCCACATGCCCTGCGCGGGCCAACTCACGCGAATGGTGCATGTGCCGGGTGACCTTTTTTCCGTGAACCCCACCACGGCGCGTGGCGTACCGGGCCTTTTTGCACGCAATGAGCGCGTGGTGTGCGTCTTTGAATCAGACCACGGGCCTTTTGTGCTGGTACTGGTGGGAGCCACCATCGTGGGCAGCATGGCCACCGTATGGCATGGTCAGGTGAACCCGCCCCGCACGGGCCAGCTGCGGCAATGGAACTATGCAGCGGGCCAGGTAAGCCTGCAGCAAGGCGAAGAAATGGGACGTTTCCTGCTGGGCTCTACCGTGGTGATGCTTTTCCCGCAGGGGCCGCTGGAGTTCAATCATGACTGGGCGGCTGCGCGGCCAATCCAACTCGGGGAAGCCATGGCCCGGCGCAGTAGCCGCTAATGCAACCAGCAACCATCCCCGGCAAAGCCAGGGGCATGCGGGATGGGAGCCGCCCGAAGCAGCTGCCATGGGTCACTGACACGGCACCGCCCGCGTACAGCCTCGATCAGAATTTCTTGAACAAGCCGAGCAAAGCCACACCGCAGAAAGCGGCACCCGCATAAAAGGTGAACGAGGCTCCGAACTGATCCCACAGCAGCCCAGCGACGACGCTGGCGATCAACATGGCAAGACCGCTGACCAGGTTGAAGAAGCCGAAGGCGGTTCCACGAAGGTCGGCGGGTGCCGCATCTGCAACCATCGTCGCCAACAAGCCCTGCGTCATGCCCATGTGAACACCCCACAGCGCCACGCCTGCGAGCACCGTCGTCCAGTGGTCATCCATCGCCAAGACCAAATCGGCAGCAACCAGGACGACCAAGCCCCAAGCCAAGAGCTTCTTGTGGCTCATCCGGTCCGACAACTTCCCGAACGGATAGGCCGACGCTGCGTAGACGACATTCATGGCCACCATCACCAACGGCACCAACGCAACGGCGATGCCGCTCTGCTGGGCTCGCAACACCAGAAAGGCTTCGCTGAATCGGGCCAGAGTGAATACCGCGCCCACACCGACGACCCACCAATACGCGCCGCTCAAGCGCTTGAGGTTTTCACGACTGATCGGGTTGGTGCGCTTTTCGCCAACGTGGCGCTCGGGCTCGCGCACACCAAACAGTAGCAATACGACCGCGAGCAACCCGGGAATCACGGCCACCCAGAACACCGCCCGAAAATCGTTGGCCCACAGCAGCATCAGGCCGACGGCTAGCAGCGGGCCGAGAAACGCCCCCACGGTGTCGAGGGACTGGCGCAGCCCGAACGCTGCGCCACGCACTTCGGGCGGGGCGATATCCGCCACCAACGCATCACGCGGAGCGCCGCGCACGCCTTTGCCGACCCGATCCAGCAGGCGTGCTGTGAGCACGATGCCGGTGGTGGGTGCGATAGCAAAAAGGGGCTTGGTCAAGGCCCCCAATGCGTAGCCAAAAACGGCCAGGCCTTTGCGCTTGCCCAGATAGTCGCTGATCGCACCCGAGAACACCTTGACGATCAACGCAGTCGATTCGGCCAGGCCTTCGATCAAGCCGACCGCAAATGCGCTTGCACCCAGCGTGCCGACCATGAATAGCGGTAGCAGGCTGTGGATCATCTCGGAAGAGATGTCCATCAGCATGCTCACGAACCCGAGCACCCAGATGCCGGATGGAATCCTGCTGAGCGACGTTGTTGTTGTCGTTGTTGTCATGATCAATGGGTGTTAACGGTTTTCGTCGTGGGCCTCGAACACACGCTGGGCGTAGGCGTCCAGCAGCAATGCACACGCTTGCAGCCGCTGCTGGGCATCAGTTGCCAGGGTCGCCCCATAGAAGTCGAGCTTGCCAAGCTTCTCCAGCCAGGACTGGAGCTTTTTCAGGTCAACATCGTTCTCCTCCAACTCCGCGTAGGTGAACTTTTGGGCTGCAGTTTCCTTGGCGATCTCTGACTCGAAGTCCTTGCATTTGTCGAGGAACTCGGCGTACTCCTCATCACGGTCAGCCTTGAAACGGGCTATCACCTTTTCCGCCTGCGCTTCGTCGAGTGCGGCCGTCTCCAACAGGACAGAATCGCCGGACATCTCGCTGATCTCGTGCCCAATGATCTTGAGGCGCCGCGTGTGATCGTCAGTCTTGGGAAGTAGACAGACCCCGTTCTGGAGGTAGACGGCCCCCATCCCCTTGAGCTTGCGCCAGAGGGCGATGCGCCTCTTGGCCGGCTCGGGCGGCACCTTGTACGTCAGTAGCAGCCAAGCAATCGAGTTCATACTTCTATTTTAATGTAACGACCGTTGCATTTTAATTGTTCGAAGAAATTTTTGCTAGTAAAGCACACGGCGGCCAACCCACTGTCGCGGCTGGGTCGCCACAGCTACAGGGGTTGCTAACTACAACCTGACCTCTCTAAACCCGCGCCAGCAAAGGAAGTGACCTGGAGAACGCTCGCGTGACCACCAGAAAAAACGGAGAACAGAGAGGCGTCGGCAGGGGCGAAAACGCCGACTTCGCAGGGGTGGCGCTCGCGAGACCATGACCGGAATCCGCGCCAGCACTGGGGGAATGGGCAAAAAAAATCCCAACCGATAAGGGTTGGGATTTCACATTATGGTGGAGCTGGCGGGAATTGAACCCGCGTCCGCAAGCCTTTATCGGGCAGATCTACATGTTTAGCGGTCTGTTTTAAGTCTCGCCATCGGCATCGCGCAGTCGCACGCTACACCGGCCGCCAGTACCCTATTTTCTCGCCCCAATCCAAGGTACCCGGATCGAAGCCAGCCCATGTAATTATCCTTGCAGCCGGGAGGAACTGATTGCTCAGAACCCCCTTGCCCAGCCCATCGGCCAACTGTTGCAAGGCTCACTGGCAATTAAGCAGCGAGTGCGAAACGTTCGTCGTTTGCAGTTAGTTTGTTAAATCGAGATTTACGAGCGTGACTCAAGCTCGACATGCACCACACCGATTCCGAACCCACGTCGAAACCAGGACAGCCCCTATGGGAAGCATTTTAGGCCTTCCCGAGCAATTGCAAGAGCTCTGCCGGAGAATTAATTACCGCCTGAGCGCCCCATTGCAAAGGATTTGCCGTCGCTCCCAGATATCCATACGTCGCAGCCACCGTTCCCATGCCAGCTGCACGCCCCGCAACGATATCCCGCTCGTCGTCACCCACATAGATACAAAGGCCAGGATCCAATCCCAGGCGCGACGCGGCTTCCAGGAGTGGCGCAGGGTGCGGTTTGGCATGGGGCGTGGTGTCCCCGCTCACAACGGCGCTGGCGGTACTGAACAACGGCATGGCAAGGGTCAGCGGGCCGGTGAAGCGGGCCGATTTATTGGTAACCACACCCCATGCCATTTGCCGCTGCAGCAGTTGCTCGATCAGTTGAGAGATCCCATCAAAAACAGTGGTCAGATGGGTCATGCGCCTTTCGTAATTGACGAAAAACTCTTCGCGGTACGCTGCATAGTCTGGGTGCTCCGGCGTCAGACCAAAGGCCTCACCCAGCATGCCCCGCGCTCCCGCGCCAGCCATGGGACGATAACGGTCTGAAGGCAAGGAGGGCATACCACGGTCGGTGCGCATCTTGTCGGCCGCCGCACCAAGATCAGGAGCGCTATCGATCAAGGTTCCATCCAGATCGAACAAGACAGCACGAATGTTGTGAAACATGCAGCGCCTCAAGCAGCACGCCGAGTGGCAAACATGTAGTTGACACTGGTATCGCTACTAAGCCAATAGCGGCGCGTGAGCGGATTATGCTCAAGGCCGCAGGTGTCCGTGACGTCAAGGCCTGCTGCGCGGCAACTGGCAGCGAGTTCGCTTGGGCGAAGCAGTTTGGCGTATTCATGCGTACCGCGCGGCAGCATGTTCAAGATATATTCTGCACCCACGATAGCCAGCGCAAACGCCTTGGCATTGCGGTTAATGGTAGAGAAAAAAACCCATCCACCAGGCTTCACGAGTCGAGCACATGCCTGCACGACGGACGCGGGATCCGGAACATGCTCCAGCATTTCCATGCAGGTCACCACATCGAAGCTGGCGGGTTGCTCGGCGGCCAACGCTTCGACACTTATCTCCCGAAAACGCAGATTAGCAGTCTGGGCTTCCAACGCGTGCAGCCTGGCCACGCGCAAGGCCTTGGTGGACAGATCAATGCCGGTGACGTCCGCCCCCTTGCGCGCCATCGAATCCGAAAGAATTCCCCCGCCACACCCCACATCCAGCACCGCCTTAGCAGACAAGGCGGCCCGGCTATCAATCCACTCCAGACGGAGTGGGTTGATTTGATGCAGTGGCCGGAACTCGCTTTCAGGATCCCACCATCGGTGGGCGAGCTCAGAAAATTTGGCCAATTCGGCGGGATCGGCGTTCACAGATTCACTCATGGGAGTCATTGTCCATCAAGCTAAAGACGACCAAAGTACAGGCGTAAAAAAGGCCCCGAATTTGGGGCCTTTTTTTGAGCAATCCGAAGATTACTTGGTAGCGCGGGTGCCGACCACTTCGATTTCGACGCGGCGGTTCTTGGCGCGACCTTCTTTGGTCTTGTTGTCAGCCACAGGCTGCTTCTCACCCTTGCCTTCGGTGTACACCCGGTTCTTTTCGATGCCCTTGGAGACCAGATAGGCCTTCACGGCTTCGGAACGACGCACCGACAGCTTCTGGTTGTAAGCATCAGAACCCACGGAGTCGGTGTGACCCACGGCGATGATGACTTCCAGGTTGATATCCTTGACCTTGGAGACCAAGTCATCGAGCTTCGCCTTGCCTTCAGGCTTCAGAACGGACTTGTCGAAGTCAAAGAAAGCGTCGGCAGCGTAGGTCACCTTGGTGGCCACAGCGGGAGCCGGAGCGGGCGCTGGGGCAGCAGCGGCGGGCGCTGGAGCAGCAGCGGGAGCTGGGGCAGCGGCGGGAACAACCAGAGCACCGTCGCATCCTGGAGCAGCCGTTGCGGGCGTCCAGTTGGCATCGCGCCAGCAGTATTCATTGGTGCCGTTTTTCCAGACCAGCTCGCCGGAGCCATTCTTCCAGTTGTCAACGGTTTGTGCGCCAGCGGCGGTTGCGAGCGCTGCGGAGGCAAACAACATCGCCACTTTGTTCAGTTTCTTCATGGTTCTCCTCTTGGGGAAAAAGCCGCAGCCGCGCTGCGAAACAGGACGTTGTCGGTGACCATCACCAAAAACGTTCAATCGATTGTGCCATACGTAACAGTGCAAGTGATGGGGCCGCGGGCTTGGCGCCGTAGGACAAAAGCGCAATTGCCATGATATGTTGCTAAGTCGCTACACTGCCTTACCCCTAAAATGGCTTCCCTTTGCCGTCACCGCTGCCCCCAATGACCCAGTTTGCCAAAGAAACCCTGCCCATCAGCCTTGAAGAGGAGATGCGGCGCAGCTATCTCGACTACGCGATGAGTGTGATCGTTGGGCGGGCTTTGCCCGATGCACGGGATGGCCTCAAGCCTGTACACCGGCGCGTGCTCTTTGCCATGCACGAGCTCAACAACGACTGGAACCGCCCCTACAAAAAGTCGGCTCGCATCGTGGGGGATGTGATTGGTAAATACCACCCGCATGGCGACTCGGCGGTGTATGACACCATCGTGCGCATGGCGCAGGATTTCTCGCTGCGCCACATGCTGGTGGATGGTCAGGGCAACTTCGGCTCGGTGGACGGCGACAGCGCCGCTGCAATGCGGTACACCGAGATCCGCCTGGCAAAAATAGCGCACGAGATGCTCGGCGATATCGACAAGGAGACCGTCGATTTCGGCCCTAACTACGACGGCAGCGAAAAAGAACCCCTGGTGCTGCCGAGCAAACTGCCCAACCTGCTGGTCAACGGCTCGGCCGGCATCGCCGTGGGCATGGCCACCAACATCCCGCCGCACAACCTCAACGAAGTGGTGGACGCCTGCCTGCACATGCTGCGCAACCCCGAAACCACCATCGACGAATTGATGGAGATCATTCCGGCACCCGATTTCCCAACGGCCGGCATCATCTACGGCATCAATGGCGTGAAGGACGGTTACCGCACCGGTCGCGGCAAGGTGGTGATGCGTGCGCGCTGCCACTTCGAGGACATCGACCGGGGCCAGCGCCAGGCGATCATCGTGGACGAGCTGCCCTACCAGGTCAACAAGAAGACGCTGCAGGAGCGCATGGCCGAGCTGGTGCACGAAAAGAAGATCGAGGGCATCAGCCACATCCAGGACGAGTCCGACAAGTCGGGCATGCGCCTGGTGATCGAGCTCAAGCGCGGCGAAGTGCCTGAAGTGGTACTGAACAACCTGTACAAGCAGACGCAGCTGCAGGACACCTTCGGCATGAACATGGTGGCACTGATCGACGGCCAGCCCCGTCTGTGCACCCTCAAAGACCTGATCAGCGTCTTCCTGCAGCACCGCCGCGAAGTGGTGACGCGCCGCACGGTGTTCGAGTTGCGCAAGGCGCGCGACCGCGGCCACGTACTTGAAGGTCTGGCCGTCGCGCTGGGCAATATCGACGACTTCATCCGCATCATCCGCGAATCGCCCACGCCGCCAGTGGCCAAGGCCGAACTGATGACGCGCTCCTGGGACAGCAAGCTGGTGCGCGAAATGCTCACGCGCACCCGCGCGGATGGCGGCGTGGTCAACGCCGACGACTACCGCCCCGAAGGACTGGAAAAGGAATTCGGCATGGGCCAGGATGGCCTGTACCGCCTGTCGGACACGCAGGCCCAGGAAATCCTGCAGATGCGCCTGCAGCGCCTCACCGGCCTGGAGCAGGACAAGATCGTGGCCGAGTACAAGGAAGTCATGTCGGTCATCGAAGACCTGCTGGACATTCTGGCCAAGCCCGAGCGCGTGTCGGTCATCATTGGCGACGAACTCACCGCCATCAAGCAGGAGTTCGGCCAGCACAAGCTGGGTGCACGCCGCAGCGTGGTCGAATACAGCGCCCAGGACCTCTCCACCGAAGACCTGATCACGCCCACCGACATGGTGGTGACGCTCAGCCACACCGGCTACATCAAGAGCCAGCCCTTGAGCGAATACCGCGCACAAAAGCGCGGCGGGCGCGGCAAGCAGGCCACGGCGACCAAGGAAGACGACTGGATCGACCAGCTCTTCATCGCCAACACGCACGACTACATCCTGTGCTTCTCCAACCGGGGCCGCCTGTACTGGCTCAAGGTCTGGGAAGTGCCCGCGGGCTCGCGCGGCTCGCGTGGCCGTCCCATCGTCAACATGTTCCCGCTGCAGGACGGCGAAAAGATCAACGTGGTGCTGCCGCTCACGGGCGACATGCGCAGCTTCCCGGCCGACCGCTTCGTGTTCATGGCGACCAGCATGGGCACCGTGAAGAAGACCGCGCTGGATGAATTCAGCAACCCGCGCAAGGGCGGCATCATCGCCGTCAACCTCGACGACAGCGACTACCTGATTGGCGCGGCCCTCACCGACGGCCAGCACGACGTGATGCTGTTCAGCGATGGTGGCAAGGCCGTGCGCTTTGATGAAAACGACGTGCGCCCACTTGGCCGCCAGGCCCGCGGCGTGCGCGGCATGATGCTGGAAGACGGCCAGAGCGTGATCGCCATGCTGGTGGCCGAGGACGAAACGCAGAGCGTGCTGACCGCCACCGAAAACGGCTATGGCAAGCGCACCAGCATCGTCGAATACACCCGCCACGGCCGTGGCACCAAGGGCATGATCGCCATCCAGCAAAGCGAGCGCAACGGCAAGGTGGTGGCCGCCACGCTGGTGCATGCCGATGACGAGATCATGCTGATCACCGACAAGGGCGTGCTGGTGCGCACCCGCGTCTCCGAGATCCGCGAACTCGGCCGTGCCACGCAAGGCGTGACGCTGATCGCGCTGGATGAGGGCTCCAAGCTCAGCGGCCTACAGCGCATCGTCGAAAATGACGCCAACGTGACCGACATTGAAGCCGAAGGCGAAGCGAACACGAACAGTGGCGCACCGACTGCGCCCGACACCCCCGATACGCCCGACGCCTGATCCGTGCCGCACGATCCTGTCGTGCCAATAACGCTAATAAAACAGAAGCTGCTAGCGCTTACCCAATAAGCGCTAGCAGAATTTTTGATCAAGATACGATGACACGCCCGTACAACTTCTCGGCCGGCCCGGCCGCCATTCCCCCCGAAGTCCTGGAACAGGCTGCCGCCGAGATGCTGGACTGGCACGGCAGCGGCATGGGCGTGATGGAGATGAGCCACCGCGGCAAGGAATTCATCTCGATCTACGAGGCTGCCGAAGCCGACTTGCGCGAGCTGCTGGGCGTGCCGGCCCATTTCAAGATTCTCTTCATGCAAGGCGGTGGCCTGGCAGAAAACGCCATCGTGCCCCTCAACCTGTCGCGAGCCGGTGCGGTCGATTTCGTGGTGACCGGCAGCTGGAGCCAGAAGTCGCAAAAAGAGGCGCGCAAATACGCCTCGGAAGTCAACGTGATCGCATCCGGTGAAGACAGCGGATTCACCGCCCTGCCCGACCCCGCAGGCTGGACCGTGAGCCGGGGTGCCAGCTATGTGCACATTTGCAGCAATGAAACCATCAACGGCGTCGAATTCCACCAGCTGCCCGACCTCAAGGCACTGGGCAGCGATGCGCCGCTGGTGATCGATTTCTCATCCCATGTGGCCTCGCGCACCGTGGACTGGTCGCGCGTCGGCCTGGCCTTCGGTGGTGCGCAAAAGAACCTGGGGCCCGCCGGCCTCACGCTGGTGGTGGTGCGCGAAGACCTGCTGGGCCAGGCTCTGCCGATATGCCCCAGCGCGTTCGACTATCGCATCGTGGCCGACAACCACTCCATGTACAACACGCCGCCCACCTGGGGTATCTACGTGGCGGGTCTGACCTTCCAGTGGCTCAAACGCCAGCGCGAGGGTGCGCACAGCGGCGTGGCGGCAATCGAGCAGCGCAACATCGCCAAGGCCCGCTTGCTGTACGACGCCATTGACCAGTCGCAGTTCTATGTCAACAAGGTGGCGGCCAACTGCCGCTCGCGCATGAACGTGCCCTTCTTCCTGCGCGACGAAAGCCGCAACGATGCCTTCCTGGCAGGTGCCAAGGAGCGCGGGCTGCTGCAGCTCAAGGGGCACAAGTCGGTGGGCGGCATGCGCGCCAGCATCTACAACGCCATGCCCCTGGCCGGTGTGCAGGCGCTGGTGGACTACCTGCGAGAATTTGAACAAAAAAACGCCTGAACGCCCGTTCAGCCGCACGCTCCGCCAACACCGCCGTCATCCATGAACAATCCGCAAGCCTCACCCGATCTCGCCAGCCTGCGCGTGCAGATCGACAACATCGACCAGCAACTGCTCACGCTGCTCAACCAGCGCGCGCTGGTGGCCGAGCGGGTGGGCGAAGTCAAGAAGCGCGAAGGCACGCCCTTCTTCCGCCCCGACCGCGTGGCGCAGGTGATCGAGAAGATCCAGACCGCCAACCCCGGTCCGCTCAAGGGCGCCCATGTGGCAGCCATCTGGCGCGAGATCATGTCGGCCTGCCTGGCGCTCGAATCACCCCAGCGCGTGGCCGTGCTCGGCCCCGAAGGCACCTTCTGCGAACAGGCGGCCATCGAATACTTTGGCGGTGCTGCCGACCTGATGTATTGCGCCAACTTCGACGAAGTCTTTCATGCCACCGCTGCTGGCAGCGCGCAATACGGGGTGGTGGGCGTGGAGAACTCCACCGAAGGCGTGGTCACCCGCTCGCTCGACATGTTCCTGCACACGCCCGCCCATGTGGTGGGCGAGGTCAGCCTGCTGATCCGGCACAACCTGCTGCGCCAGACCAATGCGCTCGACGGCATCGAGGCCGTGCTGGCCCACCCCCAGGCCCTCGCGCAGTGCCAGGCCTGGCTGACCAAGCACCTGCCCCATGCCGAGCGCCGCCCGGTCTCCAGCAACGCAGAAGGTGCGCGACTGGCAGCCACCAACCCCGCGTGGGCGGCCCTGTCCAGCGAGCGCGCAGCCCAGCAGTTCGGCCTGCACATCGTGGCCCACGCCATCCAGGACGATGCCTACAACCGCACGCGGTTCGCCATCATCTGCCTGCCCCACACGCTGCAGACGCCGCCCCCCTCGGGCAAGGACTGCACCAGCCTCATCGTGTCCGTCCCCAACCGGCCCGGCGCCGTGCATGACCTGCTCGTGCCGCTCAAGACCCATGGCGTCTCGATGACCCGCTTTGAATCACGCCCTGCCCGCACGGGCCAGTGGGAGTACTACTTCTACATCGACCTTGACGGCCATCCCGCCCAGCCCCATGTGGCGCGGGCGCTGGAAGAACTGCGCAGCCTGTGCGCGTTCTACAAGGTGCTGGGCACCTACCCTGTCTCAGCCTGAGGAGCCCGCATGTTTGAACAGCTCGGACTGATTGGCTGTGGCCTCATGGGCGGCTCGTTTGCGCTGGCGATGAAAAAGGCCGGCCTCGTCAAACGGGTGGTCGGCTACAGCAAGTCCCCCTCTACCACCGACCGCGCCCGCCAGCTGGGCGTGATTGATGTCGAGGCCCCTTCGGCCCTGCTGGCCGTGGCGGGGGCCGACATTGTGCTGGTGGCCGTTCCCGTTGCTGCCACAGAGGCCACACTCAAGGCCATCAAGCACCTCGTCACCCCGCAGATGCTGATCATGGACGTGGGCTCCACCAAGGCCGACGTGGTGCAGGCGGCCCGCCGCGCACTGCGTGACCAGCTGGGCTCGTTCGTGCCCGCCCACCCGATTACCGGGCGCGAGGTCTCCGGGGTGGAACACGCCGATGCCGAGCTCTACAGTGGCCGGCAGGTCATCCTCACCCCCATCGAGCGGACGCTCACAGCGCAGCTGCACAAGGCCGAAGAGGTGTGGACGGCGCTGGGGTGCCGGGTGAGCAGCATGTCACCCGAATCGCATGATGCCGCGTTTGCCGCCGTCAGCCACCTGCCGCACCTGCTGGCATTTGCCATGATGAACAGCATCACCGGGCAATCGAGCGGCGATGACTTCCTGTCGCTGGCGGGCCCGGGTTTTCGCGATTTCACCCGCATCGCTGCAAGCGACCCCAAGATGTGGCGCGACATTTTGCTCTCCAACCGTGAAGAACTGCTGGCCCAGTCGCGGCTGTTCCAGCAAGCCCTGCAGACTTTTGAGCAGGCCATGGAAAAGGGCGATGCACAGCGCCTGGAAGACATGCTCACCCTGGCCAGCGAAACCCGTACCCACTGGCGCATGGGCGCGAAGCGGAAGTAACCCCCCTGAGTCGCCTGCGGCACCTTCCCCCCAGGGGGACGCCCCCGGTGGCCTGGCAAAGCCAGTTCCACGGGGGCACTGGTGCGGGGGCACACCAGTTGCACAGGCACCTGGCCTCAGAAACGCTCTTTGAGCTGGAATGGACGAACCACACCGATGTACAGCACCGCATTTCTTGATCTGCCGCCCCTGCAAGCCGCGTCGGGCGACGTCCACCTGCCCGGCTCCAAGAGCATCTCCAACCGCGTGCTGCTGCTGGCGGCACTGAGCGCCGGCACCACCACCGTGCACGACCTGCTCGCGTCCGACGACACCCGCGTGATGCTGGATGCGCTGCGCCAGATCGGCTGCACGGTGGATGAAGCGGGCAGCACCGTGCGCATCACCGGCCTGGGTGGCAGCGCACCCCGATCGCCGGCCCGACTCTTCATGGGCAACGCCGGCACCGCCATGCGCCCTTTGACGGCGGCGCTGGCGCTGCTGGGCGGCGAGTTCGAACTGTCGGGTGTGCCCCGCATGCATGAGCGCCCGATTGGCGACCTCGTTGATGCACTGCGCCAGCTGGGCTGCCAGATCGACTACCTCGGCAACGATGGCTACCCTCCCTTGCGCATCGCGCACGACCAGGGTGTTCCCGCCCTCTCCCTGGCTGCGCCCATCCAGGTGCGTGGCGATGTATCGAGCCAGTTCCTCACGGCGCTGCTCATGGCGCTGCCGCTGGCGGCAACGCACCAGGAGGTGGTCATCGAGGTGGTGGGCGAACTGATCTCCAAGCCCTACATCCACATCACGCAGCAGTTGCTGGCACGCTTTGGCATCGTGGTCGAGCACCAGAACTGGCAGCGGTTCACGATTGCAGCGGGCAGCCGCTACCAATCGCCCGGTGACATTCATGTGGAGGCAGATGCTTCATCCGCTAGCTACTTCATAGCACTTGGCGCAATAGCAACAAGCGCCAGTGATCAAAAAGGTATAAAAATACAAGGCGTCGGCCTCGATTCCATTCAGGGCGACATCCGCTTTGTCGAAGCCGCCCGGGCCATGGGCGCCGTGGTCACTGGTGGCCCCAACTGGCTGCAGATAGCACGCGGAGCATGGCCCCTGAAGGCCATCGATCTGGACTGCAACCACATCCCCGATGCCGCCATGACCCTGGCCGTGATGGCGCTGTACGCCGAGGGAACGACCACGCTGCGCAACATCGCCAGCTGGCGCGTGAAGGAAACCGACCGCATCGCCGCGATGGCCACCGAGCTGCGCAAGCTCGGCGCCACGGTGCAAGAGGGTGCAGACTTCATCTGCGTGACACCGCCCGCCCGCGAGCAGGACTGGAAGCCCGCGAGCATCCATACCTACGACGACCACCGCGTGGCCATGTGCTTTTCGCTGGCAGCCTTCAATCCAGCCAACCTGCCGGTGCGCATCGAAGATCCAAAGTGTGTCGCCAAGACGTTTCCAGACTATTTCGAAGCACTGTTCTCGGTATCCCGGGCAGAGACAGCCCGTATCCCGGTGATCTGCATCGACGGCCCCACCGCCTCGGGCAAGGGCACGGTGGCGGCGGCCGTGGCGCAGCGGCTGGGCTACCAGTTTCTCGACTCGGGCGCCATGTACCGCATCACCGCCCTGGCCGCCGCGCGTGCCGGCCTGACCATCGACGCAGAGCATGAAACGCGCATAGGCGCCCTGGCCCAGACCCTGCCCGTGCACTTTGACGGTGGCCAGGTGCTGCTTGGCGGCGACGACGTGACCGATGCCATCCGCACCGAAGAAGCCGGCATGAACGCATCCCGCGTGTCGGCCCTGCCCGCTGTGCGCACAGCGCTGGTTCAACTCCAGCACAGCTTTCGGCGCCTGCCAGGCCTGGTGGCAGATGGCCGCGACATGGGCACGGTGATCTTCCCGAACGCCCCCTTGAAGGTGTACCTGACAGCCAGTGCCGCCTGCCGCGCCGAGCGTCGTTACAAACAGTTGATTTCAAAGGGTTTTTCAGCTAGTATCGGCGACCTTCGCGCGGATCTGGAGGCACGCGATGCACGGGACAGTTCCCGCAGCGTCGCACCCCTCCAGCCCGCGCAGGACGCTCTGGTCCTGGACAACTCCCACTTGACGATTGATGAAGCCGTCGATCAGGTGTTGGCCTGGTGGCAGGAGCGGCAGCCTTTCGCAGTCTCTGCGCAAGGCTGAACAGTGTGGGGCCCTTCTTGAAAACGGGGCCCCCAGGCAGCGCCGAAAGGCCTTGCCACAGGCCCATGCAGCCCTTCTCGCGCGCCAGCGCCCAGGCTGTTTGGATCGATAACCTAACCCGCGGTTCTACCGCAAAAAACCACCGCAAGCAGCTATAAAAACAATAGCAATGGTGCTATTGGAATCCTGTTTGTGGCAAGGAAACACATGTCCGAATCTTTTGCCGCCCTTTTTGAAGAATCCTTGCAGCGCACGGAAATGCGCCCTGGCGAAGTCATCACCGCTGAAGTCGTGCGCGTCGAGCACAACTTCGTGGTCGTCAACGCTGGCCTCAAGTCCGAAGCCTACGTGCCGCTGGAAGAGTTCAAGAACGACAAGGGCGAAGTCGAAGTCCAAGTGGGTGACTTCGTCTCGGTGGCCATTGGCTCCATCGAAAACGGCTACGGCGACACCATCCTGTCGCGCGACACCGCCAAGCGTCTGGCCTCCTGGATGAGCCTGGAAAAGGCCCTGGAATCCGGCGAATTCGTCACTGGCACGACCAGCGGCAAGGTCAAGGGCGGCCTGACCGTCCTGGTCAACGGCATCCGCGCATTCCTGCCCGGTTCGCTGATCGATACGCGTCCGATCAAGGATCTGACGCCGTACGAAAACAAGACCATGGAATTCAAGGTCATCAAGCTCGACCGCAAGCGCAACAACGTGGTGCTGAGCCGCCGCGCCGTGGTGGAAGCTTCCATGGGTGAAGAGCGCGCCAAGCTGATGGAAACCCTGAAGGAAGGTTCCATCGTCCAAGGCGTGGTCAAGAACATCACCGAATACGGTGCGTTCGTGGATCTGGGCGGCATCGACGGCCTGCTGCACATCACCGACATGGCATGGCGCCGCGTGCGTCACCCTTCCGAAGTGGTGACCGCAGGCCAGGAAATCACGGCCAAGATCCTCAAGTTCGACACCGAAAAGAACCGTGTCTCGCTGGGCCTGAAGCAGATGGGCGACGACCCCTGGATGGGCGTGAACCGCCGCTACCCCCAAGGCACCCGCCTGTTCGGCAAGATCACGAACATTGCCGACTACGGCGCGTTCGTCGAACTCGAACCCGGCATCGAAGGCCTGGTGCACGTCTCCGAAATGGACTGGACCAACAAGAACATCGCTCCGTCCAAGCTGGTCACGCTGGGCGACGAAGTCGAAGTCATGGTTCTGGAAATCGACGAAGACAAGCGCCGTATCAGCCTGGGCATGAAGCAGTGCAAGGCCAACCCATGGCAAGAATTCGCACAGGACACGAAGCGCGGCGACCGCGTCAAGGGTCCCATCAAGTCGATCACCGACTTCGGCGTATTCGTGGGCCTGGCTGCCGGCATCGACGGCCTGGTGCACCTGTCCGACCTTTCGTGGAACGAAACCGGCGAAGCCGCGGTTCGCAACTACAAGAAGGGCCAGGAAGTGGAAGCCATCGTGCTGGCCGTGGACGTGGACCGCGAACGCATCTCGCTGGGCATCAAGCAGCTCGACGGCGACCCGTTCACCACCTTCGTGACCGTGAACGACAAGGGCCAGACGGTGACCGGCAAGGTCAAGACCGTGGATGCCCGTGGCGCTGAAATCGACCTCGGCGAAGACATCGTGGGCTACCTGCGCGCTTCGGAAATTTCCCGCGACCGCGTGGAAGATGCCCGCAACGTGCTCAAGGAAGGCGACGAAGTCACCGCTGTGGTGGTCAACGTGGATCGCAAGACCCGCAACATCCAGCTGTCGATCAAGCAAAAGGACATGGCCGACGAACAAGGCGCCATGGCCAGCCTGAGCCAGCAGTCGAGCCGCGAAAGCGCCGGCACGACCAGCCTGGGCGCCCTGCTGCGCGCCAAGCTGGACAACTCGGAAAAGTAAAGCGCTGACCCGTTAAACGGTCAGACAGCGGGCGCCTTGTGCGCCCGCTTCTCTTTCAGCCACTGATTCCCTGCCATGACCCAAGATTCCATGACCCGCTCAGACCTCGTTGAAGAACTGGCCGAACGCTTTGGTCAGCTCACCCACCGCGATGCCGAATTCGCGGTCAAGACCATTCTGGATGCCGTGGGCGACGCCCTGGTGCGCGGGCACCGCATCGAGATCCGGGGCTTTGGCAGCTTCTCAGTGAACCACCGCCCTCCCCGCATGGGCCGCAATCCGCGCAGCGGTGAAGCAGTGGCCATTCCTGAAAAGCGCGTGCCGCATTTCAAACCGGGAAAGGCACTTCGGGAGGCTGTGGACCAGCGAACAGCCGAGCTCGATCAACCCAACTGACGCAAAAATGCTTCTGATTTGATAGCTTCTGGCGATTTATGGATCGACGTTAGAGGCAATTTTCATGCGTAAGCCATGAACGAACTGCCTCGCCCCGCGCTGCGGTCAGGCCCGATGGCCGAGCTCTTAGAATCCCCCCACCACTGGGGATCTCCATGAAATACCTCCTGTGGCTGCTCAAGGCAGCCATTTTTTTTACGCTGTTTGCGTTTGCACTCAACAACCAGCAAGACGCCACCGTGCATTTTTTCTTTGGCACGCAATGGCGTGCGCCCCTGGTGCTGGTGGTGCTGACCGCGTTTGCCGCAGGACTGGCGGTGGGCGTCCTGGGCATGGTGCCCCGCTGGTGGAAGCACCGCCGGGCCGCGCGCCGCGCCCATGTGCCGCCACCAGCCTCGCCGGCGCCAGCAGCTGTCGCGCCCACCCCGCCACCATCCGCCGAAATACTGCCTCCCCATGGAATTTGATATCAGCTGGATCCTGCTGGGCTTGCCCCTGGCCTTCGTGCTCGGCTGGCTGGCCTCGCGCTTTGACCTGCGCCAGCTGCGCGCGGAAAACCGGCGCGCCCCCAAGGCCTATTTCAAGGGATTGAACTTTCTGCTCAACGAGCAGCAGGACCAGGCCATTGATGCCTTCATCGAGGCGGTGCAGAACGACCCCGACACCTCCGAACTGCACTTTGCCCTGGGCAATCTGTTTCGCCGTCGGGGTGAATACGACCGTGCGGTGCGGGTGCACGAGCACCTGCTGTCGCGCGGCGACCTCTCGCGCTCCGACCGGGAGCGCGCCCAGCACGCCCTGGCGCTTGATTTCCTGAAAGCCGGCCTGCTCGACCGGGCCGAAGCGGCCCTGAACCAGCTGGAGGGCACACCGTTCGAGGGCCAGGCCCGCCTGGCCTTGCTGGCCATCTACGAACGCTCACGCGACTGGCCCCACGCTGCAGGCATTGCCCACAAGATGCACGACGCCCGCCAGGGCGATTTCAGCACCCGCCAGGCGCATTACCTGTGCGAGCAGGCGCAAACCTGCATTGCACGCGACGACAACGCCGGTGCTTTGGCCTTGCTGAACCAGGCCGTGGACACTGCGCCAGAAGCCGCACGCGCCCGCATCGACCTCGCCCGGCTGCAACAGCGCATGGGGGACAGTGGTGCGGCCCTGGGCACCTTGCAGGCGCTGAGCCGGCATTCCCCCGCCGCAGTGCCTCTGGCCACACCCCTGATGGTGGAGACAGCCATCGCTGCGGGCAAGGTGCCCGAAATGCAGGCATTGCTGCAAGCGCATTACGCCCAGGCGCCATCGCTGGATGTGCTGGAAGGCCTCGTGGCCTTGCAGGCCCTGGACGCCACCACTGCGGACACGGCACGGCAGTGGTATGTCCAGCATCTGGACAAGGAGCTATCGCTGGTGGCTGCCGCGAAGTGGCTGGTAGGAGAAAAGCTGGAGCACGAAGAGTTCCATCCGCAGGTGCAGCGGGCGCTCGACCATGCCGCCCTGCCCCTCACCCGCTACCGCTGCGCTGCCTGCGGCTTCGAGGCCCGCCAGCATTTCTGGCAGTGTCCCGGCTGCCAGACCTGGGACAGCTACCCCGCACGCCGGGTGGAAGAACTCTGAGCCTGCCGCGCCAGTGCGCCCCGCTATGATGGCTGGGCGGCTTCATCGCGCCGCCTCATTCCACAGAGGAGTTGATCCATGCTGAAGAAACTGATGGTGATCGTTGCCATGCTGTATGCCGCTGCGTCGTTTGCAGCGGTCGATGTGAACCAAGCCACAGCCGCTGAGCTGGACGGCATCAAGGGCATCGGTCCCGGCCTCTCCGGAAAGATCATCGCAGAGCGCAAACACGGTGCCTTCAAGGACTGGGACGATTTCATCCAGCGTGTGCGCGGAGTGGGCGAGGTCACTGCCGGCAAGTTTTCCACCGAAGGCCTGAGGGTGAACGGCCGGACTTTCAAGGCATCCTCCACGGCACCTGCAGCAACAGCTGTCAGCGCTCCCAAAAAATAAGCACTCCACGAAATTACAAAACCCGCGGCAGCGGGTTTTCTTTTGGAACGGGTACAGCCGAGGCACAGGATGCTCTATGCCCGGGACCGGATGGTCTTTGCCAAGACTGCAGCGAAGCGCCCCGTAAAATCGTCGGCGCATGCCCCTGATCACCCTCATTCTTCTCCCCTTCATCGGCAGCTTCCTTGCAGCGGTATTGCCCGCGAATGCCCGCAATACCGAGTCCACCGTCGCGGGACTGATTGCACTGTTCTGCACGGTCCAGGCCGCGCTCTACTTTCCCCAGATCGCAGACGGCGGCGTGCTGCGCCAGGAGATCGAATGGCTGCCCGCGCTGGGCCTGAACCTGGTCATTCGCATGGATGGCTTTGCCTGGATGTTCTGCATGCTGGTGCTGGGCATCGGCACGCTGGTGGTGCTGTATGCGCGCTACTACATGTCGCCCGCCGATCCGGTGCCGCGCTTCTTCTCGTTTTTTCTGGCCTTCATGGGAGCAATGGCCGGCGTGGTGCTGGCGGGCAACATCATCCAGCTGGCGTTCTTCTGGGAGCTGACCAGCCTGTTTTCGTTCCTGCTGATCGGCTACTGGCACCACCGGCGCGATGCACGGCGCGGGGCACGCATGGCGCTCACCGTGACCGGCACGGGCGGCCTGTGCATGCTGGGTGGCATGCTGGTCATCGGCCACATCGTGGGCAGCTATGACCTCGATCATGTGCTCGCCGCCGGCGCACAGGTGCGCAACCATCCGCTGTACCTCACGGCCCTCGTGCTGGTGCTGCTGGGCGCCTTCACCAAAAGCGCGCAGTTTCCGTTTCACTTCTGGCTGCCAAACGCCATGGCCGCACCCACACCCGTGTCGGCCTATCTGCACTCGGCCACCATGGTCAAGGCAGGCGTTTTTCTGCTGGCCCGCATGTGGCCCGTGATGGGCGGCACCGAGCCCTGGTTCTGGCTGGTGGGCGGCGCCGGCCTGGCCACCCTTCTGGTGGGCGGCTATGCCGCGATGTTCCAGAACGATCTCAAGGGCCTGCTCGCCTATTCGACCATTTCGCACCTGGGACTCATCACCCTGCTGCTGGGCCTGAACAGCCCGCTGGCCGCTGTGGCCGCCGTCTTTCACATCATGAACCACGCCACCTTCAAGGCGTCGCTGTTCATGGCCGCCGGCATCGTGGACCATGAGAGCGGCACGCGCGACATCCGGCGCCTGTCGGGCCTGCGCTCGATGATGCCTGTCACCGCCACGCTGGCCATGGTGGCCAGCGCCGCGATGGCGGGTGTGCCACTGCTCAATGGCTTTCTGTCCAAGGAGATGTTCTTCGCCGAAACGGTGTTCCTGGACACGACACCGGTGGTTGGTGTCGTTCTGCCCATTGCCGCCACCCTGGCAGGCATGTTCAGCGTAGCCTATTCGCTGCGCTTCACGGTGGATGTGTTCTGTGGCCCGCCAGCCACCGATCTGCCCCACACACCGCACGAGCCACCGCACTGGATGCGCGTCCCGGTCGAGCTGCTGGTGCTGATGTGCCTCGTGGTGGGCATGCTGCCCGCATGGTCTATTGGCCGCTTTCTGGATGCGGCGGCCCGGCCGGTGGTGGGTGGAGAGCTTCCCGCCTTCAGCCTGGCGGTGTGGCATGGCTTCAATACCCCGTTCATCATGAGCCTGCTGGCCCTGGTGGGCGGAATGGTGCTGTACCTGGCGCTGCGGGCACTGCGCGCCGCTGGCCAGGTCGATGCACCTCCCCTCATCCACCACATCCCGGGGCGCCGCCTGTTTGACGGTGCACTGGCCCTCATCACACAGATGGGCCGCAGCGGTCGGCGCCTTTTATCCACCCAGCGCCTGCAGTGGCAGATGCTGTGGCTGGTCTGCGCGGCGCTGGCTGCCGGCGCCATGCCACTGTGGAACCAGGGCTTGCAGCTGGGCCAGCGCAGCATGCTGCCGCTGTCGCCCGCGTTCGTGCTGCTCTGGGCCGTGGGCATGGTCTGCGCCGTGGCAGCCGCCTGGCAGGCCAAATACCACCGCCTGGCTGCGCTGACCCTGGCGGGTGGGGCGGGTCTTTGCACCTGCATCACCTTCCTGTGGTTCTCGGCGCCCGACCTGGCACTGACACAGATCGTGGTCGAGATCGTGACCACGGTGCTGATCCTGCTGGGCCTGCGCTGGCTGCCCAAGCGCGACGAGGCCCTGCGCATCGCCACCTCTGCCGAGCAGGCGACCACCCGGTGGCGCCGCCTGCGCGACATGGTGCTGGCACTGGCCGCCGGCGGCGGCATGGCCTGGCTAGCCTTTGCCATGATAAGCCGGCCATTTCCCGACAGCACATCCACCTTCTTCCTGGAAAACGCCCTGACGCAGGGCGGTGGCACCAACGTGGTCAACGTGATGCTGGTGGATTTCCGCGGCTTCGACACCTTTGGCGAAATCGTGGTGCTGGGGGTGGTGGCCCTCACGGTGTATGCCCTGCTGCGGCGCTTTCGCCCCGCGCGCGAAACCATGGACCTGCCCGAACAGCAGCGCAACATGCCGGCCGACCTGCAGACCGACCTGCTCAACCCGCGCCATGCCGCCGACACCGCCGTGGGCTACCTGATGGTGCCTGCCGTGCTGGTGCGCCTCTTGCTGCCCTTTGCCACCGTGGTGGCGTTCTACCTGTTCATGCGCGGGCACAACGAGCCCGGCGGCGGATTCGTGGCGGGGCTGGTGTTCTCGGTCGCGCTGCTGCTGCAGTACATCGTCTCGGGCACCGCGTGGGTCGAAGCCCACCTGCCTCTGTACCCGCGCCGCTGGATCGGCAACGGACTGCTGTTCGCCCTGGGCACGGGGCTCGGGGCGATCGTGGTGGGCTATCCATTCCTCACCAGCCACACCTTTCACCTGAACCTGCCGCTGCTGGGCGACATCCATGTGGCCAGCGCCATGTTCTTTGACATGGGCGTGTTCACGCTCGTGGTGGGGTCCTCCCTGCTGATCCTCACGGCCATTGCCCACCAGTCGGTGCGTGGCCACCGCTACCACGCGCGCCTGGCCGAAGAAGCAGCGCTGCAAGAGGCCGCCCGGGAAACCCCACTGGAGACCACCCGCTGATGGAAATCGTTCTGATCATCGCCATCGGCGTACTCACGGGCTCGGGCGTCTGGCTGCTGCTGCGCCCGCGCACCTTCCAGGTCATCATGGGGCTGTCGCTGCTGTCCTATGCCGTCAACCTGTTCATCTTCAGCATGGGCCGCCTGGGCCTGGCGATCGACAAGGAGCCCGTGCTGCGCGCTGGCGTGCCGCAGGATCTGGCCCACTACGCCGACCCCATGCCGCAGGCGCTGGTGCTGACGGCCATCGTGATCGGCTTTGCCATGACGGCCCTGTTCCTGGTGGTGCTGCTGGCATCGCGCGGCATGTCGGGCACCGACCATGTGGACGGCAGCAGGGCGCGCGACGTGCAGGAGATGCCATGAGCTGCCTGCTGCACCCCCAAGCCATGCCCACGCCGCAGCGCTGCGCACCAGGGGCCATCCCATGAATGCCGGCCTGACCGCGCTGGTCGAGCAGGCGACCTCGGCACTGATGCCGCACCTGATACTCGCCCCCATCGCCCTGCCCCTGCTCACGGCCGCGCTCATGCTGCTGCTGCGCGAGGAGCAGCAGCGCCTGAAACTGGTTCTCAACATGCTGTCCACCGCGCTGGGGCTGCTGGTGGCCCTGGCCCTGCTGCTGTGGTCCAACCAGCCCGGCGCCACCAGCGGCATGGGCGTGTACCTGGCGGCCAACTGGCAGGCACCGTTTGGCATCGTGCTGGCCCTGGACCGCCTCTCGGCCATGATGCTGGTGCTGACCAGCCTGGTCGCGCTGGCCTCCATCGTGTTTGCGGGGGCCCGTTGGCACCGCGCGGGGGTGCATTTTCATCCCTTGTTCCAGTTCCAGCTCATGGGGCTGGCGGGCGCCTTTCTCACGGCCGACCTGTTCAACCTGTTCGTATTCTTCGAGATCATGCTGGCCGCGTCCTACGGTCTGCTGCTGCACGGCTCGGGCCGGCCGCGCGTGCAGGCGGGGCTGCACTACATCGCCATCAACCTGGCGGCGTCCTCGCTGTTCCTGGTGGGCGTGTCGATGCTGTATGGCATCACCGGCACGCTGAACATGGCCGACCTGGCGCAGACCATTCCGCTGGTGGCCGCCGCCGACCGCGGCCTGCTGCATACGGCGGCAGCCATCCTGGCCACGGCCTTTCTCATCAAGGCAGCGGTGTGGCCGCTCAACTTCTGGCTGGTGCCGGCCTACAGCGCCGCCACGGCCCCCGTGGGCGCCTTGTTTGCGCTGATGACCAAGGTGGGCATCTACACCATCCTGCGGCTGTGGACCTTGCTGTTCAGCAGCGAGGCCGGTGCCTCGGCGCTGTTCGGCAGCCTGTGGCTGATCGCCGGCGGCATGCTGACCATGGCCTTTGGCGCGGTGGGCATGCTGGGTTCGCAGCGGTTGTCGCACCTGGCCGGATTTGCCGCCATCCTGTCGTCCGGCACCCTGCTGGCGGCGGCAGGCTTTGGCCAGAACCTGCTCACCGCCGGGCTGCTGTATTACCTGCCCAGTTCCACGCTGGCCGTCGCAGCCCTGTTCCTCACCGCCGACCTCATCGACCGCTGGCGCAACGACGGTGCCAGCTACGCGCCATTCGAGCAGGCCGACAACGCGCCCTTCCTCAACGCCGAGCTCGTTCCCACCGAAGGCCTGAACCTCGACGCGGACGAAGAAGTGCTCATCGGTCGCGTGATCCCTGCTGCCGCCGCCCTGCTGGGCCTGGCGTTTCTGGTCTGCACACTGGTCATTGCCGGCCTGCCGCCGCTGTCGGGGTTTGTCGGCAAGGTCGCCATGCTCAGCGCCCTGCTCAATCCGCTGGGCCTGGGCTCTTCGGCCGGCACCCAGCCAGGCGGGCCGGGGTGGGCGCTGTTTGCCCTGATGGTCGCCACCGGCCTGCTGGCGCTGATTGCCCTCACCCGGGCCGGCATCCGCCATTTCTGGGCCACCCATGACCGCGTTGCACCGCAGCTGCGCGTGCTGGAGGGCCTGCCCATCGCCGCCCTGCTGGCGCTGTGCATTGCCCTGACCGTGCTGGCCGCCCCCGTGATGCGTTTCACCCAGGCCACGGCCGATGCCCTGCATTCACCAGGCACCTACATCCGCGCCGTGATGCAGGCAAAGCCCATTCCCGGCCCCACCACACCAGGCAATGCCGCGGTACCCCAGGAGGCCCCATGAAACGCCTGCTGCCCGCCCCCCTGCTGTCGACCGCGCTGTTCGTGCTGTGGCTGCTGCTCAACCAGTCGCTCAGCCCCGGCAACCTGCTGCTGGCACTGCTGGTGGCGTGGCTGATACCCCTGCTCACGCGCGGACTGCGGCCACTGCCGGTGCGCATTCGCCGCCCCGGCACCGTGCTGCGGCTGGGCCTGACGGTGGTGGCCGACACGGTCGCATCCAACCTGTCCGTGGCGCGGCTGCTGCTTTCTCCCGGGCGACCACGGCATGGTGCCGACTTCGTGCTCATTCCCCTGGAATTGCGCGACCCCAATGCGCTGGCCGTGCTGGCCATGATCGTCTGCATCACGCCCGGTACCGCCTGGGCCGAGCTCTCGCTGGACGGCTCCATGCTCATGCTGCATGCCCTGGAGGTGGATGATCCCCAGACCCTGATCGACCACGTCAAGCAGTGCTACGAGCGGCCGCTGATGGAGATTTTTGAATGACCCACCCTGTTCTTTCGTGGGCCCTGCCCATTGCCCTGTGCATGCTGGTGCTGGCCATGGTGCTCGCCCTGGTGCGGCTGCTCAAGGGTCCGTCGGCGCAAGACCGCGTGCTGGCGCTCGACTGCATGTACCTCAACGGCATGCTGCTGGCGCTGGTGCTGGGCGTTCTCTATGGCAGCAGCACCTATTTCGAGGGGGCGCTGCTGATCGCGCTGTTCAGCTTCGTGGGCACGACGGCCATGGCCAAATTTCTGCTGCGCGGCGAGGTGATCGAATGACCGAAGCCGCGCTGCCGCTGTGGGCAGAAATCATCATCGCGGTGCTGTTGCTGGCGGGCTCGGCGATTGCGCTGCTGGGCTCCTGGGGCTTGCTGCGCCTCAAGACCTATTTCGAGCGCGTGCATGCGCCGTCCATCATTGCCACCATGGGCTGCTGGTGCGTCATGCACGGCACCATCGTGTATTTTTCGCTGCAGGGGCAAGGCCTGGCGCTGCACTCCCTGTTGATCGCGCTGTTCGTGGCCATCACGGTGCCCGTGACCAACATCTTCCTCATGCGCGCGGCCTTGTTCCGTGCACGGCGCGCGGGCAACGATGCGCCTCCCAGCCTGAGCCGCAGCACGGGTTCGCAGGAACGCGATTCGTGAAGGGCCCATATCGCCCGAAGTGCCGCCAATTACGCCTTGATCGATAGCTGCCAGCGCTTTACCCATATGCCCTGGCAGCCTATTTCACCTTAATCCTGCTCACGCAGTACCAAACCCGCCGCCTCCGGGGGTGTGGATCTCGAACACATCGCCCGGCTGCATCTCGGCCTGGCCGATGTGGTCGAGCAGTTCGACCCGTCCACTGGCGCGCACCACCTTGTTGATGCCGGGCGCGCCGACCTTGCCACCGGCCATGCCAAACGCCCCGTGGTGGCGCCCGTTCGACAGGATACTGGCCGTCATCGGCTCCAGAAAACGGATGCGCCGCACCCCACCGTTGCCCCCCGCCCAGCGGCCGCCGCCACCCGAGTTGGCACGGATGGCATAGCTTTCCAGTCGTACCGGAAAGCGGAATTCGAGGATTTCCGGATCGGTCAGGCGCGAATTGGTCATGTGCGTCTGCACCACGCTCGTGCCACCAAAGCCGCCCACCAGGGCACCCGCGTCATCGAACACGCCGCCTGCACCATTGCCGCCGGAAATGGTCTCGTAGTACTGGTAGCGCGCGTTGCCGAAGGTGAAGTTGTTCATGGTGCACTGGCTGCCCGCCATCACACCCAGCGCCCCCAGCAAGGCATTGGTGATGCAGGTGGAGGTCTCCACATTGCCCGCCACCACCGAGGCCGGCGGGTGGGGGTTGAGCATGCTGCCGGGCGGAATGACGACGTTGAGCGGCTTCAGGCAGCCCGCGTTCAGCGGGATGTCGTCGTCCACCAGCATGCGAAACACATACAGCACCGCAGCCATGCACACCGCCGTGGGCGCGTTGAAGTTGTTGGTCTGCTGCGGGCTGGTGCCGGTGAAGTCGATGGTGGCGCTGCGGTTGTGTGCGTCCACCTTCACGGCCACGCTGATCTGCGCGCCGTTGTCGAGCGGCAAGGTGAACGCGCCATCCTTCAACCGCGTGATCACGCGGCGCACGGATTCTTCGGCGTTGTCCTGCACATGGCGCATGTAGGCCTGCACCACGTCCAGGCCGAACTCGCCCACCATGCGGCGCAGCTCCTGCTGGCCTTTTTCGTTGGCCGCGATCTGCGCACGCAAATCGGCCATGTTCTGCTGCGGGTTGCGGCTCGGGTACTCACCGCTTTGCAGCAGCGCAATCATTTCCGCCTCGCGCAGCACGCCGCGCTCCACCAGCTTCACGTTGTTGATCTGCACGCCCTCTTCCTCGATGCGCGTGGAAAACGGCGGCATGGAACCAGGGGTGGTGCCGCCCACATCGGCATGGTGCCCACGGCTGCCCACATAGAACCTGGGCGTGGCTTCATCGGCGATGTAGACCGGCGTGATGACCGTGATATCCGGCAGGTGCGTGCCGCCGTGGTAGGGATCGTTGAGCACGAACACGTCGCCGGGCTGCATCTTGCCCGCGCCGGATTGCAAGTCCGTTCCGGCCTGGCGGATCACCGTCTGGATGCTCTCGCCCATGGACCCGAGGTGCACCGGCATGTGCGGCGCATTGGCGATCAGGTGGCCCGCTGCGTCGAACAGCGCACAGCTGAAATCGAGACGCTCTTTGATGTTGACCGAGTAGGCCGTGTTCTGCAACTGCAGCCCCATCTGCTCGGCGATGTTCATGAACAGGTTGTTGAAGACTTCGAGCAGCACCGGGTCCACCGTGGTGCCCACGGCATGATGCGCGGCACGGGCCACGCGGCGCTTGAGCAGCAGGTGATCCAGCTCGGTCAGCTCGGCCTCCCAGCCGGGCTCGACGATGGTTGTCGCGTTCTTCTCGGCAATGATGGCCGGGCCGGGGACCACATCACCGGGGCGCAAATCCTCGCGTACCACCAGCGCGGCGTCGTGCCACGCGGCCACGCCGTCGATGCCACCGGTGTACATGCGCACGGTGCTGCGGCGCGGCACCGTGCGCGCGGGTTGCAGCGCGTGGCGCGGCTCCACAGGCGCATCGCCGGGCACCACGGCCTCGACCGAGACAGCCTCCACCACCAGGCCCTTGCCCTGCATGAGGAAGGCAAAGCGCTGGCGGTAGGCGGCCTCGAACGTGGCGGTGATCTCGGCCATGGGGCCAAACGGCACGATGAGCGCGGAATCGCTGCCCTCGTAGCGCACATGCACGCGCCGGTGCACCACGGCTGTGCCGCTGCCCGACTGCTGGCGCTCCAGCTCGGTGCACGCGATGGTGGCCAGTTGCTCCAGCGTGGCGGCAATGCCCGCCAGCGCCTCGGGCCCCAGCTTGGTTTCCACCGCCTGCTCGCGGATCACATTCTGGTCAGCCAGGCCCATGCCGTAGGCGCTGAGCACGCCCGCCAGCGGGTGCACCAGCACGCGCGCCATGCCCAGCGCATCGGCCACCAGGCAGGCATGCTGGCCGCCCGCGCCGCCAAAGCACTGCAGGGTGTAGCGCGTCACGTCGTAGCCGCGCGCCACGCTGATCTTCTTGATGGCATTGGCCATCTGCTGCACGGCGATCTGGATGAAGCCGTGGGCCACATCCTCGGCACTGCGGCCTGTCTGCTGCGCCAGCGCGCCAAACTTCTGCACCACGGTATCGCCATCCAGCGCCTCGTTGGCCGAGTGGCCAAAAACTTTCGGAAAATGCGCGGGCTGGATCTTGCCGACCATCACGTTCGCATCGGTCACGGCCAGCGGCCCGCCCCGGCGGTAGCTGGCGGGGCCGGGGTTGGCGCCCGCACTCTCGGGGCCGACGCGAAAACGGGCGCCGTCAAAACCCAGGATGGAGCCCCCACCCGCTGCCACGGTATGGATGCTCATCATGGGCGCGCGCATGCGCACGCCGGCGACCTGCGTTTCGAACTCGTGCTCGAACGCGCCCGCATAGTGGCTCACATCGGTGCTGGTACCGCCCATGTCAAAGCCGATGACCTTGTCGTGGCCCGCCAAGCCTGCGGTGCGTGCCATGCCGACGATGCCACCCGCGGGGCCCGACAGGATCGCGTCCTTGCCCTGAAAACGGTGCGCATCCGTCAGCCCCCCCGACGACTGCATGAAAAACAGCGGCACACCCGGCATTTCTCCCGCCACCTGGTCCACATAGCGGCGCAGGATGGGCGAAAGGTAGGCATCGACCACGGTGGTGTCGCCCCGGCTCACGAACTTCATCATGGGGCTGGTGGCGTGCGATGTGCTGATCTGCGTGAACCCCGCCTGCTCGGCCAGGCGGGCGGCTGCCTGCTCGTGGGCGGTGTAGCGCCAGCCGTGCATGAACACGATGGCTACGCTGCGCAGGCCCGCGTCGTAGGCGGCCCACAGGCGCTCTTTCAGATGCGCCTCGTCCAGCGGCTCGATCATCTCGCCGTGTGCGCCCACACGCTCCTGCGCCTCGATCACGCGGCTGTACAGCAGTTCGGGCAGCACGATGCGGCGATCAAACAGGCGTGGTCGATTCTGGTAGGCAATGCGCAGCGCATCCTTGAAGCCCTTGGTGGTGATGAGCAGCGTGGGCTCGCCCTTGCGCTCCAGCAGTGCGTTGGTGGCCACCGTGGTGCCCATCTTCACGCACTCCACCAGTTCGGGCGTCACCGCCTCGCCGGACTTCAAACCCAGCAGGTGGCGAATGCCCGCCACGGCGGCGTCCTTGTACTGCTCGGGGCTCTCGGACAGCAGCTTGTGCGTGACCAGGCTGCCATCGGGGCGCTTGCCCACCACGTCGGTGAAGGTGCCACCCCGGTCAATCCAGAACTGCCAGCGGGGTGCGAAAGAGGGTTGAAGGGACATTTTTTTCTACTCAATTTACAGCCACCAGCGATTTACAGGTGATGGCCAGAGCTGTTTTTTATCTGAAATTGACTACCGCAACGCCGCAGAGCGCGCAGTCTGGTCATGCATGCCCGAGGGCACACGCCGCAAACGGACCCACTCGCCGATGTCACGGTTGAGCGCATCGCCGGCATTCAGCGCACCAATCAGGCCATTTTCGTGAATCTCGCGGTAGCGCTGTACTGGAGGCGATCCGCATCGACAGCGGCGAAGCTGGCTTCTTCGCCTTTCTTTTGCGAGATTACAACACCGAGCCCCCCATTTTTGAACGCTTCATTCACCAGTTGTGCAGACGAATCGATGGGGCCCGACGCATTGGTTGCACTGCCCGCAGATTTCCCGGAAAGCGCCTTGCAGAAAGCCCCCATGGCACGGGATGTGCATGTAGATATTGTGGGCAAATCGAAGGAAATCTGGCGATATTCAGGCAAAACACCTACCCCCCAAACGACCTGCATTCGATAGAGTGAATCCTCATATTTTTGACATCCAACCCTGCGGAGCTATTTCATGAAGCGTCGAATCTTCCCCGTCACCGCACTCGGATTGGCACTGGCTGCCGGCCTGTCTGTCACACCGGCTTTTGGCCAGACCAAGTGGGACCTGGCCGCCGCCTACCCGGCCACCAACTTCCACACGGAAAACATGGTGCAACTGGCCAGCGACGTGGACAAGGCCACGGGCGGCAAGCTCAAGATCACGGTGCATGCCAACGCCGCGCTGTTCAAGGCCCCCGAAATCAAGCGCGCCGTGCAAGGCGGCCAGGCGCAGATGGGCGAGATCCTGCTGGCCAACTTCCAGAACGAATGGCAGCTGTTTGGCGTGGATGGCCTGCCCTTCCTGGCCGACAGCTACGACGCGTCCAGGAAGCTCTACGCCGCCCAAAAGCCCTTCCTGGAAAAGAAGCTGGCGGAGCAGGGAATGATGCTGCTGTACGCCGTGGCCTGGCCACCCCAGGGCATCTACACCAAGAAGCCGCTGGCCTCCGCCGCCGACCTCAAGGGCATCAAGTGGCGCGCCTACAGCCCCGCCACCGCGCGCATTGCCGAGCTGGTGGGCGCCCAGCCCGTGACGGTGCAGGCTGCCGAGTTCTCGCAGGCACTGGCCACGGGCGTGGTCGAATCGACCATGACCTCGGGCGCCACAGGAGTGGACAGCAAGCTGTACGAGCACCTCAAGTTCTATTACGACACCCAGGCCTGGCTGCCCAAAAACGCCCTGCTGGTGAACAAGAAGGCGTTTGATGCGCTGGACAAGCCCCTGCAGCAGGCCCTGCTCAAAGCCGGTGCCGACGCCGAGGCGCGCGGCTGGGCCAACAGTGCCAAGGTCAACGCCGACACCGTGGCCAAGCTCAAGGCCAACGGCATGGAAGTGGTGGCACCACCTGCCGCACTGAAGGCCGACATGGGCAAGGTGGGCGACACCATGCTCAAGGAATGGCTCGACAAGGCCGGCCCCGAGGGCAAGGCGCTGATCGACGCCTACCGGAAGTAAGCCGGCACCTTTGAAGACTGTGCCCATGCGCCGCCTGCTGGACTTTCTGTACGACGGCGCCGCCGCCCTGGCGGCGCTTTTCATGGTCGGCCTGCTGGGGATGGTGCTGCTGTCCATCGCCAGCCGGCAGTTCCACTTCCATGTGCCGGGCACCGATGCCTATGCGGGCTACCTGATGGCCGCAGCCGGTTTTCTGGCGCTCGCCCACACCTTGAAGCGCGGCGAACACATCCGCGTCACGCTGCTGCTCAACTTTCTGAAGGGCGGCGCCAAGAAGGCGTTCGAGATCTGGGCCCTGGCCATTGCCACACTGCTGGCGCTGCTGTTTGCCACCTACAGCTGCAAGCTGGCCTGGCAGTCGCACGGGTTCCACGACATCTCCACCAGCAGCGACGCCACACCGCTGTGGATTCCACAAATCGCCATGGCCGTTGGCACGGTGATTCTGGCGATCGCATTCTTGGACGAACTGGTGCTGGAAATGATGGGCAGGCGTGCGGATGCCTCATCCGGCGAAGCATTGCGCAATGAATAAACCCGGCACAACCTACCATGAGTGATCTCGCCATCACCGGCCTGCTCGTACTGTCGCTGTTCCTGATCCTGGGCAGCGGCGTATGGATCGGGCTCACCCTCTCCGGCGTCGCCTGGATCGCCATGCAGCTGTTTTCCGCGCGCCCGGCGGGCGATGCGATGGCGGTGACCATCTGGGGCAGCGCCTCCAGCTGGACCCTCACGGCCCTGCCGCTGTTCATCTGGATGGGCGAAATCCTGTTCCGCACCCGGCTGTCGCAGGACATGTTCAAGGGCCTGGCCCCCTGGGTGCAGGCGCTGCCGGGCCGGCTGCTGCACACCAACGTGGTGGGCTGCACCATCTTTGCCGCCGTGTCGGGATCGAGCGCCGCCACCTGCGCCACCATCGGCAAGATGACGCTGCCCGAGCTGACGCGCCGGGGCTACCCCGAGCACATGGTGGTGGGAACGCTGGCCGGTGCCAGCACGCTGGGCCTGCTGATCCCACCGTCGATCATCATGATCGTCTACGGCGTGTCAGCCGAGGTGTCGATCTCGCAGCTGTTCATTGCGGGCGTGCTGCCGGGCATCCTGCTGGCAGCCCTGTTCTCGGGCTACATCGTGGTCTGGGCGCTGCGCCACCCCGAACAGGTGCCGGCCGCCGACGTGCGCATGGGCTTCATGCAGAAGCTGTCCGAATCGCGCAGCCTGATCCCCGTGATGCTGCTGATTGCGGCCGTGCTGGGCTCCATCTACACCGGATTTGCCACCGCCACCGAGGCGGCTGCCGTGGGCGTGGTGGGCTCGCTGGTGCTGTCGGCCGTGCAGGGCTCGATGAACTGGGGCACGTTCAAGGATTCGCTGATGGGCGCGACGCGCCTGTACTGCATGATCGCGCTGATCCTGGCAGGGGCCGCGTTCCTCACGCTGGCCATGGGCTACATCGGCTTGCCGCGCCACCTGGCCGAGTGGATTGCATCGCTGGGCCTGAACCAGGCCCAACTCATCGTGGCACTGGCCATTTTCTTCATCATCCTCGGGTGTTTCCTGGACGGCATCTCGATGGTGGTGCTGACCATGGGTGTGCTCATGCCCACGGTGCAGGCCGCAGGCATCGACCCCATCTGGTTCGGCATCTTCATCGTGCTGGTCGTCGAAATGGCGCAGATCACGCCCCCTGTGGGCTTCAACCTGTTCGTGCTGCAAGGCATGACGGGCCGCCAGTTGCCCTGGATCACCAAGGTCACCCTGCCCATGTTTTTGCTCATGTGCGGCGCGGTGGCGCTGATCTACGTCTTCCCTGGCATCGTGACCTGGCTGCCGCAGCAGATGGCGGCGCGCTGAGCGCCGGACGCAACCACCGGATGTGGACAATGGCGCCATGCTGAATGTTCTGTCCATTTGTATCGGCGCCAGCCTGGGGGCGCTGGCCCGCTGGCGTCTGGGCCTGTGGCTCAGCGGCACCGGTGCGCTGTTGCCATGGGGCACGCTGGTGGCCAATCTGGTGGGTGGCTACCTCATCGGTGTGTGCGTTGCTGCCTTCCAGGCGCTGCCCCACATCGACCCGGTGTGGCGGCTGGCGCTGGTCACGGGGTTTCTGGGGGCGCTGACCACGTTTTCCAGCTTTTCGGCCGAGGTGGTGACCATGCTGCAGCAGCAGCGCTACCTGATGGCATCGGGCACCACCGTGCTGCACCTGGGGGGCTCGCTGCTCATGACCATACTCGGGCTGCAGACTGTGGCACTGGCGCTGTCCACCCGCCCGTAGCGGGCTGCCTGGCCAATGCAGCGCAGCGCTGGCAGCGCCTTGAATTGCTATTATTTTTATAGCTCACAACACATGACAGAAAAGCGCAAGAGCCCTGTTTAATTTAAAACTCCACCAGGCCTGGCGCACCCATGCCCAGGCCATGCCACCACCCCTCTCACCATACGGCAAGGGCCGCGACTACAGCCATCCCCATGGAAGCCAACACCCAACTCAACGAACGCCGCCTGGCCGATGCCTGGGCCGAACTGCACGCCCACGCCAACAACGACAACCCCCTGCACGCCGATGCCTACCGGCTCGCTTTTGCCGACCCCGAGTTTTTGTTCCGCCGCGAAACACGCGGCATCCGCTTTCAGCTGGAAATGCTCAAGCCCGACCTGGGCCAGGCCGAGCAAGGCATCGAGAACACCGTGGTGGTGTATGGCAGCGCCCGCTTTGTAGCGCCCGACGAGGCAGCAGCCCAGCTGGGTGCAGCCGAGGCCAGTGGCGATGCTGCACAGCTGCAACGCGCCCACCAGGCCGTGCGCAATGCCCGCTACTACAACCTCGCCCGCCAGTTTGCCGGCCTGGTGGCCGAGTACAGCGAGCGCCAGCGCCCGGCCGACCGCATCTACATCTGCACGGGCGGCGGCCCCGGCATCATGGAGGCCGCCAACCGGGGCGCCCACGAGGCGGGCGCGCTGAACGTGGGCCTGAACATCGGCCTGCCGCACGAGCAAAGCGGCAACCGCTTCATCTCGCCCTCACTGAGTTTCAAGTTCCACTACTTCGCCCTGCGCAAGATGCACTTCATGATGCGCGCCAAGGCCCTGGTGGCGTTCCCCGGCGGGTTTGGCACGCTCGATGAACTGTTCGAAGTGCTGACCCTGGTGCAGACCGGCAAGGCCAAGCCGGTGCCCATCGTGCTGTGCGGCACCGACTACTGGAAGCGCCTGATCAACTTTGACGTGATGGTCGAAGAAGGCACGATTTCGGCCAAGGACCTGCAGCTGTTCCACTACACCGACGACCCGCAGGAAGCCTGGGACCTGATCAAGGCGTTCTACAAGCTCTGAAAGCACACGAAGCGCCGGCCCTGCGCGCGGCGCACAGGGCCAGCCGCTTCATCAGGTCTCGCGCCCCATCAGCCACGCCTGCCGCGCGCCAAAACCCACGCCGACCCCCACCAACCAGAACAGGCCGGCCACGCCGATCAGCGCCCCCACCGAGCCGAACAGCACCGGCATGAGCACGCTGGAGGCATTGATGGTCATGAGCCGCAGGCCCAGCGCCTCGCCGTGGCGGGCCGGTGGCGTGATCTGGTGCAGCATGCTCATGATCATGGGTTGCACCGAGCCCAGCGCCAGCCCCAGCAGCACCGAGCAGGCCCCCATGGCCAGCGCCGTGGGCAAAAGCGGGTAGACACCGAACAGCAGCGCGGTGGCCAGCATGGCGGTGGTGATCACCGCGGCCTCGCGCAGGCGCTCTGCCACCAGCGGCATCAGCACCCGCACCAGCGCCGCCGCAACGGCGAAGGCCCCGAGGATGGTGCCGATCACCGAGGCCGACAGGCCGCGTTCGTGCCCCAGAAGCGGCACCACAAAAGTGTGCACGTCCCAGCAGGACGACAGAAACCAGTTGACCAGCAACAGGCGCCGAAAACGCACATCGTTCAGCAGATCCCACGCCCGCTGCGGTGCACCGCCGGCGGCAATCACCGGGGGCAGCTCCACGGTGTCGCGCACCCAGAACCAGGTGGCCAGCGGCAGCAGCGCCATCAGCGCAAACGCGGCACGGTAGCCCTCCAGGCTGCCGGCGGTGCTGCCGGCATGGTCGATCAGCAAGCCCGCAAAGAAAGGGCCAATGAAGTTGGATACGGCGGGCCCGATGGCCAGCCAGCTGAAGACGCGCTTGAGTTGCGTGGCATCGTGGGCGGCCCGGCCCACATGGCGCTGCAGCGCGATGATCGCGGCACCGCTGGCGCCCCCCGTCATCAATGCCGCCAGGCACAGCACCGGAAAGACCGGCCATACCAGCGCCAGCGCAGCCCCCGCCGATGCCACCGCCACCGCCAGACCCACGGGGCGCTTCAAGCCATGGCGATCGGCATAACGCCCCGCGGGCAAGGCCAGGAACACCTGCGTGAGCGCAAACAGCGCCAGCAGCACGCCCACGGCCGCTGCGCTGTAACCCTCGCGCAGCGCCAGCAGCGGCGCGGCCATGCGCATGCCGGCCATGCAGGCATGCACGCAGATCTGGCCGGCAATCAACCGCGCCAGTGCCCAGTTCACAGCGGGTCGTCCTCGGGGTCCAGGCCTGGCAGTGCCGATGTGCTGGCGCCTGCCAGCGGCATGGCCGGATCCGGTGCGGGCAGATCCTGCACATCGCGCAGCTTGCGCTGGATGGCGCGGGTGCGCACGCCCACCTCGTCAAACTTCTTGGCGGCGGCGTCGATGGACTTCTTGGTGGCCTCGACCACATCGCCGAACTTGGCGAACTCGGTCTTGACCATGCCCAGCAGGCTCCACACCTCGGACGAGCGCTTTTCGATCGCCAGCGTCTTGAAGCCCATCTGCAGGCTGTTGAGCATGGCCGCCAGGTTGGCCGGGCCGGTGATCATCACGCGGCAGTCGTTCTGCACCGCCTCGACCAGGCCGGGGCGGCGCATCACCTCGGCGAACAGGCCCTCGGTGGGCAAATACAGCACGGCAAAGTCGGTGGTGTGCGGGGGCGAGACGTACTTGGCAAAAATCTTCTTGGCTTCGAGCTTGATGGAGGTTTCAAACGCGTTGCCTGCCGACAGGATGGCCGCCTTGTCGGCCGCATCCTGGGCGTCCAGGAGGCGCTGGTATTGCTCCACCGGGTATTTGGAGTCGATGGGCAGCCACACGGGGTGCTCGTCGCTCTTGCCCGGCAGGCGGATGGCGAATTCCACCAGCTCGTCGCTGCCCGGCACGGTCTTGACGTTGCGCGCGAACTGCTCGGGCGTGAGCACGTTGTCGATGATGGCCCCGAGCTGCATTTCGCCCCAGGTACCGCGCGACTTCACGTTGGTCATCACGCGCTTCAAGTCGCCCACGCTGCCCGCCAGCGTCTGCATTTCGCCCAGGCCCTTGTGCACCTGTTCGAGCCGGTCGCTGACCAGCTTGAACGACTCGCCCAGGCGCTGCTCCAGCGTGGCGTGCAGTTTTTCATCCACCGTGCGGCGCATTTCTTCGAGCTTGGTGGCGTTGTCGGCCTGGATGGCACCGAGGCGCTCGTTGAGCGCGGTGCGCAGCTGCTCGGCGTTGTGCTGGCTGCCCTGCACCAGGCCGGCCAGCTGCTGCGAGACGGCGTCCTGCAGCACCGAGAACTGGTTCTTGATCTGGTAGCTGTTGCCTTCGAGCTGGTCCTTGAGCGCGTTCGACATGGTGCCCAGCTGGGCCTGGATGTCGGTCTTGAGCGAATCGAGCGTGAGGCGCGTGGCGGCGGTGAGCGCCTCGAAACGCTCCTGGATGCGCTTTTCAAACAGCGCCGCGCCCTCGCTCATGGCCTCGCGCGACTTGACGCTCTCAAAGGCCAGCGCGGCGGTGGTGGTGGTGAGCTCGGTGCGAAACCCCACCAGCGTGGCCGACAGCTCGGTGCGCGCCGTGGCCGCATCGGCCTGGCCCTGCGCCAGATGCGCCAGCAGCGCCTTGCTGCTTTCTTCCAGCCGCCCGGCCACAGCCTGCTGCAGAGCATCGAAGCGCTGGCCCAGCGCCACATCCAGCGCTGTCTGGCGCTGGCTCAGGGCTGCATCGAAAGCCGCCAGGCGCTGCTCCAGCCGCCCCTCGAACACACCAAACGCCGCCAGCAGTTCGGTGCGGCTGTTGCGCGATTCACTCACGGCCTGGGCCAGGCGCTCGTCCACGGCGTGGCGCAGGGTCTCCAGCGTGGTCTGGGTGGTCTGGGTGAAACCGCGCAGCTGCTGGCCCATGCCATCCAGAGCGCCATCGTTCTTGGCCACGGCAATCTGCGTGGCCAGGGCGGTTTGCTCCAGGGCCTGCAGGCGCGCCAGCCATTCGGGTGGCAGATCGACACGGGGGCGGCGCAACAACAGCAGCACCAGCAGGGCGAGAACCAGCGCCAGCGCGGCCAGCAGCACAAGGGTATCGGTAGTCAAGACAGATTTACTATGTTTTTAGTAGCAAATAACGCTTACTTCATAAGCGTTATAGGCAAATTTCGCTCAGATCCCAGCATCACCTGGCGCGCACACCGGCCACCGGCTGGTTCACCGGCGTGAGCGGCCCGCGCCCGTCAAAGAAGGCGATCAGGTTGTCCGCCGCCAGGTTGGCCATGGCCAGGCGCGTGGGCACCGTGGCGCTGGCGATGTGCGGCGTGAGCACCACGTTGGGCACGGTGAGCAGGTCGGGGTGCACCGTGGGCTCGCCCTCGAACACATCGAGGCCCGCCGCAGCGATGCGCCGCTCGCGCAACGCTATTGCCAGTGCTGCGTCGTCCACGATGCCGCCGCGCGCGATGTTGATGAGCGTGGCCGTGGGCTTCATCAGCGCCAGCTCGGCTGCTGCTATGGTGTGGTGCGATGCCGGGGTGTAGGGCAGCACCAGCACCACATGGTCGGCCGTGCGCAGCAGCTCGTCTTTTTCGACATAACGGGCCTTGCACTCGGCCTCCAGCGCGGGCGACAGGCGCGATCGGTTGTGATAGACCACGTTCATGCCAAAACCATGCGCGCCGCGCTTGGCAACGCCCTGGCCGATGCGCCCCATGCCGATGATGCCCAGCGTGCTGCCATGGATGTCGCTGCCGGCAAACATGTCGTAGCGCCAGGTGGTCCACTTTCCAGCGCGCAGGTAATGCTCGCTTTCGGCCATGCGCCGGGCCGTGGCCATGAGCAGCGCAAAGCCGAAGTCCGCCGTGGTTTCGGTCAGCACGTCGGGCGTGTTGGTGCCCTGCACGCTCGCGGCCGTCATGGCATCGACGTCGAAGTTGTTGTAGCCCACGGCCATGTTGGCCACGATCTTCAGGCGCGGCGCGGCGGCCAGCAGGGCGGCATCGATGCGCTGGCTGCCCGTGGTGAACGCACCGTCCTTGTCGGCCAGCCGCGCGGCCAGCTCCTGGGGCGACCAGATCACGTCATCGGGGTTGGATTCGACCTCGAAATGCTGCGCCAGGCGCGCAACCACCTCAGGAAAGATCGCGCGGGCAACCAGGATGCGGGGTTTGCTCATATCAGGAAGTCTCCAATCAACGGAACCAGATAAAGGTCATGAGAATAAACAAGGGCACCAGAACGCCGCACGACCACAGCATGTAGCCAAAGAAGCTGGGCATCTTCACGCCACGGTCTTCGGCAATGGCCTTGACCATCAGATTGGGCGCATTGCCGATGTAGGTGTTGGCCCCCATGAACACGGCGCCGGCCGAAATGGCCGCCAGCGTGGGGGCCAGCGTGGTCATGAGCACGGCGGGGTCGCCTCCGGCGGTGTTGAAGAACACCAGGTAGGTGGGAGCATTGTCCAGAAACGACGACAGCACACCGGTAGCCCAGAAATACATGGCCGGATCGGGCGATCCGTCGGACCGCGTCACGGCGGCCACAATGGCGCCAAAGGGACCGTTGACACCCGCCTTGAGCATGGCGATCACGGGGATGATGGTCAGAAAAATGCCGGCAAACAACTTGGCCACTTCCTGCATGGGCCCCCAGCCGAACTGGTTGTCGGCATGGACCGTTTTGGGCGTGAGCCAGAGCGAAGCCAGCGTGACAAGGACCAGGCCCACATCGCGCACGATGCCGGGCAATCCCACCTCGGTGCCGGCAACGTTGAACACCACCGGCGATTTCCAGAAACCGCTGAGCAGCACCAGCGCCACCACCGCGCCCAGCAGGGCAAAGTTGACCTTGCCGTCAAAGCCGATGGCACGGGTGTCAGGGGTCGGGTCTTGCGGCCTCACCTCCTGGCTGCGGCGGTAGTACCAGCTGTCGAGCACGTAGAACAGCACCAGCAGCACGCCCACCAGAAACAGGGTCTCCTGGAAGATATGGGCCACGGTCCAGAAAAAATCCACACCCTTCAGGAAGCCCAGGAACAGCGGCGGATCCCCGAGCGGCGTGAGCGAGCCGCCCGCATTGGAGACGATGAAGATGAAGAACACCACCACATGGGCCACATGCTTGCGGTTGTCGTTGGCGCGGATCAGCGGGCGAATCAGCAGCATGGATGCGCCCGTGGTCCCCATGAAGCTGGCCAGCACGGCGCCAATGGCCAAAATGGCCGTGTTGAGCCCCGGGCTGCCATGCAGGTTGCCCCGGATGTAGATGCCACCCGACACCGCGAACAGCGCCGTGAGCAAAATGACGAACGGAATGTATTCGGCCAGCAGCGCATGCACGAAGCTGGCGCCGGCCACCGCCGGGCCGAACACCACGGCAAACGGCAGCAGAAACGCCAACCCCCAGGCCGCCGCCACCTTGCCAAAGTGGTGGTGCCAAAAGACGGGTGCCAGCAGGGGCACGAGCGCAATCGACAGCAAAATGCCGGCAAACGGCACACCCCACAACAGCGAAAGGCGGCTGCCATCGATATCGGCGGCACCTGCCAGGCCGGGCAGCACGCACAGGGCGGCAGCGGCCAGCCAGCGGAAAATCTTCATGGGGGGGTTCTCTTTCTTGTCGAAGGGTTGCAGGGGACACCCGGAGCGGTCATTGCACCGAGGGAATCTCGAACACCTGGCGCAGATAGGCCAGATATTTCTCGTCATCGCACATGCCCTTGCCGGGTGTATCCGACACCTTGGCCACGGGCTGGCCGTTGCAGCGCGTCATCTTGATGACCACCTGCAGGGGCTCATACCCCAGATCGTTGGTGAGGTTGGTGCCAATGCCAAACGCCAGCTGGCAGCGGCCCCGGAACTGCTGGTACAGCTCTATCGTGCGCGGGAAGGTGAGCGCGTCGCTGAAGATCAGCGTCTTGGTGAGCGGATCGACTCGGTTCTTGCGGTAGTGGTCGAGCAGGCGCTCACCCCAGGCAAACGGGTCGCCGCTGTCGTGCCGGGCACCATCGAACAGCTTGCAGAAATACAGGTCGAAGTCGCGCAGGAAGGCACTCATGCCGTACACATCGGACAACGCGATGCCCAGGTCGCCGCGGTATTCCTTGGCCCACATTTCAAAGCCGAACACCTGGCTGTCGCGCAGGCGCGGACCCAGCGCCTGGCAGGCCTGCAAATATTCATGCGCCATGGTTCCGAGCGGCGTCACACCAAGCTTCATGGCATAGAGCACATTGCTGGTGCCCGCAAACTGGCCTGGGCCGGGCGGTGCCCCCGGGCGGCGGTCGCCCGTTCCCAGACGGGCCACCAGCACGCGCAAAAGCTCTTCATGCCATGCACGGCTGAAGCGCCGACGCGTACCGTAATCGGCAATCTTGAGCTCGGCCAGACCCTCGGCCTGCAGCAGCGCGATCTTGTCGTCCAGGCGCCGGCGGCCCTCAGGGAAATCAGGCACCTTCTGCGTGTTGCGAAAGTAGACCTCGTTCACGATGGCCAGCACCGGAATCTCGAACAGGATGGTGTGCAGCCATGGCCCGCGGATGGTGATGTCGATCTCACCCGAGGGCAGCGGTGTGACGGTGATGTATTTCTCGTTCAGCCGGAACAGGCCGAGAAAATCCACGAAGTCGCTCTTGATGAAGCGCAACGAGCGCAGGTAGGCCAGCTCATCGTCCTGGAACTGCAGACTGCACAGCGAACGGATTTCCGCCTTGATCTCGGCCACATGGGGCGCCAGCTCCACGCCGGGGTTGCGGCACTTGAAGCGGTATTCGACCTGCGCCCCGGGAAACTGGTGCAGCACCACCTGCATCATGGTGAACTTGTACAGATCGGTATCGAGCAGGCTGGTGATGATCATGGTGAGGCGGGGCCACGGCAGGGCAGCCCGGGGGTGCAGAAACCATCGCTGGCGCGGCCAGGGGCCCCAAAGTGTAGGCCATCAGGCGGCTGCAGCCTCCGTCTGAAAGCCCCCTATTGCCCCGGTTGCAAGATATGTGTCAAAAATGGCTTCAGCACCTTTGCAAAAAGCGCCAACCGCTATATTTTGTATAGCAAAATTATCAAGCAACCACCACCAGTGCCTGCAACACGGCACGCAGTGCCTCTGGCACCGGCACGGGCCGGCGCGTGGCGCGGTCCACATACACATGGATGAAATGCCCGGCGGCGGCGCACAGTGGCTCGCCCTGGGCAAACAGCCCCACCTCATAGCGCACGCTGGAGCCACCCAGCCGCGCCACGCGGATGCCCGCCTCCACCGTCTGCGGAAATGCCAGCGGGGCAAAGTAGTTGCACTGGGTCTCGATCACCAGACCGATGGTGTCACCGGCATGGATATCGAGCACGCCCTGTTCGATCAGGTGGGCGTTCACGGCGGTGTCGAACCAGCTGTAGTAAACGACGTTGTTCACATGCCCATAGACATCATTGTCCATCCAGCGGGTGCTGATGGAGCGGAAGGCATGGTAGGCGCTGCGCGGCTGTGGCACCGGGCGCGCGGGCTGTGCGGCCGGGGAAAGGGGGGCAGTGGTCATGGCCGGACATTCTGCCAGCGCGCATGGTACTGCTGCGCCACCCGCCAGGTGGTCAGCTGCGCCTGAAGCGTGTCGGCCAGGTCGCGGCCATAGCCACCGGCCATCGTGAAGGCCAAGGGCAAGCGACGCTGCCAGGCCCAGTCGAAAACCCGGCGGTCACGGGCCTCCAGGCCGTCGTGGCTCAGGGCCAGGCGGCCCAGCCGGTCGCCCACATGGGGATCGGCACCCGCCAGGTACAGCACCAGCCCGGGCGCAAAGCGCTGCTCCAGCGCGTCCAGCGCCTGGTCCAACGCCTGCAGGTATTCGTCGTCCGCGCAGCCGTCGGGCAGCTCCACATCCAGGTCGCCGGCCTCCTTGCGGAACGGATAATTGCGCGCCCCGTGCAGGGACAGCGTGAACACGCTGGCATCGCTGCGAAAGATATGTGCCGTGCCATTGCCCTGGTGCACGTCCAGATCGATCACCGCCACCCGAAGTGGCGGCACCACGCCAGCGCTGCCCCCACGCTGGCACTCAGCCTGCATCAGGCGCGCAGCCACGGCAATGTCGTTGAACACGCAAAACCCGCTGCCCCTGTCGGCATAGGCGTGGTGCGTGCCCCCCGCCAAGCTGCCCGCCACCCCTTGCGCCAGGGCCGCACGGCATGCCGCAATAGTGGCGCCCACCGAGCGCCGGGCGCGTTCGGCCATCACCTCGGTCCACGGAAACCCGATCTCCCGCTGCGCGGCTGCAGTCAAAGTGCCATCAACAATCGCCTGGACATAGCCCGGCGTGTGAACCAGGGCCAATTCACCATCAGAGGCCCGCGGGGCCACCTGGAGTTGCACCTGGGGCAACTGCTGCGCCAGGCGGTCACGCAACAGGCGGTATTTCGCCATGGGAAAGCGATGCCCCTCCGGCAGGGGCAACACAAAATGGTCTGCGTAATAGGCATGCATGACACGATTGTGGCAATCCCATCACCGCTGGGGAGTTGCCCCTAATATGTTGCATTGCAGCAAAAATAGCTTGCAATTGAACTGCAAGCACCTAAAATTCCCTCCATGCTGCACTGCAACATGACTTTACCGAGTCAAGGTCAGCGCAGATGTCCGTGAACCACCTTGACCCATCCGGGTTTCATTTTTAGGAGATATGACATGTCGCTGACCGCAGAACAAATCCTGGCATCCCACAAAGCCAACATCGAAACCCTGTTTGGTCTGACCACCAAGGCCTTCGAAGGCGTGGAAAAGCTGGTCGAACTGAACGTGACCGCCTCGCGCGCTGCCCTGACGGAAGCCGCTCAACACACCCAGGCTGTCCTGGGCGTGAAGGACGCACAGGAGCTGCTGGCACTGCAAGCCGGCCTGTTCCAGCCCCTGGCTGAAAAGACCGCCGCCTACAGCCGTCACCTGTATGACATCGCTTCGGGCACCGGCGCAGAATTCGGCAAGACCTTCGAAACCCAGACCGCCGACGCGCAAAAGGCATTCGCCAACCTGGTGGACAGCGCTGCCAAGAACGCCCCCGCCGGTTCCGAAACCGCCGTCGCCGTGATGAAGAGCGCCGTTGCCGCTGCCAACAACGCTTTCGAATCGGTGCAGAAGGCCGTCAAGCAAGCCTCTGACGTGGCCGAAGCCAACTTCAACGCCGTCGCCAGCACCGCAGCCGACGCCGCCAAGTCGGCCGCTCCCCGCAAGCGCTGAACCAGGCGCGGCACTGGCACTGGAGTGCAGTCTCCCGCCAGCGCCCAGGAAATGCCCCGACCATTGAGCCATCGCCCCGAATTCGGGGCCTCCAGTTGTCTCCTTGGATCCTCTCGAAACCCCCGTTTCAGGGATCCTTTTAAAGCCCGATCCCAGGATCGGGCTTTTTTTATCTCTGTGCCCCGTCTTGCCCCGCGTTGGCACATTTGCCGCCAAAAAAAGACCGGTGGAATGGATACAAGACCAGCGGATGCAGCGCGACTACGCGATGGTTTTTGAGCCGCCCGACCCGAAGCAGCAGACATCAAGCTCAAGCGCCTTCGCACCACTGGCAATCTGATGCATTGACCCGGCTTCTGAAAATGAAACCCTTGCCGCGAACCAAGCAATGTCGGGAAAATAAAGCAGCAGCAAACAGTCCAGAACGGGTGTCGCTAGCAGAAGGCGATGGCCAGTGGACTTCAACTCTCGCCCCTGGAGTGCCTCCGAAACGAAACAAGGACCCGAAGGTCCTTGTTTGTACTGGCATTTTTTGGGGTGGCTGATGGGGCTCGAACCCACGACAACAGGAATCACAATCCTGGACTCTACCAACTGAGCTACAGCCACCGTAGCTTTGAATTATAGCCCGAGAAAACCGGGCTTCGCGCCAATATCCGTCAAATTTCTGATCAATCGGGTGCGGACTGTGGGCGAGGGGCCTTGATCTGAACCTTGAAGCGGTCTTTCAGCAGCTCATAGTAGGCCAGTCCTTCGGCATTGCTCCACCACTGCAGGTATTGCTGGCGCTCCTGGCGGGCGACTTGCTCGTTGGGGGTCTCGCGCGGAACCAGTCGATTGACTTTGGCTACGGCGTAACCCTGCGCTCCCAGATCCACACCGATCCAAGCTGGCAAGGTGGCGGTACTGGCACCCAATACCGCATCCACCAGACGCCGTGGCTGATTCTGGGGTTGATCGCGCGAGATCACGATGGCGGATTGCAAACCCGCAGCATTGCCGGGCGTGGCTTTCCATGCAGCCAGCTTTGCTTCGCCGTCCTTGCGCGCCAGTTCGGCGGATTTCTCGGCGATATACAGGCTGCGCACCTGCGCACGCACCTCCTCCAGTGGCAGGGTGCGTGCAGCGGTGTAGGCGCTGACGCGGGCAGCAGCCATCTGGCTGGGTCCGATTTCCACGGCTTCGGTATTGCGTTTGTTCTCGATCGAATCCGTTGAGAACAGCGCCTCCAGCAGCTTGCCGTTGGCCAACGGGCCCGTCGCTCCAGGCGCTGGTGTACGGGTGACACCTGACGCCGTCAGCACTTTGAGCCCGAGCTTTTCGGCCACGGGCTTGAGACTGTCGGATTGCTCATAGACGCCATTGGCAAACGATTCGGCCACCTCGGCAAACTTGCGCTGCGCTTGCTGTTGCTTGAGTTCGGCTTCCATGGAGGGGCGCAACTCTTCAAAGCTTGGCTGACGGGGTGTCTTGATGTCCGTCAGCAAAATGATGTGATAACCGAAATCGGTTTCCACCACGTCGCTGATATCGCCTTTTTTCATCGCAAAAGCCGCGTCTTCGAACGGCTTGACCATGGCGCCCAGCCCAAAGAAGTTCAGGTCTCCGCCCGACACGGCAGACCCCGCATCTTCGGAGGACTTCTTGGCAACCTCCGCAAAAGTGGCGGGCGCCTTGCGCACCTGTTCCAGCAATTGCACGGCACGCGCCTTGGCCTTTTCCCGGTCTGCCGCGGGCGCATCCTTGGGCGCATTGATCAGGATATGACTGGCCCGGCGCTCCTCCTTGCCTGCCAGGCGGGCCACGTTTTCCTTGTAATAGGTGCGCAAGTCATCTTCGTTCAGCGTGATGCCAGCACGCACGCTGTCAAGATCCAGCACCACATACTCCACGGCGGCCTGTTCGGCCTGCTGGAATGCGGAGGTATGGGCCTTGTAGTAGCCTTCCAGATCAGCGTCGGTGGGCGCCACCTTGCCGGAAAAATCTGCGGGGTTGAAACGGGCAATCTGCACTTCGCGGCGCTGGTACAGGGCGTCCAGCGACAGCTTGACCTGCGCATCGGTGCCGAAGGCGGATTCCATCACCCCGCCCATCACCTGGTTCACCGAAATGTCCCGGCGCACACTGGCCTCGAACCCTTCAGGCGTCAGCCCTTGGGCGCCCACCAATGCGCGGTAGGCCTCGGCATCCAGCGAGCCATCAGGGCGTTTGAGGGCGGCGATGGCCGGAATTTCCTGCAGGCTGCGGGCCAGGCGGCTGTCACTGGTGACCAGGTGCATTTTCTGGGCTGCGGCCTGAAGCACCCGGTCACGAACCAGGCGTTCCAGCGTTGCATAGCGGGCCTCGGGAGAGTCGAGCAGTTTTGCATCCACCGTGGGCGACTGGGCCCGGATTCTGTCCGTCTCCGTTTTGTGGGCGTTGTCCCAGTCGGTCTGCTTGATGTCGTGACCATCAACGCGAGCAACCACAGCGCTCTTTTCGGAGAAATAGTTGCTGTCGATGCCCACCAGCACAAACGATGGAATGATCAACAAGAACAACAAGAACATCACGATCTTGGAGTGCTTGCGGATGGATTCAAACATGGTCGATCTTTCAGAGACAAAAAACAAAAGGCGAACTTTCGTTCGCCTTTGTTCGGTGGTGGTGGGTCCTGACGGTCTCGAACCGCCGACCTACTCCGTGTAAAGGAGCCGCTCTACCAACTGAGCTAAGGACCCCAACCTAACTGGCCATCAATTCAAGGCGTCTTTCAATGCCTTGCCTGGACGAAACTTTGGAACTTTAGCAGCTTTGATTTTAATCGCAGCGCCGGTACGGGGATTGCGACCCGTGCGGGCTGCACGCTTGCCCACTGCAAAGGTACCGAAACCGACGAGCGAAACAGTGCCGCCCTTCTTCAGGGTCTTCTTGACGGCCTCAATCGTGGATTCCAGGGCACGCGCAGCTGCGGCCTTGGAGATGTCGGCGTTGGTAGCGATGTGCTCAATCAGTTCGGTTTTGTTCACAAGAAGCCTCTCGGAAAAGAGTTGATGGAATGTCTCGCGGATATCTGGTCTTCACACGTCCGAAAGCACAGCCCCGGGGGACTGGACGGGATCAGACGGGGGAATGACTGGCGTATGCAGCAGGCGCTGCTGCATCAGATTAAAGCCATCGAGTTTCCGGGTGTCAATACAACGCGCTGATTTGCAGCAGCGTTGCTTTGAATTCTAGTCGTATTTCACGGTACGACGGGGCTTGCAGGGCGGTTTTGTCTCAAAGCCGCCGCATGGGCAACATTCCTGATTGACACCACACTGATGTTGCGGGTTACAAGGCAGACGCAATGGCGCGCCCCACATCCTGGGTACTGGCTTTGCCGCCCAGGTCCGGTGTGCGCGGGCCGCCGCCCTGGGGAGCCAGCACGGCCTCGATGGCAGCCAGCACGGCGTCGTGCGCGGCACGGTAACCGAGAAAATCGAGCATCATCGCGCCGCACCAGATCTGGCCGATGGGGTTGGCAATGCCCTGCCCCGCAATGTCGGGCGCCGAGCCATGCACGGGCTCGAACAGCGAGGGCATGGTGCGGGTGGGGTTCAGGTTGGCGCTGGGTGCGATGCCGATGGTGCCGGTGCAGGCCGGGCCCAGATCCGAAAGGATGTCGCCAAACAGGTTGCTGGCCACCACCACATCAAAGAAGTCAGGGCGCTGCACGAAGTGGGCCGTGAGGATGTCGATGTGGAATTTGTCCACCTTCACATCCGGGTAGGCCTTGGCCATCTCGGCCACACGCTCGTCCCAGTAGGGCATGGTGATGGCGATGCCGTTGGACTTGGTGGCGCTGGTCAGGTGCTTGTTGGGGCGCGACTGGGCCAGGTCGAAGGCGAACTTCAGTACGCGGTCCACGCCGTGGCGGGACATCACCGTCTCCTGCATCACGATCTCGCGCGGGGTGCCTTCGTACATGCGGCCACCGATGCTGGAGTATTCGCCTTCGGTGTTCTCGCGCACGATCAGCATGTCGATCTCGCCGGGCAGGCGCGGGCTGCCATCGCGGCGCACCACGGGCGCGATCACGCCGGGCATGAGGCGCGCGGGGCGCAGGTTGATGTACTGGTCGAACTCGCGGCGAAACAGCAGCAGCGAACCCCAGAGCGAGACATGGTCGGCAATCTTCTCGGGCCAGCCCACGGCGCCAAAGTAGATCGCCTCATGGCCGCCGATCTGCTCCTTCCAGTTGTCGGGCAGCATCTTGCCGTGCTTCTCGTAGTAGTCCCAGCTCGAGAAGTCGAAATGGTCGAAGTGCAGGTCGATGCCGAACTTGCGCGCTGCCGCGTCCAGCACGCGCAGACCCTCGGGCATGACCTCTTTGCCAATGCCGTCACCAGCAACGACTGCAATGCGATGCTTCGCCATTCAAATGCTCCTGAAAGTATAGCAACCAGCGCTTATCCATCAAGCGCCTGCGACCAAAAAATCTGGAATTACTTGACACGGGCCCGGATTTCCGGGAGCGCCTTCTGCAGGTAATACACCATGGACCAGACCGTGAGCACGGCAGAAATCCAGATCAGCCAGGTGCCCCACACCCCGGTGTCGATCACGCCGAACAGGCGCCCGTCATACAACAGGAAAGGGATGGCCGTCATCTGCACCGTGGTCTTGAGCTTGCCGATCATGTGCACGGCCACGCTCTTGCTGGCACCGATCTGCGCCATCCACTCGCGCAGGGCCGAAATCGCGATCTCTCGGCCGATGATGATGAGCGCCACGAACACATCGGCGCGCTGCAGGTGCACCAGCACCAAGAGCGATGCGCACACCAGGAACTTGTCGGCCACCGGGTCCAGAAAAGCGCCAAAAGACGAGGTCTGGTTGAGCTTGCGCGCCAGAAAGCCGTCGAGCCAGTCGGTGGCGGCAAACACCACGAACATCACGGTGGCGATGAGATTGCGCGTGGACGGGTCGAGCGGCGCGTAGAACACCCCCACAATCAAAGGTATCGCGACGATGCGCGTCCAGGTCATGATGGTGGGAATGGTGAAAAACATGGACGTGATTGTGTCACGCTGGCTTGGTGGATATCAGCGCAGTGCGCGATAGATCTCTTCGGCCAGTTCGCGCGAAATGCCGTCCACCGTCACCAGGTCTTCGACGCTGGCCGCCGCCACGCCCCGCACACCGCCAAAGCGCTGCAGCAGCCGCGCGCGCTTCTTGGGTCCCACGCCGGCAATTTCTTCGAGCTGCCCGCCGCCCACGCGCACCTTGGCGCGCGCCGCGCGCATGCCGGTGATGGCAAAGCGGTGGGCCTCGTCGCGGATCTGCGCCACCAGCATCAGCGCGGCCGAATCCTTGCCCAGATAGACTTTTTCGCGCCCATCGGCAAACACCAGCTCTTCCAGGCCCACCTTGCGGCCCTCGCCTTTTTCCACGCCCACGATGCGCGTGAGGTCCAGCCCCAGCGCGGTGAACACCTCGCGCGCCACCGCCACCTGGCCTTTGCCGCCGTCGAGCAGCACCAGATCGGGCAGGCGCGCCTGGCCGCTGGGTCGGGCAGCCTCTTCTGCCCCCGGCGCAGGGTTGGCGGCATAGTCGATGCCTCCCGCTTCGCGCGCGGCTTCGGCCACCTTGCTATAGCGGCGCGTGAGCACCTGCCGCATGGCAGCGTAGTCGTCGCCGCCGGTGATGCCCTCGATCTTGTAGCGGCGGTATTCGCTGCTCTGCATCTTGTGGTGGTGAAACACCACGCAAGATGCCTGCGTGGATTCGCCCGCCGTGTGCGAGATGTCGAAACACTCGATGGTGAGCTGGTCCAGATCTTCCGGCGGCAAATCCAGTGCCTCGGCCAGGGCCCGCGTGCGAGCCTGCTGCGAGCCCTCCTCGGCCAGCAGGCGGGCCAGCTGCAGGTCGGCGTTCTTTTGCGCCATGTCCAGCCAGGCGCGGCGCTGTTCGCGCGGCTGGTGGATGGCGCTCACGCGCAGGCCGCTTTGCTCGGTCAGCGCCGCCAGCAGGGCCTTGTCCACCGGCACGCTGGTCACCAGCAGCGGGGGCACGGGCACACCGATGTAGTGCTGGGCGATAAAGGCCTGCAGCACCAGCACCTCCACGGGCGGCACGGGCCGGGCGGCTGCAGGTGCCGCCTCGTCGCCTTCCTGCGCAAAAACCCCGGCCGCGTCTTCCACATGCACAGGAAAGTACGGCCGGTCGCCCAGATGGCGCCCGCCGCGCACCATGGCCAGGTTCACGCAGGCGCGGCCACCCTGCACGCGCACGGCCAGGATGTCCACATCCTTGTCATCCACCGTTTCAATGGATTGCTGGTGCAGCACGCGCGACAGCGCCTGGATCTGGTTGCGCACCTCGGCGGCCTGCTCGAATTCGAGCTTGTCGGAATGCGCCATCATGCGCGCCTCCAGCGCCTGCAGCAGCGCCTGGGTCTCGCCGCGCAGCAGCGCCTCGGCGTGCTGCACGTCGGCCGCATAGGCCTCGGGCGAAATCAGGTTGACGCAGGGCCCGGTGCAACGCTTGATCTGGTACAGCAGGCAGGGCCGCGTGCGGTTGGCAAACACCGTGTCTTCGCAGGTGCGCAGCCGGAACACCTTTTGCAGCAGCTGGATGGTTTCCTTGACCGCCCAGGCGCTGGGGTACGGGCCGAAGTAGCGGTGCTTTTTATCGACCGCGCCCCGGTAGTAGGCCATGCGCGGAAACACCTGACCCGGTGCGTCGCTGCGGCTGCCCGATCCGGGTACGCCGGTGATCTTGAGGTAGGGATAGCTCTTGTCGTCGCGGAACAGGATGTTGAACTTGGGGTTCAGCGTCTTGATGAGGTTGTTTTCCAGCAGCAGCGCCTCGGCCTCGGAGCGCACCACCGTGGTCTCCATGCGCACGATCTTGCTGACCATGTGGCCGATGCGCGTGCCGCCATGGTTCTTCTGGAAGTAGCTGGAGACGCGCCGCTTGAGGTTGAGCGCCTTGCCCACGTAGAGCAGCGCATCCTGCGCGTCGAAATAGCGGTAGACACCCGGCAGCGCCGGCAGCGCAGCCACCTGCGCCAGGAGTTCTTCGGAATGCACATCAGACATGGCGCGTATTGTGGCCGCGCGCCAGGCCCCTTGAGAAACCACCACCCGAACGCTACTATTTACATAGCTACCAGTGCAATAAAACATGAGCCAGCAGCCTATTGGAGCATTATTCTGCTTCGATCTTGGCGCTCTTCACCACGCTGGCCCAGCTGGCCAGATCGGTCTTGACCTTCTCGCCCAGCTGCGCGGGGCTTTGGTAGTCGGCCGTCGCGCCCTGCTCCTGCGCCTTTTGCTTGAAGGCAGCGCTCTGCACCACGGTACGGATGTCGGCGGTGAGCTTGTCCACCACCGGTTTGGGCACACCAGCCGGCGCAAACAGCGCAAACCACGACGTGGCGTTCACACCGGGGTAGCCCGCCTCGGCCGTGGTGGGCGCATCGGGCAGGCTGGGCAGGCGCTCCTTGCCGGTCACGGCCAGGACGCGCAGCTTGCCGCTGGCGATATGGGGCATGAAAGGCGGCGCGGTGCCAAATGTCAGGTCGACCTGGCCGCCCAGCAGGTCCTGCAGCGCGGGGCCCGTGCCTTTGTAGGGCACATGGACCATCTTGATGCCGCCCTGCTGCTCCAGCATGGCACCGGTCACATGCTGCAGCGAACCGTTGCCCGAAGAGGCGTAGTTGAGCTTGCCCGGGTTGGCCTTGGCGTAGGCCATCAGCTCAGGCAAGGACTTCACCGGCAGGTCATTGCGCACCACGATGATCTGCGGCGCCGAAATCACGTTGGCAACCGGCTGAAAGTCGCTCTGCGCCCACTGGGCCACCTTGGTCAGGTGGGGCGAGATCACGTGGTAGCCCGAGTACTGCATGAACAGCGTGTAACCATCGGCCTCGGCGCGCTTGACGATGCTGGCCGCAATGTTGCCATTGCCACCGCCCTTGTTGTCCACCACCACCGACTGACCCAGCACCGGGCCGAGCGCCTGCGCCACCATGCGCGCCGACAGGTCGGTGGTGCCGCCAGCAGCGGTGGGCACCACCATGGTCACGGGTTTGGTGGGGTAGGCGCCTTGCGCCCAGGCGGCACTGCCCAGGCCCAGGGCCAGCGCGGCGATGGCCAGGGTGGTGAATGGCTGGCGATGGGTTTTCATGCGATGTCTCCGTTTTCACTGTGGTTGAATATTGTCCGGCGGGGCGAGGGCCCGGGTGCCACCGCCCACTTGCTCAATCTACCGTGGCCCCGGTGTCCTTGACGACCCGGCTCCACTTGGGCAGGTCGGCCTGCACCAGCGCGCCCAACTGTGCGGCCGTTCCCTTGAAGGGTTCGCAGCCCACGGCGGCCAGTTTCTCGACCACGTCCTTGTGCTCCAGTGCACGGGCCACTTCGGCCTGCAGCATTGCCACGATGGACGCGGGTGTGCCGGCCGGGGCAAACAGCGCGTACCAGGGCGCCTGGCCAAAGCCCTTGAGGGTTTCGCCAATAGTGGGCGCGTCGGGCAAGGCAGCCACACGCTTCTCGTTGACCACACCCAGCACCTTGAGCTTGCCCGCCTTGATGAAGGCAATGGCCGAGGGCAGGCTTTGCACCGACAGAGGCACCTGCCCGCCCACCACATCGGTAGCGGCCGCCGCCGAGCCCTTGTAGGGAATGTGCTGCAGCTGGATGCCTGCGGCCTTTTGCAGCATCTCGCCGATCAGGTGGTTCAGCGTACCGTTGCCCGCCGAAGCGATCGAATACTTGCCGGGGCTGGCCTTGGCCAGCGCAACCATCTCCGCCACGGTGTTGGCGGGAAAGGAGGGGTGCGCCACCAGCACATAGCCTGCCGTGGCCACGGGCGCCACGGGCGTGAAGTCCTTCACCGGATCAAAGCCGGGGTTCTTGTACAGCGCGGGGCCAATGACGTGGGCGCTGTCGGCGGTGAGCATCAGCGTGTAGCCATCGTTGCGCGCGCGGGCCGTGGCGGCGGTGGCCAAGGTGCCGCCCGCGCCGGGGCGGTTGTCCACGATCACGCTCTGGCCCAGCTGCTCGGTGAGTTTTTGCGCCACCACGCGGGCGATGGCATCGTTGGCGCCGCCAGCGGCCTGGGGCACCACCACGGTGATGGGTTTGGACGGGTACTTGTCCTGCGCGCCCACTGCCAAGGCAGCAGAGCACAGCACGGCCGCAGTGAAAAGGCGGCGAGACAACGTGGTTTGGAATGTCATGGTTTTTGTCTCCTGGGGTTATGGGGAATGCAGGCCCGTCAGTATTCAACGGGAAAGCGCCCTTTCGCGAATCGCTTCGAAATCCGCGGGCACCGGGTGCAGCGCCAGGCGCGGCCCCGCCTTGGCGATCTGGCTGGGAATGTCGTGACCGATGAGCGCGGGCAGGCGCTGCGCGGCGCCAATGAGCTGCGCCAGATCCACACCCGTGTCATAGCCCATGAGCTGCAGCGCATGCACGATCTCCTCGCTGCACGCATTGCCGCTGGCACCCGGCGCATAGGGGCAGCCGCCCAGCCCGCCCAGCGAGGCATCGAACCGGTCGGCGCCCGCGTCGACGGCTGCCAGCACATTGGCCAGGCCCATGCCGCGCGTATTGTGGAAATGCAGCGTGAAATCCACGCCCGGCCAGCGCGCACGGGCAGCGGCCGTGAGCTGGTGCACCTGCGTGGGGTAAGCCATGCCCGTGGTATCGCACAGCGTGACGCCGCGCACGCCCAGATCGGCAAAACGCTGCACCCAGCCCAGCACCTCGGCCGGTGCCACATCGCCCTCCATGGGGCAGCCGAACACGCAGGACAGCGAGACATTCACCGCCACGCCCGCCGACTGTGCCATGGCCACCACCTGCGCCAGCGCAGCAAACGACTGGGCCTGGGTCATGCGCAGGTTGGCCAGGTTGTGCGTGGCACTCACCGACATCACGAGGTTGAGCTCATCGGTGCGCGCCTCGATGGCGCGCTCGGCACCGCGCAGATTGGGCACCAGCGCGGTGTAGACGGTGCCGGGGCGACGCGTGATCTCGCGCATGACGATCTCGGCATCTTTCAGCGCCGGGATGGCTGCGGGCGAGGTGAACGAGGTGACCTCGATCTTGGACAGGCCCGCATTCGACAGCGCATTCACCAGCGCGATCTTGTCCTCGGTGGGCACAAAGGCCTGCTCCATCTGCAGGCCGTCGCGCGTGCCCACTTCCTGGATGTGGATGCGGCGGCCCGCGCCCTCCCACACGGTGTTGGATGCACTCATTGAATCACTCCCTTGCTGCGCAGCAGCGCAATCTGTTCGAGCGTCAGGCCCGCCTCTGCCAGCACGGCATCGGTGTCGTCGCCCAGGTGCGGCGCACTGCTGCGGATGGTGCCGGGCGTGGCCGAGAGCTTGGGCACGATACCGGGCACCTCCACCGTGTAGCCATCGCGCGTGGTCTGCGAGAGCAGCATGTCGCGGGCGCGGTAGTGCGGGTCTTCGGCGATGTCCTTGGCGGTGTAGACCTTGCCGGCGGGCACGCGGGCAGCGCCCAGGGCATCCAGCACCTGCTGCACTGTGCGCTGCGCGCTCCACGCTTGAATAGCGGCGTCGAGCTCCTGTACGCGGGCCACGCGGCCCGCGTTGTCGGCCAGGTCTGGCGCGGCGGCCAGATCGGGACGGCCAATGGTATCCATCAGCCGCTTGAAGATGCTGTCGCCGTTGCCCGCCACCAGCACCCAGCCGTCCTGGCAGGGGTAGGCGTTGGACGGGGCGATGCCCGGCAGCGCGCTGCCTGCTGCCTCGCGCACGGCGCCAAAGGCGCTGTATTCGGGGATCAGGCTTTCCATTACGTTGAACACGGCCTCGTGCAGCGCCACGTCGATCACCTGGCCCTGGCCGCCGTTGACCTTGCGGTGGTACAGCGCCATAAGCACGCCGATGGTGCCGTGCAGCGCCGCCAGCGTGTCGCCAATCGACACGCCCACGCGCACCGGCACGCGGCCGGGCTCGCCGGTGAGGTGGCGCAACCCGCCCATGGCCTCACCAATCACGCCAAAGCCCGGCAGGTCGCGGTAGGGGCCGGTCTGGCCATAGCCCGAGATGCGCAGCATCACCAGGCCGGGGTTGAGCGCCTGCAGCTCCTGCGGCGACATGCCCCAGCCTTCCAGCGTGCCGGGGCGGAAGTTCTCGATCAGCACATCGGCCTCGGCAATCAGCTGGCGGGCAATATCCTGGCCCTCCTTCTGGCGCAGGTCCAGCGCCACCGAGCGCTTGTTGCGCGACTGCACCTGCCACCAGACCGAAGTGCCGTCCTTGATGAGGCGCCAGTTGCGCAGCGGGTCACCGGTCTCGGGGGCTTCGATCTTGATCACATCGGCGCCAAACTCGCCCAGCGTCTTGCCGCAAAACGGCCCGGCGATGAGCTGGCCCATTTCGACCACGCGCACGCCAGCGAGGGCGGCAGGGCTGAGGTCCTGAAGTGATTGCGGCGAATTCATGCAGTGTCATCTCCGCAGGCATGCAGCCTGTGTGGGTCTGGCCCGCATCATGCGCAGGCCCGCGCCAGCCGTAAAACGCTGATGCACGAAGCTGCCATCGCAAACCGGCATGGCGACAAGGTACGATCAACGCACCCCATGAAACTCGACCCCGTCTCCCTGCGCCTGTTCGTTGCCGTGATGGAAGAAAACACCATCGCCGCCGCCGCCGCGCGCGAACACCTGGCAGCATCGGCCGTGAGCCGACGCCTGGCCGACCTGGAGGCCGCACTGCAGGTGGCACTGTTCACCCGCAGCAACCGCGGCACCGAGCCCACCGCGGCGGCGTTTACCCTGCTGAACCTGGCGCGCGGCGTGCTCAACGACCTCGATGGCATTGCCAGCCAGATGCGCGAATACGGCAGTGGCGTGCGCGGCCATGTGCGCGTGGTGGCCAACATCTCGGCCATCACGCAGTTCCTGCCGGGCGAGCTGCAGAGCTTTCTGGCGCTGCACCCACAGGTCGATGTGCGCCTGCAGGAACAGATCAGCACGGCGATTGCGCAGTCGGTGGCCGAGAACGCCGCCGATGTGGGCATCCTCAACCATGGCAACTATGGCGAGCGCATCACGCTGCTGCCCTACCGCAGCGACGAACTGGTGCTGATCGTGCCCACGGGCCACCTGCTGGCCCGGCGCAAGGCGGTGCGCCTGGCCGAAGCCCTGCCCTTTGCCTTTGTCGGCATGCACCCGGGCAGCGCCGTCAACAACCAGCTCATGCGCGCCGCCGCCGAGGTGGACCTGCCCCTGCGGCTGCGCATCCAGGTCACCAGCTACGACGCGCTGTGCCTGATGGTGGCCGCCGGCCTGGGCATTGGCGTGATGCCGCGCGGCAGCGCCTCGCTCTACCGCGGCACGCTGGCCATCCGGGCCATCACGCTGAACGAACCCTGGGCGCAGCGGCGGCTGATGCTGTGCGTGCGCGCCGAAGAATCCCTCTCCAGCGTCGCGCGGCTGCTGGTGGACCACCTGCGCAATCCGCCACAAGCGGCCGCCACGCCATGACCGCGCCCTTCGCCCCCCTGCAATGGGATGTTTTCTGCCGTGTGATCGACAACTTTGGCGACATCGGCGTGTGCTGGCGCCTGGCCACGCAACTGGCAGGTCAAGGCCAGCGGGTGCGCCTGTGGGTGGACGACGCCTCGGCCCTGCAATGGATGGCGCCCCACGGCTGCCCGGGCGTACAGGTGCGCGCCTGGGACGCGCTCGTGCCGGCCGCCCACGAGGCCCCGCCCGACGTGATGCTGGAAGCTTTCGGTTGCGAGGTTGCTCCTGAATTCATAGCTTACAGCGTACAACAGGTAATCACCAGGGGTCAAAAACCTGTCTGGATCAACCTCGAATACCTGTCGGCAGAGGCATACGTGGAGCGCAACCACCGGCTGCCCTCCCCCCTGCTCACCGGCCCCGCCGCCGGCTGGACCCGCTGGTTTTTCTATCCCGGCTTCACCCCCGCCACCGGCGGCCTGCTGCGCGAGCCCGATCTGATGGCCCGGCGCGAGGCGTTCGACCGCAGCGACTGGCGCGCCGCGCACGCAGCGGCCTTTGGCCTCGGCGATATCGGGGCGGGGCAGCGCTGGGTGTCGCTGTTCTGCTACGAGCCCGCCGCCCTGCCCGCTCTGCTGGGGCAATGCCAAGCGCAGCCCACGCAGTTGCTGGTCACCCCCGGCCGCCCCACGGCGGCTGTGCAGGCAGCCTTGACAGAAGATAGGGGCGAAATCGCCCCCAAGCGCTTATCAGACAAGCGCGAGCAGCTAACTGTTTCATACCTTCCGCACCGCCCGCAGGCGGCATTCGACGAGATGCTCTGGGCCTGCGACTTCAACGCCGTGCGCGGCGAGGATTCGCTGGTGCGGGCGCTGTGGGCCGGGCAGGCGCTGGTCTGGCACATCTACCCGCAGCACGACAACGCCCACCACGACAAGCTGTGGGCCTTTCTCGACTGGCTGCAGGCCCCCGCATCGCTGCGGCAATTCCACGCCACCTGGAACGGGCTGGACAACGCACCGCTGCAATGGCCCGACGACAACACCCTGTCGGAGTGGACCGCCTGCATTGCCGCCGCCCGCGCACGCCTTCTGACGCAGGACAATCTGGTGGCACAACTTTTGGGCTTTGTCGCCGAAAAACGGTAAAATTCAAGGCTTTGCGCAAAACGGGTGCGGCACATCGGTGCAAGCCCCGAGCGCATTCCCGCCGCGGAACATGCATTGGCACGGCGCGCCTTCAGCCCCTGAAGGTCACCCGCCCCTGCGTTGAGCGGCCCCAACCCAAGCAACCTGCTATGAAAATCGCTCAAGAAATCCGCGCCGGCAACGTCATCATGCACGGCAAGGACCCCATGGTCGTCCTCAAGACCGAATACGCCCGCGGCGGCCGCGGCGCCGCCACCGTGCGCATGAAGCTCAAGAGCCTCATCGCCAACTTCGGCACAGAAATCGTGTTCAAGGCCGACGACAAGATCGACAACGTCATCCTCGACAAAAAGGAGTGCACCTACTCCTACTTCGCCGATCCGTTGTATGTGTGCATGGACGCCGACTACAACCAGTACGAAGTCGAAGCCGAAAATATGGGCGATGCCCTGAACTACCTCGAAGATGGCATGGCCCTGGAAGTGGTGTTCTACGACGGCAAGGCCATCTCGGTCGAGCTGCCCACCAGCGTAGAGCGCGAAATCACCTGGACCGAACCCGCCGTCAAGGGCGACACCTCCGGCAAGGTTCTCAAGCCCGCCAAGATCGCCACCGGCTTCGAAGTGCCCGTGCCGCTGTTCGTCAGCCAGGGCGACAAGATCGAAATCGACACCCGCACCGGCGAATACCGCAAGCGCGTCTGAGGCTTGCGCCTCCGCCCAACAAAAAGGCTTCCCGAGGGAAGCCTTTTTTACTGGTCATATTTGGTTCTAGCGTTTGATGGAAAATCGCCAGCAACCATTCAAACCATAGCAACCGCAGCGACCAACAGGATCACACCGGCACGGCCACCAGGTCATGCCCCTGCGTGCCCACGATGCGCGCACGCGTGAATTCACCCACCTTGAGCTGCTTGCTGATCTTCTCCGGTGGCAGCAGATGCACCACGCCATCAATCTCGGGTGCGTCGGCATAGCTGCGGCCCCGGCCGCCCTTCTTGCCCAAAGCGGGGGCATGGTCCACCAGCACCTGCATGGTGGCGCCCACGCGGCGCTGCAGCTTGGCAATCGACACCTCTTCGGCCACGGCCATGAAGCGGGCGCGGCGCTCTTCGCGCACTTCCAGGGGCAGCATGCCGGGCAGCTCGTTGGCGGCAGCGCCATTCACGTCGCTGTAGGCAAAGCAGCCTGCACGGTCGATCTGCGCCTCGCGCACGAAGTCGAGCAGGTGCTGGAACTCTTCTTCCGTCTCGCCCGGAAAGCCCGCGATGAAGGTGCTGCGGATGACCAGCTCGGGACAGGCCTCGCGCCAGCGCTGGATACGCTCGAGGTTGCGCTCGCCGCTGGCAGGGCGCTTCATGCGCTTCAAGACATCGGGGTGGCTGTGCTGGAACGGCACGTCCAGGTACGGCAGCACCTTGCCCGTGGCCATGAGCGGGATGATCTCGTCCACGCTGGGGTACGGGTACACATAGTGCAAACGCACCCAGGCGCCATAGGGCTCGGCGATCTCGCCCAGCGTCTGCACCAGCTCCAGCATGCGCGTCTTGACAGGCTTGCCATCCCAGAAACCGGTGCGGTATTTCACGTCCACGCCATAGGCCGACGTGTCCTGGCTGATCACCAGCAACTCCTTCACGCCGCCTTCGAACAGCGCCTTGGCCTCGCTGAGCACATCCCCCACCGGACGCGACACCAGGTCGCCGCGCATCGACGGGATGATGCAGAAGGTGCAGCGGTGGTTGCAGCCCTCGCTGATCTTCAGATACGCATAGTGCCTGGGCGTGAGCTTGATGCCTGCCACGCCGAAACTGCCCGGCACCAGGTCCAGAAATGGATCGTGCGGCTTGGGCAGGTTCAGGTGCACGGCATCCATCACCTCCTGCGTGGCGTGCGGGCCGGTGACGGCGAGCACGCTGGGGTGCATCTCGCGCACCATGTTGCCGCCACCCTCGCCCGCGCGCGCGCCCAGGCAACCGGTGACGATGACCTTGCCGTTATCGGCCAGCGCCTCACCGATGGTGTCCAGGCTTTCCTTGACGGCATCGTCAATGAAGCCGCAGGTGTTGACGATGACGAGATCGGCACCGTCGAAGGTTTTGGAGGTTTCGTAACCCTCGGCGCTCAGTTGCGTCAGGATCAGTTCGGAATCGGTCAGCGCCTTGGGGCAGCCGAGGCTGACGAATCCGACCTTGGGGATTTTTTGGGGGGAGAGTGCTTCGCTCATATCCCTGTATTGTCCCAGTTCCAGCACCGGGCAGGTTGGCAAGGGCTGATCCAACCCTTTTTCAGCGCTTCAAACCAAAGGCGCCGAGCATCTGCTCGGTCTGCTTTTGCATCTGCTCCTGCATCTGGGTCAGCATGGACTGCGACTGCTCGACATAGTTGCCCATCATGCCCTTGAGCATGGGCGACTGCAGGCTCATGAACTGCGCCCACATCTCTGGCGTCACACTTTGGGACTGCTCGGCCAGCTTGGCCTGCACCTCGGTGAAGGCCTGCACATTCTTCTCCAGATAGGCGCCCATGAAGCCCTGCATCGCGTGGCCGTAGAAGCGGATGATGTTGGCCAGCACCGCCTCGGTGAACATGGGCGCGCCGCCCGCTTCCTCCTCCAGAATGATCTGCAGCAGAATGCTGCGCGTGAGGTCTTCGCCCGTCTTGGCATCGCGCACCACCACGTTCTGGTGCTCCATGACAAGCTGGCGCACTTCGGCCAGGGTGATGTAGGTGGAGGTATCCGTGTCGTACAGGCGGCGATTGGGGTATTTCTTGATCACGCGCTGCGCTATCTTGGCGGCGGGGGCGCTTTTCTTGTCGGGCACTACGGACTCCTCGGGCCTGCGGCCCATTTATTGCAGTGCAACAGATTCTAGAGAGTGAGGAGCACTGTGCCGGCGAAGGATTACCCTGATGGTCCCGCGCGACCCAAGCCGCGAATGCCGCCCCTACGGCGCCACTAGCGCACGCGGTACGCTCCACCCCTGGGATGATTGCAATGTGCAAGATGGCGAGGCAGCGCCCCAACTACTTCAATCCACAGCAACACCAACAAAAAAGCCTTCCAGACCGTTGATCTGGAAGGCTTTGTACCAATGGTGAGTTGGTAGGCGCGATTGGACTCGAACCAACGACCCCCACCATGTCAAGGTGGTGCTCTAACCAGCTGAGCTACGCGCCTGTCGTTGTTTAGACAGCGATTATAGCCATAAAAATCAGCCGGTTTGGCTGGCTCTTCAACAAATCATGGGCAGAGCATCACCATCATTCGCGGATACCGGCACGCAACTCAGCGCCGCCGTGCAGCGCGCACCCCTGCAACGCTGGCCACAATGCCCAGCACCTTGTTCAGCCGCCCGGAATCGGCAACCTCCACAGTGAAGGTCATCCAGGCCGTGCCCTTGACCGACTGGGTCTGCACGCCGATGACATTGGTCTTTTCCCGGGCAAACACTTCGGAGATGTCGCGCAACAAGCCCTGGCGATCGGTCGCTTCCACCGCCACATCCACGGGATACACCGCAGCACCTGCAGCGGATTTGGGCTTGCCCCATTCGACTTCAATCACCCGCTCGCTGTTGCGCGCCGCCATCTCCCGGAAATTGCTGCAGTCTGCCCGGTGCACGCTCACGCCCTTGCCCCGAGTGACAAAGCCGCGGATATCGTCGGGTGGCGCAGGCTTGCAGCACTTGGCCAGCTGGGTCATGAGGGAGTCGATCCCCACCACCAGCACGCCACCCTTGGGGGCGGCATCGTTGGTGCGGGTCTTTTTCAGCAGCAGGTAATCGTCGGGCTGCAGTACCGGCTCTGGCGGGCGCAAAAGGGTTTCGATGCTGCGCAGTGAAAACTCGTCCTTGCCCACCACCTCGAACAGCGCGTCGGCCGACTTGAACCCCAGCTGCACCGCCAGGTCGTCCAGCTTCATGGCCGTCTTGCCTTCGCGCTGCAGCAGCTTCTCCACCGCCTCGCGCCCCCGGGCCACCGTTTCGTGGGTTGCCTGGGCATTGAACCAGGCACGCACCTTGGCCTTGGCCCGGTTGCTGGTGAGGTAGCCCAGCTCGGCATTGAGCCAGTCGCGCGAGGGGCGGCCTTCCTTGACGGTGGTGATTTCCACGGTCTGACCATTCTGCAGCGGCGTATTGAGCGGCACCATGGCGCCGTCCACCTTGGCGCCGCGGCACCGATGGCCGAGGCTCGTGTGCACGGCATAGGCAAAGTCCACGGGTGTGGCGCCCTGGGGCAACTCGACCACGGCGGCTTCGGGGGTCAGCACGTAGATGCGGTCGTCAAACAGGCCCCGGTTTTGCGCCGTTCCGACAAGGTCGCGCTCCCAGGCCAGCAACTGGCGCAGCACCGCGATCTTGGCGTCGTATTCGCCGCTGGCCGACACGCCTGCATAGCCCTTGCTGCCCGCCTCCTTGTAGGCCCAGTGCGCCGCCACGCCGTGCTCGGCGTGGTCGTGCATGGCCTGGGTGCGGATCTGGATCTCGATCGGTTTGCCGGCAGCGTCGCGCACGATGGTGTGCAGCGACTGGTAGCCATTGGGCTTGGGGCGCGCGATGTAGTCGTCGAACTCTTCCACGATGGGCGTGAACTGCTCGTGCACCCAGCTCAGGGCGGCATAGCAGTCCTTGACCGATGGCACCACCACGCGCAGCGCACGGATGTCCAGCACCTGGTCGAAATTGAGCGACTTGCCGCGCATCTTCTTGACGATGCTGTAGATGTGCTTGGGCCGCCCCTGCACGCTGGCACTGATGCTGCGCGCGCGCAGGTCGGACTCCAGCCGCGTGCGCAGCTGTTCCATGTAGACCTCGCGCTCCCCGCGCTTTTCGTCCAACAGGCGGGCTACTTCCTTGTAGGTGTCGGGTTCCAGGAAACGGAACGACAGGTCCTCAAGCTCCCATTTCACCTGCCAGATGCCCAGCCGGTTGGCCAGCGGGGCAAACACCTGCAACGATTCGCGCGCCAGGCTGGGCGACACGGGGCGCTTGCTGGCGGCATGGAACCGCAGTGTCTGCAGTCGGGACGCCAGGCGCAGCATGACCACGCGCAGATCGCGCGAAAACGCCAGCAGCATCTTGCGCACGTTCTCGGTCTGCACCGCCGGGTCGTCCAGCTGCTGGGCCCCCCGCGCCTGGCGCTGCACACGCATGAGCTTGGTGGTTTCCACTGCCAGGGCCGCAAAGTTGTCGCCAAAGGCCTTGGCGATCACCTCCTGGGGCTTGTTCAGGTGTCCGCAGGCATACACCAGGTAGCTGGCCGCCTGCATGGCCTCCGATCCGCCAATGACCTTGAGGATGGCGGCCACGGCGTCCGCATGGGCCAGTGTGTTTTCACCGGAATCGAGCGTCTCGCCCGCCATGAGGGGCTCGGCAAAGGCGCGCGCCCGCGCCAGGGCATTGACCTGCTCGGGCAATATGTGGGCCGTTGCAGCAATGAGCTGTGGCAAGGTGTCGGCGGTGGCTGCCTGCACAGCGGCGGCAGGAGGGTGCGTTTTCATGCGGCCACCGCCGCTTCCGGTGCCAGCAAAAAGTCGGTGACGGCCGTCACCTGGTCTTGCGCCATCAAGGTGGGTGCGTGCCCCACGCCCTCGAACTCCACCAGCCGCGCCTTCGGCCCGCGCCGCGCCATGGCCTGGGCGGTTTCTGGCGCCAGCAGGTCGGACTGCGCGCCGCGCAGCAGCAACGTGCGCGCCTGGATGCGGTCATACAGCTGCCACAGCTGCCGTGCCCCGGCGGCAGAGGCCTCGGGCGTCATGGTTCCAAAGGACTGCGCAATGGCGGGGTCGTAATGCAGCGCCAGGCCGCCGGCCGGCAAGGCCCGCACCATGGGCCGCGACAGCTCCAGCCACTGCGCAGCGGTGTGCGGGCCAAAACTCGACGAAATCGCCCACATGGCATCGGCTGCCTGCTGCAGCGAATCAAAGCGGACGGGAGCCCCCAGATACTGGCCGATGCGCTGCAAGGCATCCCATTCGATGGCGGGGCCGACATCATTGAGCACCAGCCGGCGTACCGGCACGGTCAGCGGCCACAGGCTCCCCACACCGGTGGCGGGTTGGTCGGCAGAGGTGGACTCATCGGCCACGCCCAGCCCCGGCTGGCCGCACAGGGCCATGCCGATCAGGCCGCCCATGCTGGTGCCCACCCAGTCCAGCGTCTGCACCGGGGCCTGCCGCTGCAGGTGGCCCAGCAAGGCCAGCATGTCGGCGGCGTACTGGGGAATCTGGTAGCCAGCGGGATCTTCCAGCCAGTCGCTCTGGCCGCGGCCGACCACGTCTGGGCAAATGACCCGTGCATGGCGGCTGAGCGCGCGCGCCAGGGTGTCGAAATCCCGCCCCTGGCGCGTGAGGCCATGCACGCACACCACCACATGCGGATGGGCCGGGTTTCCGGTGCTGTTCCACTCCCAGTACGCCATGCGATGCTGCGCTTGCGGGCTGGCCAGCGCACGCCCATGGGGGCCCGCCTCGGAGGCAGCGCCAGGGCACAGTACGTAGTTCAGCGTAGGTTCAATCATGGGTGCGGGATCTGGCGACAGCGTTCGATAATTGCTGCGTTGCATCGTAATTCATTCGGAGAGACTCCCATGCTCAAAGGCAAAACCGCACTCGTTACCGGCTCCACCAGTGGCATCGGCCTGGGCATCGCCAAAGCCCTGGCGCGCCAGGGCGCCAACATCGTGCTCAATGGTTTTGGCGACGTGGACGGCCCGCGTGCCGAGGTGCTGGCGGCCGGTCAGGCGGCAGGTGCCCAGGTGGCCTACCACGGCGCCGACATGAGTCGCGCAGCCGACATCGAAGACATGATGAAGTACAGCGCCGCACAGTTCGGGCGCGTGGACATCCTCGTGAACAACGCCGGCATCCAGCATGTGGCAAGCATCCAGGATTTTCCGGTGGAGCGCTGGGACGCCATCATCGCCATCAACCTGACCAGCGCCTTTCATACCTCCCGCCTGGCCCTGCCCGCCATGCAGGCGGCCAACTGGGGCCGCATCATCAACGTGGCCTCGGTGCACGGGCTGGTGGGCTCGGCGCAAAAGTCGGCCTATGTGGCGGCCAAGCATGGCATCGTGGGCCTGACCAAGGTGACGGCACTCGAAAACGCCGCTTCAGGCATCACCTGCAACGCCATCTGCCCCGGCTGGGTGCTGACGCCGCTGGTGCAAAAGCAGGTGGACGCCAAGGCCGCAGAACGCGGCATCTCGAACGAAGAAGCCAAGCGGCTGCTGCTGGGCGAAAAAGAGCCGTCCATGCAGTTCACCACACCCGATGAGCTGGGCGAGCTGGCCGTGTTCTTCTGCTCCCCCGCCGCCAACAACGTGCGCGGCGTGGCCTGGAACATGGACGGCGGCTGGGCAGCGCAGTAAGCCATGGCCCTGGGGCGCAGCGCCCCGCCTTGCTGCAGTTCTGCCGGATTTCAAAGACTGCGCAAGGCCAATCCCATCCCTCATGCTGCCGCACGCGCCCAGCCCTTGGCGGCCTGCGTGTCGCGCACGGGTGGCAGGCCGAACAGCCGGCCGTACTCGCGTGTGAACTGGGAAACGCTCTCATAGCCCACGGCAAAAGCCGCGCTGCTGGCACTGGCCACCTCGGACAGCATCAACCGCCGAGCCTCGATCAGACGCAGCTGCTTCTGGAACTGCAGCGGCGAAAGCGATGTGACCGCCCTGAAATGCTGATGAAAGGACGACGCGCTCATGCCTGCCAGCGCAGCCAGGCTCTCCACCGGCAGGGGCTGCGCAAAGTCGGCACGCAGCACCGCCACCGCACGCGCCACCCGCTGGGCATGGCTGCCGGGCCAGCCCAGGCGGCGGATGGCAGCACCGTGCCGACCGGCCAGCAACCAGTAATGCAGCTCGCGCACCAGCGAGGCGTGCAGCAGCGGCACAGCCTGGGGGCGCTCCAGCAGGCGCATGAGGCGCAGGGCCACATCGGCCACCTCGGCATCGGTGGGGTCCACGCGCACGGGAGCGTGCTCACCCCCGGGTACCGCCCCCATCTGGGCCGACAGGTCGGCAATAACCGGCAGGCTCAACTCCAACGCAATCGATAGATACGGAGCCGCCGCACTGGCGCGGGTGATCTGGCTCACCGTGGGCACATCGGCCGTGATCAGCAAGGACTCGCCCGCCGCGACCCCGAAGGTCTGCGGCCCCATGGCCACCTGCTTGCTGCCCTGCAGCACCAGGCAGATGCGGGGGTGGGCGATCGCGTGCAGCAGCCCACTGGGCTCGGTAGCGCGCACCGCGCTCAGTCCGGGGATGGGGGTCTGCACCACCCTGCCCTGGTGGGCATGGGCTTCGGCATAGCGGCTTACGGCCTGGAACAAGGGGTTTGTCATACTGCCGAGCGTACCGGCTTGCAGGCCGCCTGGCACTGACTTTGGAGAATCAGGCAAAGAATGAAAGGGTTTCGACAATCTGCTCAAGCCATGGGCCGGGCACTGGCGGACGTTATCCACGGAAGTTCGCCATGACCCCCTGCACCCACCCGCCATCATCTTGGTCGCCGGCGGCGACATACACGTGTTGGCGCTCAGCGCATCTGCACGGAGCCAGAGACAGTCACCACCACCTGCGCCTTGCCCGCCTCCACCGGTACCGCCGCATCCGACAACGGCGCAGCCTTGGCCTCCATCGCCACCATGCGTGGGCGGGGTCCGGGCGACATCTCATTGCTGTTCACCGCCACCTCGCGCAGGCTGTAGCCGGCAAAGCCGAAGCCCTTGGCCAGTTCAGCCGCACGGGCCTTGAACTGCTCGATGGCCTGGGTCTGCGCCTCGGCTTCAACTTTGGCACGGACCTCGCGCGAGAGCGCAAAAGCGACCTGGCTGATGGGCATCGATGGAATCCTGCCCGCCGTGGCGGTGATGCGCGCGAAGTCACGCCCCTCCAGCACCAGCTCGGCCCGGCCCTGCCAGCCACTGATCTTGCCGTCCTTGGCGTAGCGCGGGTACAGGCCAAAAGGGCCGGTGCGCACGTCCAGCTGCCCCGTCTGCGCATTGCGCTTGGCTTCGGCCAGTGCCGCATCGAGCGCCTGCTTGAGCTGTTCCTGCACGCCAGCGGCATCCGGGCCGTCCTTGCTGGCCGAGAGGGTGAGCACCAGCAGATCCTGCTGCACCTCCACCGTGCCAGACGCCGACAACTGCACCACATTGCGCGGTTCGGTGGTCTGCGAGTTTTGAGAAAAAACAGCTCCAGCGCTTATCATCAAAGCGCTAGCAGCTATCAAACGAATAGCATTCTTCATACCAGAACCCTTCTTTCAATCTACGTACAGCGCCACACCGGACCGCACACGCCCCCACAGTAACCGCTGCGAAGGCACCCTTGGTGAAGCCTGCGTGAGCGGCCTGCGTGCCGGGGCAAAACTTGTAACAGTTGGTCAAAAAACAGGCAGAATACCGAACTTCGGGGCTGAAGCTGGTCAGAATTGGCTCTGTTACAAATTGGACCCGTACTCACCATGGCTACAACAACCAACCGCACCGACAAGATTCTGGTGGTGGACGACGATGCCCGCATCCGCGATCTGCTGCGCCGCTACCTGACCCAGGAGGGCTTTGAAGTCATGGTCGCCGAAGACGGCAAGGCACTGAACCGTCTGCTGCTGCGCGAAACCGTTGACCTCATCGTGCTCGACCTGATGATGCCCGGCGAAGACGGACTGTCCATCTGCCGCCGCCTGCGTGCCGCCAACGACCGCACGCCCATCATCATGCTCACCGCCAAGGGCGAAGACGTGGACCGCATCGTGGGTCTGGAAGTAGGCGCAGACGACTACCTGGGCAAGCCCTTCAACCCCCGCGAGCTGCTGGCGCGCGTGCACGCCGTTCTGCGCCGCCGCCCCGCCCAGGAGGCGCCTGGCGCCCCATCAGGCGACAACGAGGTGGTCACCTTCGGCCCCTTCACCTTCGACCTGGGAACCCGCGCGCTGCAGCGCAATGGCGAGGAGCTGCCACTGACCACGGGCGAGTTCGCCATGCTCAAGGCCTTGGTGCGCCACCCGCGCCAGCCCCTGTCGCGCGAAAAGCTGGCGCTGCTGGCGCGCGGCCGCGAGTTCGAACCCTTCGACCGCAGCCTGGATGTGCAGGTCTCGCGCCTGCGCAAGCTGGTGGAGGTCGATGCCGCAGCACCACGTTATATCCAGACCGTTTGGGGCGTGGGCTATGTTTTCGTACCAGACGGAACAAGCTGACCCCTTCATGCGCAACTCTGAAGCCTGGGCGGACCCCACGCCCGGGCAAACGGTGATCCCACCGTCCGACGCCACCAGCCCGGCACCCCTGGAATCCTTGCGCCGCGCGCGCGAGCAGCGTGCGCGCGTGGGGTTGAACCTGTTCTGGCGCACCTTCTTTCTGCTGGCGCTGTTGCTGGTGGGAAGCATACTGGCCTGGCTGCAGACACTGCGCGCCCTCGAATTCGAGCCCCGCACGCTGCACACGGCCCAGCAGATTGCCTCGCTGGTCAACCTCAGCCGAGCCGCCCTGGTGCACGCCGATGCGATCGCGCGCGTGTCGCTCATCAAGACCATGGCCGACCAGGAAGGGGTGCGCATCCTGCCGCGCGAGCCGGGCGACAAGTTCACTCTGCTCGACAGCACCGCGCTGGGCAGCCGTCTCACCGAGGAGCTCACCCAGCGCCTGGGCCCGGACACCATCGTGGCCCAGAATGTGAACGGCGAAAACGGCCTGTGGGTGGGTTTCAACATCAACGGCGACCCCAACTGGCTGCTGATGGACCGTTCGCGCTTCAGCCCGGCCGGTGGCCGCACATGGCTGATCTGGCTGATCACGGCAGGCGCCCTGTCGCTGGCCGGCGCCGCAGCCATTGCGCGGCTGATCAACCAGCCGCTCAAGCAGCTGTCGTATGCCGCCAACCGCGTGCGCGACGGCGACTTTGCAGCCAGCCGCCTCGACGAAGAAGCCGTGACCAGCGAAATCCGCGAGGTGAACATCGGCTTCAACCGCATGGCGCAAAAGCTCGCCAAGCTGGAGCAGGACCGTGCCGTCATGCTGGCCGGCATTTCGCACGACCTGCGCACGCCCCTGGCGCGCCTGCGGCTCGAAACCGAGATGAGCGTTGACGACGAAATCGCCCGCGAACACATGGTGGCGGACATCGTGCAGCTCGACGCCACCATCGACAAGTTTCTGGACTACGCCCGCCCGGACCATGCCACCCTCACCCCCGTCAACCTGCACGGGGTGGTGTCGTCCTGCGTCTATGCGGTGCAGGACCACCGCGAGCTGCAGATCACCATGGCGATTCCCGAGGACCTGAACGTGCTGGCCGACGAAGTGGAGCTGGCGCGCGTGATCTCCAACCTGCTGGAAAATGCACGCCGCTATGGCAAGACGGTGGACACGGCCGTGACCCATGTGGACATCGCCGCCAAGGGCCGCGAAAACTGGGTGCTGATCAAGGTGCGCGACCACGGCACCGGCGTGCCGCCCGAGCAGCTGTCCAGCCTGACCAAGCCCTTCTTTCGCGGTGATTCAGCACGTACCGCTGCCACAGGTGCCGGGTTGGGCCTGTCGATCGTGGACAAGACCGTGCAACGCATGGGCGGCATCTTTGCGCTGGCCAACTCCAGTTCCGGCGGCCTGGTGGCCCATATCCAGCTGCAGCGGGCCATCCACATGCCCGATGGCGAGGACCCCAAGCAGCGTCTGCAGCGCCCTTCCGTCAAGCGGCAACTTCCGCGCCGCCGCGCCGAAGACCATATGAATTGATTGCATGCCGGGTGGCTGGCCAGGCCGCGCTGGCCGCGTGGGTCAGGCCCGGAACAGCAGCACCACGGCCCGGGCCTCCATGGCCAGCCCCTGGCCCACCGGCCCCAGGCGTTCAGCGGTTTTGGCCTTGACGTTCACCTGCCCCTCGCCCACCCCCACCGCAGCCGCAATGCACGCGCGCATGGCCGGAATATGGGCGGCCAGGCGCGGCGCCTGCGCGACCACGGTGCTGTCGATATTGCCGATGTCGTAACCGGCTGCGCGCACCCGCCGCGCCGCCTCCGCCAGCAGCATGCCCGAGTCCGCACCCCGAAATGCCGCGTCGGTGTCCGGAAAATGGCTGCCGATGTCGCCCAGCGCGGCGGCCCCCAGCAGGGCATCGGTGATGGCATGCAGCAGCACATCCGCATCCGAATGGCCCAGCAGGCCCATCGAATGGGCGATCTCCACGCCGCCAATCACCAGCCGGCGCCCAGGCACCAGCGCATGCACATCCCAGCCCTCGCCTATCCTGAAATTCATTGCGTCACCTTCGCCCGCAAGGGGCTCAAAAAATGGTCTTTTTGCCCACGGCCGCCTGCCCGTATGCGCCACCAAAACAATCCAGCGTGGCGCCATGCGCCCGTTGCGCTAGCACGGCGGCCGCCAGGGCGAAGTCGTCCGGGTAGGTCACCTTGAAATTCTGCGCGCCACCCGGAACCAGACGCGGGTGCTGGCCCATCGCCTCCATGGCACTGGCTTCGTCGGTGGCGCCCGAGCCCACATGCTCGATGGCCGCGATCAAAGGGCCCATGCGGAACATCTGGGGCGTCTGCGCCAGCCATTTGTCGCTGCGGTCCACGGTGGATGCCACGCGCACGCCACCAGGCCCATCCATAGAGGTCTTGAGCGTGTCGGCCAGCTTGTGCGCGAGCAGGCCACCCACGCCATCGTGCTGGCAGGCGTCGATCAGGGAGTCAATCTGCTGCGACGTGACCAGGCAGCGCGCGGCGTCATGCACCAGCACCCAATCGTTGGCCTGGGCCCCGCGCTCCGTCAGGGCCCGCAGGCCGCCCAGCACGGTATCCGCACGCGTGGGCCCGCCACATTCGACGGTAAAAAATGCGGGGTGGGCGTAGGCATCCAGAAAATGGTCCCCTGGCGCCACCGCCACCAGCGTGCCCTGCAAGCGGCTCACCCCGGCAAAGGCCGCCAGGGTGTGCGTGACCATGGGATGCCCTGCCACCAGATGGTATTGCTTGGGCAAGGGTGGCGCAGCCGATGCCACGACCGGCGTGGCGGCAGAGGGTATGGCACGCAAGCCCATGCCCGCACAGGGCACCAGCGCCCAGAAGCGCCCTCGGGCAGACAGGGGAGCAAGCGAAGGTGGCAGCAACGGAGCGGTCATGGGTCGCTCATTCTAAAATCTCCGGCTGCCCCCCATCCGGCCCGTGCGCGTTTCGCGCCCCAGGGGATGCGGCGGCCCAGACGACACCGTCCGCATGGAACTGCCCAAACTCTCCCCCGGAAAACGTTTCACCCTGCCCCGGCCCGTGGGCAGCGCCGATGCCCTGCTGCTGGCCCGCCTGGCAGAGCGCGACAAGGCCAATGGCCGCACCACCGCCATCGTCACGGCCGACGCCACCGATGCGCAGCGCCTCATCGAGGAAATGGCATTCTTCGCCCCAGGCCTGCGCTGCGCGCTGTTCCCCGACTGGGAGACGCTGCCCTACGACACCTTCTCGCCGCACCAGGACCTGATCAGCGAGCGCCTGGCCACGCTGTGGCGCATCTCGCAGGGCGAAGCCGACGTGGTGCTGGTGCCCGCCACCACGGCCCTGTACCGCCTGGCGCCGCCGTCCTTCCTGGCGGGCTACACCTTCCACTTCCAGGTCAAGCAGAAGCTCGACGAAGCCAAGTTCAAGGCCCAGCTCACGCTGGCCGGCTACAGCCACGTCTCGCAGGTGGTGAGCCCGGGCGAATACGCGGTGCGAGGTGGACTCATCGACCTGTTCCCCATGGGCTCGCTGGTGCCCTACCGCGTGGACCTGTTCGATGACGAGATCGACTCCATCCGCACCTTCGACCCGGACAGCCAGCGCAGCCTGTACCCCGTGCCCGAGGTACGCCTGCTGCCTGGCCGCGAGTTCCCCATGGACGACGACGCCCGCGCCAAATTCCGCAGCCGCTGGCGCGAGATGCTGGAGGGCGACCCGACCAAGAGTCGCATCTACAAGGACATGGGCGCCGGCGTCGCCACGGCCGGCATCGAGTACTACCTGCCGCTGTTCTTTGACGACACAGCCACGGTGTTCGACTATCTTGGAGACGAAGCGACCGTGGTACTGCACGGCGATCTGGAGCCCGCCTTCCAGCTCTTCTGGCAGGACACGAAAGACCGGTTCCGCCTGATCCAGGGCGACCCGGAGCGCCCTGCGTTGCCGCCCGAGTCGCTGTTCCTGTCCATCGACCAGTTCTACACGCGCGCCAATCAACACGCCCAACTGTCGCTGCGTCCTGGCGTACAGGACGTGGATGACAACCCGCACTTTCACCAGCTCGGCGACCTGTCGGTGGCGCGCGGTGCCGAGGACCCGCTGGCCCGCCTGCACGCCCACATCCGCAATACGCAGCACCGCGTGCTGCTGCTGGCCGAGAGCGATGGCCGGCGCGAGAGCCTGCTGGACTTCCTGCGCGCCTCGCAACTGAACCCACCGGCCTTCGACTCGCTGGCCGAGTTCCAGGCCGACACCACCGAGAAGGTGGGCATTGCCACCGCCGGCCTCACCGTGGGCTTCAGCTGGATCGAGGACGGCATCGACTTCGTCACCGAGACCGAGCTCTTCGCCGCCGGCCCCACCACGCGCAGGCGCAAGAAGCAGGAACAGGTGAGCGACGTCGAGGCGCTGATCAAGGACCTGGCCGAACTGAACGTGGGCGACCCGGTGGTGCACAGCCAGCATGGCATCGGCCGTTACCGGGGCCTGGTGAACATGGACGTGGGCAACAAGAACCCCGACGGCACGCCCGCCATGCAGGAGTTCTTGCACCTCGAATACGCCGACAAGGCCGTGCTCTACGTGCCGGTGAGCCAGCTGCAGCTCATCAGCCGCTACACGGGCGTGAGTGCCGACGAGGCGCCGCTGCACAAGCTGGGCAGCGGCCAGTGGGAAAAGGCCAAGCGCAAGGCCGCCGAGCAGGTGCGCGACTCGGCCGCCGAGCTGCTGAACATCTACGCCCGCCGCGCCGCGCGCGAGGGCCACGCCTTCCGCTACAGCCCGCAGGACTACGAGACCTTTGCCAACGACTTCGGCTTCGAGGAAACGGCCGACCAGAACGCCGCCATCCACGCCGTCATCCAGGACATGATCAGCCCCCGCCCCATGGACCGCCTGGTCTGCGGCGACGTGGGCTTTGGCAAGACCGAGGTCGCCCTGCGCGCAGCCTTCGTGGCCGTCACGGGCGGCAAGCAAGTGGCCTTCCTCGCGCCCACCACGCTGCTGGCCGAGCAGCACTACCAGACGCTGGTGGACCGCTTCAGCAAGTGGCCGGTGAAGGTGGCCGAAGTCTCGCGCTTCCGTTCGGGCAAGGAGATCACCGCCGCCATCAAGGGCATCGGCGACGGCACGGTGGACATCGTGGTGGGCACGCACAAGCTATTGAGCGAATCCACCAAGTTCCACAACCTGGGCCTCTTGATCATCGACGAGGAGCACCGCTTTGGCGTGCGCCACAAGGAGCAGATGAAGGCCCTGCGCGCCGAGGTGGACGTGCTGACGCTGACGGCCACGCCCATCCCGCGCACGCTGGGCATGGCGCTGGAAGGCCTGCGCGACCTCAGCGTCATCGCCACCGCGCCGCAGCGTCGCCTGGCGATCAAGACCTTTGTGCGCAATGAAGGCACGGGCGTGATCCGCGAGGCGGTGCTGCGTGAATTGAAGCGCGGCGGCCAGGTCTACTTCCTGCACAACGAGGTGGAAACCATCGAGAACCGCCGCCAGAAGCTCGAAGAGATCCTGCCCGAGGCGCGCATCGCCGTGGCCCACGGCCAGATGCCCGAGCGCGAGCTGGAGCGCGTGATGCGCGACTTTGTGGCGCAGCGCTACAACATCCTGCTGTGCTCGACCATCATCGAGACCGGCATCGACGTGCCCACGGCCAACACCATCATCATGAGCCGCGCCGACAAGTTCGGCCTGGCGCAGCTGCACCAGCTGCGCGGGCGCGTGGGCCGCAGCCACCATCAGGCGTATGCCTACCTCATGGTGCCCGACGTGGAAGGCCTCACCAAGCAGGCGCAGCAGCGGCTGGAGGCCATCCAGCAGATGGAAGAGCTGGGCAGCGGCTTTTACCTGGCCATGCACGACCTGGAGATCCGTGGTGCGGGCGAGGTGCTGGGCGAGAACCAGAGCGGCAACATGCTGGAGGTGGGTTTTCAGCTGTACAACGAGATGCTCAACGAGGCCGTCAAGGCGCTCAAGGCCGGCAAGGAGCCCGATCTGCTCAGCCCCCTGTCGGTCACTACCGACATCAACCTGCACGCCCCTGCCCTGCTGCCCGACGACTACTGCGGCGACGTGCACCTGCGCCTGTCGTTCTACAAAAAGCTGGCCACGGCCAAAACGCCCGACCAGATCGACGGCCTGCTCGAAGAGATCGTGGACCGCTTCGGCAAGCTGCCGCCGCAGGCCCAGACCCTCATCGACGTGCACCGCCTGCGCGTGCTGAGCCAGCCCTACGGTGTGGTGAAGGTCGATGCCGCCCCGGGGGTGATCAACATCACCTTCAAGCCCCAGCCGCCCATCGACCCGATGCGCATCATCGAGCTCATCCAGAAGAACAAGCACATCAAGCTGGCGGGCAACGAGAAGCTGCGCATCGAGCGCGAACTGAAAGAGCCCAAGGACCGCGCGCAGATGGTGCGCGACATCTTGCGCAGCCTGGGGCAGCCGCTGGTTGCTGTCTGAATTTTCATCAAAACAGCCTCTGGTTCTTATCCACAAAGCGTCAGAGCTATCAACCAATAGCAAACGATCATGTGGCTGGAAGCCACCCTCACCCTCCTTGCCCTGGCTGCCGCCCTGGCCGCACGGCCCTGGCGCATGCTGGCCAGCCGCACGCCGCTGGCGCACGAAACCCGGGGTGCCCCAGCCGCACTGTGGACACCGCTGCTCGCCACGCTGGTGCTGCTGCCCTGGATGTGGGCCCTGCCCACGCTGCATGCCATGCCGCTGCAACTGCAGTGGTCGGGTGCATGCATGGTGGTGCTGATGCTGGGCTGGCCGCTGGCGATCCCGGCACTCATCGAGGTGGGGGTGATCGCCTGCCTGTTGTCATCCGCCATGGGCTGGCCCGAGGCGCTGGGAGCCATCGCCTGGCAAGGCGTGGTGCCTGCCACCCTTGCGCTGATGGTGGGGGCACTGATTCGGCGGTTTCTCGGAACCCACCTCTTTGTCTATGTGCTGGGCCGCGCCTTTCTGGGCACGGTGCTGTGCCTCTTTGCCTCGGGGGCCTTGTCGCAATGGAGCGGCCACCAGTTGCCGGGGGTGGGCGACGAGCTCTCACTGGTGGCACGCTGGCTCATGGCCTGGGGTGATGCGTTTGTCACCGGCATGCTCACGGCCATTTTCGTGGCCTTCAAACCGCAATGGCTGGCCACCTGGTCCGACCCGCTCTACCTGGGGCATCCCAAGTAGGCGGCAGAACCCGCCCCACGGTTACCGCGCTCCCGCTGAGCACCGGGTTCCACAGGCCCCTGCGGTGGTGGGTGCACCATCCGACGGGCTAACATTGCGCCCTTCGCATCCATGACGCAGCCCCGTTTCCCATGACCCACGCCACCGAATTCGCCCCGGGCCTTGTTGTCCAGGGCATTGAGCCCCCGCTGTCCCTGTCGAGCTACAAGCTGATTGCCTTTGACATGGACTCCACCCTCATCAACATCGAGTGCGTGGACGAAATCGCCGATGCCGCCGGCCGCAAGGCCGAAGTGGCGGCCATTACCGAGGCCGCCATGCAAGGCCTCATCACCGACTACAAGGAAAGCCTGCGCCAGCGCGTAGCCCTGCTCAAGGGCGTGACCGTGCAGCACATGGAGCAGGTGTTCACCGAGCGCCTGCGCTTCAACCCCGGCGCCAAAGAGTTGATCGCCGCCGCCAGGGCCGCCGGCCTCACCACGCTGCTGGTGTCGGGCGGCTTCACCTTCTTTGCCGACCGCGTGCGGGCGGGCCTGGGCATCGACTTTGCCCGCTCCAACCTGCTGGAGTTGGACAATGGCCTGCTCACCGGCCGCATGGTGGACCAGGCCTGGGGCGATATCTGCGACGGTGCAGAAAAACGCCGCACGCTGCTGGAAGTGGCCTCGCTCATGGGTATTTCGCCAGCGCAGGCGATTGCCGTGGGCGATGGCGCGAATGACCTGCCCATGATGGGTGCCGCCGGCCTGTCGGTGGCCTACCACGCCAAGCCGGCCGTGCGTGCGCAAGCCAAGATTGCCATCAACCAGGGGGGGCTGGACCGGCTTCTCGAAGTGCTGCGGACCTGAGAAAAAAGCCCCTTTCTGCACCCAGCCAGAAACCGGCAGTCACACAGAAGTTTTCAGGCGCTACCCGGCCGCATCCGGCAACCCCGGCACCGGCTGCGCCGCCGCTAGGCGGCGCGACTGGGGCATCGCCACCACGCTCTGGGGTTCGGCCAGCAAATCGGCCAGCGTCACCTTGTCCAGCACGGCGAGAAAGGCCCGCATGGCCTGGCCCAGCACGCCCTTGAGGTAGCAGTGGCTGCTCAGCCGGCACTGGTTTTGCGCGGGGTCAAAGCATTCGACCAGGTTGAAATCGGTTTCGGTGGCACGCACCACGGCACCGATGTTGATCTCTGCGGCGGGTTTCATCAGGCGCATGCCGCCGCCGCGCCCACGCGTTGTTTCCAGCAGGCCCTGGGCAGACAGCTCCTGGACAATCTTGGTGAGGTGGCTGCGTGAAATGTCATAGCTTTCCGCCACCTCGCTGATGGTGACGGGTTGCACACGCCCTTCAGTCGCCGCGCAATACATCAGCACACGCAGCGTGTAATCGGTCCATTGGGTCAGACGCATTGGATTGCCACAGGTCAATTAAAAGAGGTAGTGGATATGAATTTTATGCCATAAAATATTCACATCATATGAATCTTAAAAGGACCTCGCCATGAACGCCCGTCTGGAATCCACCGCATCCGCCCCTGCCGCCCTGAGTGCCGATCAGCAAATCGGCCAGATTGCGGTCCAGCTGCCCGGCGCCACCGCCGTGTTCCGGCGCCTGAAACTCGATTTTTGCTGCGGCGGCCAGGTCCCCCTGGCAACGGCCGCGGCCGAGAAAGGTCTGGACGTGAATGCCGTGCTGGCCGAGCTGGCAGCCCTGCAGCGCCCCAGCGCCCTGCCCGGGGTGGAAGAACCCGGCGCGTTGATCGACCACATCCTCACGCGCTACCATGACGTGCATCGCGTGCAGTTGCCCGAGCTGATCCGCATGGCGCACCGCGTGGAAGCCGTGCACCGCGCCAACCCCGATGTGCCCACCGGACTGGGCGACCTGCTCGAAGAAATCCAGCAAGAACTGCTGTCGCACATGCACAAGGAAGAAGCCATCCTGTTTCCCATGCTCAAGTCGGGCGGCAACCCGTTCGTGGGCCAGCCCATCGGCATGATGCGTGCCGAGCATACGGACCATGGCGCGGCCCTTGACCAGCTGAACGCCCTCACCCACGACGCCACGCCGCCCACCGGTGCCTGCAACACCTGGCGCGCGCTGTACGCCGGCATTGCCCAGTTTGGCGACGACCTGGTCAACCACATCCACATCGAAAACAACGTGCTGTTTCCCCAGTTCGAGGCCGCGCCTGCTGCGGCTGCAGGCTGCGGCTCCTCGGGTTGCGGATGCAGCTGAACCCCTCTGCGCCCCGCCAGGCGCCGGACGATGCGGACAACACCGGCGGGTGGCGCACGCCCAGCGTGGAAAGCCTGACCGAGCTGGTGCACAGCTTTTATGCCGCGGTCCGGGCCGACGCCCTGCTGGGCCCCGTGTTCGAGGAGGCCCTGCGTGATCGGTGGGAGCCCCATCTGGCGCGCATGGTGGACTTCTGGAGCACCGTTGCGCTGGGCAGCAAGAGCTTTCGTGGCAACGTCTTTGGCAAGCACATGGCATTGCAGGGCGTGACACCCGCGCATTTCGCCGTGTGGGTGCGCCTGTGGGGCGAACAGACCACCCGACTGTTCGCACCCGAGGTGGCGCACGACCTGCAGGTCACTGCCCACGGCATTGCCCGCAATCTGTTTCTCGGGTATTTCGGCACGCACCCGGTGTTTGGCGATGGCGCCGGGGATCATCCGTCAGAAGCCGGCCATTGAACTCCGGGTTTCATCCAGGTTCACCGCCCGGCCCTGGCTAAAAGCCGTGTCGCTGCAGCGGCTGTTCATGGCGCTGCCGTAGTTGAGTTGTACCGATTGCCCGAACCCGTGACCACGAAAGTGGCGGATGACCAAAGCGGGTTGCATGGTGCGTGGTTTCGTGGCGAAAAATGGGGACGGGCTCACCTGCGCGGCCCAGCCGCCGCAGAGCAGCAACACAAGGCAGCATCCCCGACAAACTCACCCTTGGCATTGCCAGCCGGCCTCAGCCCGCCACCCCTTGCCACACCCACCACGCCAGCACCAGCATCATGCAGCCCGTGAGCGCATCCAGCACCCGCCAGGCGCGGGGATCGGCAAACAGGCCCTGCAGCCGCCGCCCGGCCAGCGCCAAAGCCGCAAACCACACCAGGCTGGCCGAGGCCGCCCCTGCCACGAACACCCACTTGAGGCCGCCGTCCTGGCGCGCACCAATCGAGCCCACCAGCACCACGGTGTCCAGGTAGACATGGGGGTTGAACAGCGTGATCACCGCCAGGGTGCCCAGCACACCCAGCAGACCCCGCGGGGCCGCGTCCTGCGGAGCACCCAGGCTGGCATCCGGCGCAACCAGCGCGCGCCACCAGGCAAACAGGCCATAGGCCAGCAGAAAGATGGCGCCGCCCACGGTGAGGTAATAAGCCAGCGCGGGCGAGCGCCCCAGCAACTGCGCCATGCCGGCCACGCCCACGCCGATCAGCAGCGCATCGCTGGCCACGCACCACGCCACGCAGGCGCGCACATGCTGGCCGCTGACGGCCTGGCGCAGCACATACAGGTTCTGGGCCCCGATCGAAACGATCAGCGAGAGGCAGACGGTGAATCCGGCGAGCCACGAAGAAGAAGCATGGGCAGTCCACATGGCACCGATTCTGGGCGGCGGTATGGATTAAGTAAAATTAATTCATCTGAATCAAAGTTAGCAGTTCTTCATGCTTGACTACATCGGACTCCAGGCCCTGGCCGCCGTGGTGCGCGAAGGCAGCTTCGAACGCGCGGCCCGCCGGCTGCACGTCACGCCCTCGGCGGTATCGCAGCGCATCAAGCAGCTCGAAGAACGCACGGGCCAGGTGCTGGTGCTGCGCGGCACGCCCTGCACCGGCACCGAGGCCGGGCGGCGGCTGTGCCTGCATGTGGAGCAGGTGGCGCTGCTCGAAAACGAGCTGCGCCGCACCAACCCCACGCTGATGCCCGACGGCCACGCCACGCCCCCCACGCTCAAGCTGGCGGTGAATGCCGATTCGCTTTCCACCTGGTTCATGGATGCCATGGCCGCTTTCACAGGCGGCGGCAACGAGCTGCTGGACATCCGCATCGACGACCAGGACCACACGGCCCAGCGCCTCAAGGAAGGCGATGTGCTGGCCGCCGTCACGGCCAGCGCGGGCAGCATTGCGGGCTGCAACACCTGGCCGCTGGGATCGGTGCGCTACGTGGCAGCGTCCAGCCCTGCCTTTGTGGCGCAGCATTTCGCGCACGGCGTCACCACCGAGGCCATCGCCCACGCGCCGATGATGACCTACGACCGCAAGGACCGCCTCCAGGAACAGTGGCTGCAACGGCAGGGTCTGGCCTCGCGCCAGAGTCCGCCCAAGCACTTTGTGCCGTCCAACGATGGCTTTGTGCGCGGCTGCGAGGCAGGCATGGGCTGGGGCATGCACCCCCGTTGGCTGATCCAGCGCCAGCTCGGCGCCGGCACCCTGATGGAACTGCTGCCCGGCACCGGCATGACCATGCCGCTGTACTGGGTGCACGCGCGCTCGGCCCAGACCAGCCTGGAGCGACTGACTGATTGCGTGATGGCGGCAGCCCGCCAATGGCTGGTGCCGGCAGAGAAAGCGTGAGCATCAAAGCCATCAAAAACATAGCCAATAGCGCCTACAGATAGGCCGCCGTCACTTTCGCCCTTTTCGCCTTTAAAACCGGTTCGTGGCCTTTGGATGGGGTACGTGGTTCCACCCCAGTATGCTTTAACACTTCCACCGTCAGGGGCTTGGATGCGCGCATAAATATACATTTTTCATGAATCTTAAAATCCGACGCACCAGCGCGTACCACAGGATTTCTGATGGGTCCTTGTAGTGCATCAAAAAAGCGGCGTGCGGCGCACGCCAGAACCACAAGGAAACCCACCCATGGACAGTGCAATACTGAGTTTGCTAGGGGCCTTCCTGCTGTCGATCATGGGACTGTTTGTCTTCATCTGGTCGATGCGCAAGGGCCTGCTGGTTGAAAATCCCCGGGCGGCTTCGGTCATCTTCGCGCGCGGCGAGATCGGCCAGATCGACGATCCGGCGCTGCAGGATGCCGGGCGTGCTCACCTGCAAGCGGCTGCCGCCGAGCCGGGCGACGACGCGCACGAGGGCCATGCCCCCGACCCGCAAGAGCTGGAGCACCGCGTGCAGGCCGACCGCTCCAGCGCCTTCCCCGTGTTCATGTTCATCGCCTTCGCCATTTTCTGGCTGGTGCTGGGCTCCGCGGCGGGGCTCACGGCCTCACTCAAGCTGCACATGCCCGACTGGCTGGTGGGCGAGGCCTGGCAGACCTTCGGCCGCGTGCGCACCATGCACCTGACGGCGGTCCTCTACGGCTGGATCACCAACGCCGCGCTCGGCCTCATCGTCTGGCTGCTGCCGCGCCTGCTGCGCACGCCGCTCATCGGCGCCGTGTGGGTGATGCTGGGCGGTGCGCTCATCAATGCGGGCATCGCCAGCGCCATCGGCGCCATTGGCGCGGGCTGGAGCGACGGCATGGAGTACCTGGAGATGCCGTGGCAGATCGGCCTGTTCATCGTCGCGGGCTTCCTCTGCATCATCGGGCCGGTGCTGTACACGCTGGTCAACCGCAAGGTCGAATCCCTGTACGTGAGCGTCTGGTACCTGGTGGCGGCGCTGCTGTGGATCACGCTGCTGTTCCTCGTGGGCAAGCTGCCCGGCGTGCACACCGGCGTGCAGCAGGCCACCACCAACTGGTGGTACGGCCACAACGTGCTGGGCCTGTGGTTCACGCCCATCAGCGTGGGCGCCATCTACTATTTCCTGCCCAAGATCATCGGCCGGCCGGTGCGTTCATACAACCTGTCCATCCTGGGCTTCTGGACGCTGGCCTTCTTCTACGGCCAGGTGGGCGGGCACCACCTGATCGGTGGGCCGATTCCGGGCTGGCTGAGTACGCTGTCCATCGTGCAGAGCATGATGATGATCATCCCCGTGGCGGCCTTCACCATCAACATGGCGGGCACCATGTGGGGCCGCATGCACCTGGTGCGCCACTCGCCCACGCTGCGCTTCATGATGTTCGGCGGGCTGATGTACATGCTGTCGTCGGTGCAGGGCTCGCTGGAGGCGCTGCGCAGCGTCAACCAGGTGGCGCACTTCACGCACTTCACGGTGGCGCATGCGCACCTGGGGGCCTATGCCTTCGTCACCATGGTGCTGTTCGGCGCCATCTACTTCATGCTGCCGCGCGTGCTCAACTGGGAGTGGCCGTACCCGCGCCTCATCTCGCTGCAGTTCTGGCTCGCGGCCATCGGCATCGGCATCTACTTCGTCGGCCTGACCATCGGCGGCTGGCTGCAAGGCCTGGCCATGCTCGACGCTTCGCGGCCCTTCATGGAGTCGGTCGCGTTGACCATCCCCTACCTGCAGTGGCGCAGCGTGGGCGGCGCGCTGATGGTGACCAGCCACCTCGTCTTCGCCGGCCACTTCCTGGCCATGGCGCTGCGCTTCGGCCCGGCGCGCACGGGGGCCGCCCTGTTCGCACCGGCATCTCCCAAGGCACTGGAGTTGGTCCATGGAAAATGAAATCAAGCTGGCGGCAGGGGCCATGGTGTCCCTGGCCGTGGCCACGGCGGCGCTGGTGGTGCTGCCCTACATGGAGGTGCGCGACATCACGCCGCCCGAAGGACTCAAGCCCTATACCAGCGCGCAGCTGCGCGGGCGCGAGGTCTATATCGCCAACGGCTGCGTGTACTGCCACACGCAGCAGCCGCGCGACCGCAACCTCGGCCCCGACCATGCACGCGGCTGGGGCCGCGCCTCGGTGCCGGGCGACTACGTGTACGACAAGCCGCACCTGCTGGGCAGCATGCGCACCGGGCCCGACCTGTTCAACATCGGCGCGCGCCAGCCCAGCAAGGACTGGCACCTGGGCCACCTGTACCAGCCGCGCGCCTATGTGCCGGGGTCCATCATGCCGTCCTACCCGTACCTGTTCGAAACCAAGGCCGCCGCCGAGCCGGGCGACGAGGTCGTCAAGCTGCCGCCGGGCCAGGGCCCCGAGGGCAAGGTGGTCGTGGCACGCCCCGAGGCGCTGGACCTCGTGAAGTACCTGCAGGGCCTGGACCACACCTACCCCGTGCTGCCGCCCCCGCCGCGCAGCGCCGCCGGCCCGGCCGCCCGTCCCGCATCCTGAGAGGCACCCGCCATGTCCCAAGACGACACCCACCGCGCGCAACAGCGCGAGAACGCCGACCCCGAGGAACGCATCCGCCCCGTGCCGCTGGTAGCCGCCGCCATCACGCTGGCCATGGTGCTGTTCGGCGTGGGCTACATCTTCCTGTCCGAGCCCTTCGGTAACGCCGCCCTGGGTGACCGCCGCACGGTGGCCGACCTCTCTGGCCCCGCGCCGGCCGCTGCAGGTGCTGCCGTGGACGGCAAGGCGCTGTTCGCCGCGCAGTGCGCAGCCTGCCACCAGGCCACGGGCCAGGGCCTGCCGGGCGTGTTCCCGCCGCTCGCGGGCTCGGAGTGGGTGAAGGGCGAGCCGCGCGTGCTGGCCAACATCCTGCTGCACGGCGTGACGGGCGAGATCACCGTGGCGGGCAAAAGCTACCAGGGCGCCATGCCCAGCTTCAAGCAACTGGGCGATGCCGAACTCGCCGCCGTGGCGAGCTATGTCCGCAGTGCCTGGGGCAACCAGGCCGCTGCCGTGGCGCCCGACCTGATCGCGCAGGAGCGCAAGGCCAGCGACCGCACCACGCCGTTCGAGGGCGGCGCCGCGCTGCAGGCACTGGCGCGCTGAAGCCATGCTGCGCACCGCCGTGCTGAGCCTGCTGCTGGCGCTGTGCGGCTGGGCAGCGGCCAATTGGCTCACGCACGGCTTCCAGGTCTGGACCGACGAGGGCGCGCGCCGCCTGGAAGTGGCGCTGCACCCCGTGGACGCACCACGCGTGGCGGTGGACGGCCCGGGCGTGGCCGCCCCCGACCTGCCCGCGCTGCTGGCGCAGGACGGCGGCGCGACCATCGCCGACTTCATCTACACACGCTGCCAGACCGTCTGCCTGTCGCTGGGCAGCACCTTCCAGCAATTGCAGGCGGCGCTGCAGGCCGATGCCGAGGCGGGCCACCCCGCGAACGTGCGCCTGCTGTCCATCAGCTTCGATGGCGCGCACGACCACCCGGCCGTGCTGCTCGCCTATGCACGCGGGCTGCACGCCGACCCGGCGCTGTGGCGCTTCGCGCGCGTGCCCGACGCGGCGCAGCAGCAGGCCCTGCTTCGCCGCCTGGGCGTGGTGGTGGTGCCCAACGGCCGGGGCGACTACGAGCACAACGCCGCGCTGCTGGTGTTCGATGCGCGCGGCCGCATGGTGCGCGTGTTCGACATCACCGAGCAGCAGCTCGCGCTGGACTACGCGCGCCACCTCGCCCGGAACGCGCCATGACACCCTGGCCACGCTGCACGCCGCGCACCCAGGCCGCCCTGGGGCTGGCCTTGTGCGCGCTGCTGGCCTGGCCCGCGCTGCGCCAGGCGCTGGAGGCCAGCATGTGGCGCCACATGGTGCTGCAGTTCCCACTGCTGATGGGGGTCGGTGCGCTGCTGGCGGCCGCGCTGCCGCCGCGCGCGCACACCGTGGTCTCCCGCTGGAACGCCCACGGCATCGCCGGGCTGGTGCTGGTGGCCGGGGTGCTGGCCGTATTGATGGTGCCGCGCGTGCTCGACCTGGCGCTGCGCGAACCCGCCATCGAAATCTCCAAGTGCGCTGCACTGCTGGGCGCGGGCGCGGCGCTGCGGCTGTCGTGGCGCGCCGCGGGGCTGGTGGTGCAGGGCTTCTTCCTCGGCAATGTGCTGCCCATGACCGCCGTGGTGGGCCAACTCTACATCGACACGCCGCTGCGCCTGTGCAACGCCTACCTGCTGGACGACCAGGCGCGCCTGGGGCAATGGCTGGTGGGTCTGGCGGCGTTGCTGGCGCTGGGCTGGCTGGCGCGGGTGGGCTGGTGGACAGTGCGGCGCGAGGGTGATGCAATCGCGGTGAAAAACGCCTGAATGCTCTGTTTTTAATAGCTCATAGCGCTTTCAATACGCGCGCCAGAGCCACCTTACCCAAATCGCGCACGCTTCCCTTCGCGGGATTTGCAGCCTCGGCGCGCAGAAGAAAACTCAGTCGGTTTGCGCGCGCGGCGGCAAGCGGGCGGCGGCGCGCAGGGGTTCGAGCAGTGGCGACAGTCCGTTGTGATCGATTTCGTGCATCAGCGCCAGCAGACGCCCCAGGTCGCTGCGCGGAAAGCCCTCGCGGGCAAACCAGTTCAGGTAATTGCCGGGCAGATCTGCCAGCACGCGGCCCTTGTACTTGCCATAGGGCATGGTCACCGTGACCAGGCGCTGCAGCTGGGCGGGGTCCATCATCAGCCGCCCACGCGCTTGACCTGGTGGCCGCTTTTTTTCAGCGCCTCAATCACGCGCTCCACATGGTCGCCCTGCACCTCGATCACGCCGTCCTTCACCGTGCCGCCGCTTCCGCACGCGGCCTTGAGCTGCTTGCCCAGCGCGACCAGCGCATCGGCATCCAGCGCCACGCCCTTGACCACCGTGACCGCCTTGCCGCCGCGCCCCTTGGTCTCGCGCGCAACGCGCACGATGCCGTCGCCCGCAGGCACGGGCGCGGCCTTGCACACGCACTGCGCCTGCGGCTGGCGGCAGCCGGGGCACATGCGGCCATGGTCGGTGGAATAGACCAGGCCGCCCAGGCCTGCCAGATCACGCAAGGATTTCATGCGGCAAACCTCAAGACTGCTTTGGCACGGGAGCCGGCAACGGCGAGCGCAGCATGTGGAAATTGAGGATGCGCGTGGCCATCACCGTCTCCACGAAAAAGAGCACCAGCGCCAGCAGGAATGAGAGCACGCCACTCAAGAAACTCGCCAGGGCCCAGGTGTGGCCCCGAAAATCGGTGGTCTCGCCCAGAAACAGCAGGATGATGGTCACGCCGATCAGAAAACCGCACAGGGTGAGCAGGCCGATGCAGCCATTGGCCATGCGCCCGCGGGTGCGCAGGTAGCCGAGCTCGATCACGGCGCGCTCGAGAAACTCGGCCTCATCGGAGTGGCGGGCCCGGTCTTCCACCACGCGGGCCCGGTCGATGATGCGCGCCAGGCGCCCGGCCACCGCACCGATCATGCCGGCCACGGCGGTGAGCAGGAACACCGGGGCCACGGCCAGCTGGATGCTGTGGGTGATGGTGGATGAATCAAAAGCAAGGTTCATGGTGTCAAAAGGCCTGTGCAGCGCCGGGGCAGGCAGGCTGCGATTATCGCCAGCCGCGCGGGTGGCGCACAATGCACGCCCGCAGACTGCGGCGCCGCCCTTCTTGCGGGCCATGGCCTTGTGCGCAGTGGCGCCAGGGTGGGTGGCCTGAATTCTTTGCTCCACACCATGCCATTTTCTGCCCTCGGTCTCTCTCCCGCCCTCGTCCAGGCCGCCACCGCCCTGGGTTTTGCCACGCCCACGCCCATCCAGGAGGCCGCCATTCCGGCCATCCTGCGCGGCGCCGATGTCGTGGGCTCGGCCCAGACGGGCTCCGGCAAAACGGCCGCTTTTGCCCTGCCCCTGCTGCAGCGGCTGCAAGCCGGCGCGGCCCACACACCGCGGCGGGTGCGCGCCCTCGTCCTGGTGCCCACGCGCGAACTGGCCGCCCAGGTGGGTGAAGTGGTTCGCAGCCTGGGCCAGCACCTGGCGCAGCCGCCCAAGGTGGCCGTGGTGTTTGGCGGCGTCTCGATCAACCCGCAGATGATGGCGCTGCGTGGTGGGGCCGATGTCGTGGTTGCCACGCCCGGCCGCCTGCTCGATCTGGTGGAGCACAACGCCCTGAAGCTCTCTGCCGTGCAGCTGCTGGTGCTGGACGAGGCCGACCGGCTGCTCGACCTGGGCTTTGCCGACGAACTCAACCGCGTGCTGGCCTTGCTGCCAGCGCAGCGGCAGAACCTGTTCTTTTCGGCCACGTTCCCCACCGCAGTGCAGTCACTGGCCGAGGGACTGCTGCACGAGCCCGTGCGCGTGACCGTGCCCGACACCCCCGGCAGTGCGCCCGCCATCGTGCAACGCGCCATTGCAGTGGACGCCAGCCGCCGCACGCAGCTGCTGCGCCACCTGGTGCAGCAGCATCAATGGAGCCGCGTGCTGGTGTTCGTGGCCACGCAATATGCCGCCGAGCATGTGGCCGAAAAACTCTACAAGGCCGGCATTTTTGCCACGCCTTTCCATGGCGGCCTGAGCCAGGGCGCACGCAAGCAGGTGCTGCAGGAATTCAAGGACGAGCGCTGGCAGGTGGTGCTGACCACTGATCTGGCCGCGCGCGGCATCGACATCGCCCAGTTGCCCGCCGTGGTGAACTACGACCTGCCCCGCTCTGCCGTGGATTACGTGCACCGCATCGGGCGCACCGGGCGTGCCGGCGAGGCCGGCGTGGCCGTGAGCTTTGTCAGCGCAGACACCGAGGCGCATTGGCGCCTGATCGAGAAGCGCCAGCACCTCGCCCTGCCGCGCGAACAGATCGCGGGTTTCGAGCCCACCGAAGTGCCGCCAGAGGCCGCGCCCGCAAGCACCGGAGGCATCAAGGGCAAGCGGCCCAGCAAGAAAGACAAGCTGCGCGCCGCGGCCGCAGCAGCGCAGGCGGCGGCCGGGCAGGATTGAGACCGGGCGATCAGTCGGCGGATCCGTCGGCGCCGTTGCCGTCGCTGGTGGCGCCGCCCTCGCCTTCTTCACCCGCCGGCGCAGGACGGGCCTGGCGATGCCCGCCCTTGGCCAGGATTTCGACATAAAACTGCGTCCCGCCTTCGCGGACCACGCCGTCAATCAGGCCGATCAAGGCGGAAAGATGGGCGACTGCGGCGTTTTCGGCGGTGCTGCCGAACTTGCAGTCAAAGTCCCAGAAGTCCGCGCCGGCAGGCACGGGGCGGCCGCGCTCACGCTTGATGTACTTGCGGATTTCATGCTTGATGGCATCCAGGACGCGGTCGCTGTTCTTGCCTTCGATGTGGAGCTGGAAAGTTTTCTTCATGGGCGATCGTACCGCCTGCGGCAACTGCCTCACCCCGGCCAGGGGCAAATCGACGCCGGCACAGGTGCCGCAGCGCCGCGCCCCACGAACCGGTTAGCGCCCGTCCAGCGGGTAGGCCGGGTCGTTGTATCCCGGCGTGGACGGATGGCCCGGCGCCACCAGCGAATTCACCAGCGCCTCGTCTTCCGGGGTCAGGGTGTAGCCGAGCGCGGGCGCGTAATCCTGCCACTGCGCCAGCGTGCGGGGCCCGGCAATCACCGAGCTCACCGCCGGATGGGCCAGCACCCAGGCCGTGGCAAATTGCGCCAGCGTCACGCCCCGCGCCTGCACATGCTGCTGCAGGGTCTGGGCGATCTGCAGCGACTCTTCGCGCCATTCGGTCTGCGCGATGCGCCTGTCACCCCGTGCCGCACGCGAACCCTCCACCGGCGGCTGGCCGGGCAGGTATTTGCCCGTGAGTACGCCGCGCGCCACCGGGCTGTAGGGCGTGACGCCCAGGCCGTGGTAGGCGCAGGCCGGCAACACCTCCACCTCGGGCATGCGGTTGAGCAGGTTGTAGTAAGGCTGGCACACCACGGGGCCGGGCATGCCCATCTGCCGGGCCAGGTGCACCAGTTCCGTGATGCGCCAGCCCCGGAAATTGGAAACGCCCCAGTAGCGGATCTTGCCCGCGCGCAGCAGGGCGTCGAGCGCCCACAGCGGCTCCTCCAGGTTCATGCCGTTGTAGTCGCGGTGCAGGTAAAGAATGTCCACATGGTCGGTCTGCAACCGTCCCAGGCTGGCTTCGACCTCGCGCAGCATCCAGCTGCGCGAGTAGTGCACCTCGTTCACGCGGACTGACATGGGGTTGCCCAGCTTGGTGGCCAGCACCCAGTCGTGGCGCTGGCCACGCAGCAGCCCACCCAGCATGGATTCGGAGGCACCCTTGGTGTACACGTCGGCCGTGTCGATGTAGTTGACGCCCTGGGCATGGGCATCGGACACGATGGCGGCAGCTTCCTCACGGGAAGTCTGGTCGCCAAACATCATGGTGCCCAGGCACAGACGGGAGACCTGGAGATTGCTTTTGCCAAGGTTGCGGTATTGCATGGAACAGACCTGAAGAACGGGAACAGCGGAGAACACCGGCCCGGCACCCCATGTGCAGCCCGGCACCGCATGGTACTGTGGTGATCGCCTCTGCAGCGCCTGCCGTTAAAGCCGTGCCGCCTGGTCAATGGCGCGCTTGGCATCCAGCTCGCCGGCCTCCAGCGTGCCGCCCATCCGATGCGCGGTGAAGCCGAGACCCAGCGGCGCCAGCAGGTGCGGGTACGGCGCCGGAGTGGCAGCAGAGGACGACATGGGGAGTTCTGGCGCTCAGTAATGCGGCGGCAGCTCGTCGCGCAGGTTGCGCGGGCCGTTGGAGCCGCCCTCGGGCGCCTGCTGGCGCAGGGCGATGATCTCATGCGTGAGCCGGTCGATCAGTTGCTGCTGCTGGTAGATGGTCATGTTCAGCTGGTCCAGCAAGTCTTCGGTAAAGCTGGCCTTGACCTCCAGGTTTTCCAGGCGCTGGAGGATGTTGCCGAGGTTGTTGGTATCTGGCATGGATGGACAGGTCACACTGCCTGGGCCAGGCGCGCCACACCTTCGCGGATCTTGTCCGCATCGGCCGTGGCGAACGACAGGCGGAAGGTGGCGTGGTCGGGGTTGGCGCAGAAGAACGGCGTGCCGGGCACAAAGGCCACGCCCTTGTCGATGGCACGCTTGGCCAGCACATTGCCGTCAACCACCTTGCCGCCCGCACCGGTGAGGCGCGCCCACACAAACAGTCCGCCCTGGGGCTGCACGAACTCGATGGCATCGCCCAGGTCGTTCCGCAGCGCGTTGCCCATGGCCTGGGCGCGCTCGGCGTACACCTTGCGCACATGGGCCAGCGTGCCGGGCATGCGGCCGGCCTTGAGGTATTGCGCGGCCGTGGCCTGGGCAAAGGTGCTGGTGTGCGCATCGCTGAACTGCTTGCACATGGTGGCCTTGGCCAGCAGCTCGGCCGGGGCAATCATCCAGCCCACGCGCAGGCCGGGCGAGAGCACCTTGCTCAAGCTGCCGCAATGCACCAGCAGCTCGCGGCTGCCGGGCACAGTGGCCGACAGGTTGAGCAGGCTGGGGGGAGGCGCGTCGCCAAAGTACAGGTCGCCGTAGGGGTCGTCCTCGACGATCAGCGTGTTGTGCTTGACGGCCATCTCCAGCACGGCCTTGCGGCGTTCCAGGCTCAGCATGGCGCCGCTGGGGTTGCCGAAGGTGGGAATCAGGTAAACGAACTTGGGTTGGTGCTCGGCGATGAGCTTTTCCAGCTCATCGGTCTTCACGCCGTTGCCATCGATGGGCGCGCTGATGAGTTCAGCGCCGTACAGGCGGAAGCACTGGATGGTGGCCAGAAAGGTCGGGCCTTCCACAATCACCTTGTCGCCGGGGCTGATGAGCGTCTTGCCCAGCAGGTCCAGGGCCTGCTGGCTGCCGGTGGTGACGATCAGGTTGTCGGCCGCCACATCCTTGGCACCCTTGCTGGCCATGAAGGCGGCCAGCTGCTCGCGCAGCGGGTTGTAGCCCTCGGTGGCGCCATATTGCAGCGCGGCGCCGGGCTCTTCGGCCAGGGCGGCATTGCTGGCGGCGCGGATGCCGTCCACGTCGAACATGGCGCTGTCGGGGAAGCCGCCCGCAAAGCTGATGATGCCGGGCTTGCCCAGCAGCTTGAAGAGTTCGCGGATGGCGGAGGTTTCTACATTGTTCAGGCGGTCGGCAAATTGCATGGCTTGGATTTCAGGTGGGCAGGAGATCGCACATTGTCGCCAATCGGCATGCAGATTTCCGGCCCACGGGCATCCACGGGCCGCTGCGGACACGCAGCCCCTACACTGCCCGCCATGAAAACCGCGCAGATCGAACCTTTTTTTGCCACCCTGAAAGCAGCCAACCCGCTGCCCAACACCGAGCTCGAATACACCACCGTGTTCGAGCTGCTGGCCGCCGTGCTGCTGTCGGCCCAGGCCACCGACGTGGGCGTGAACAAGGCCACACGCAAGCTGTTCCCCGTGGCGGGCACGCCGCAGGCCATCCTGGACCTGGGGCTGGACGGGCTGGAGGGCTACATCAAGACGATTGGCCTGTACAAGAGCAAGGCGCGCCACCTGATGGAAACCTGCCGCATCCTGGTCGAGCAGCACGCTGGCGTGGTGCCGCGCACGCGCGAAGCGCTCGAAGCCCTGCCCGGCGTGGGCCGCAAGACGGCGAATGTGGTGCTCAACGTGGCTTTCGGCCAGCCCACCATGGCGGTGGATACACACATCTTTCGCGTGAGCAACCGCACCGGCCTGGCGCCCGGCAAGAACCCGCTGGCGGTGGAGTTGCAGCTGATGAAGCGGGTGCCCGCCGCCTACGCCGTGGATTCGCACCACTGGCTGATCCTGCTGGGCCGCTACGTGTGCCAGGCACGCAAGCCGCGCTGCTGGGAATGCCGGGTGGCGCCCTACTGCGATTTTCAGCCCAAGACGAACACGCCCTGACCGGCGGACGGCGCCACGGGCTCACAACGCGCCTGCAGCAGCGCCGTTCGCAGCGCCTCGCGCATGAGCACAATTGCTATCACTTATAGAGCATTTTGTGTTTTTCCATCAGCGCCATCGGTCTTCTTCATTCCAATATCCGCCCCACACCGGGCAGCCGATGCCGTGGCCGCAGCAAGGCCGCAAACTCCACGGCAGCCCGGCTGCGCGAGGCGCCACGCCGCCACAGGATGCCGGCGTGGCGCACCATCTGCGGCGAATGCAGCGGGATGGCCTGCATGTCCGGCGCCTGGCGTGCGGCACGCTCGGGCACGATGCAGGCCAGCTCGCCCCAGCGGCACACGTCGATCAGGCCCTCCACCGACTCCATCTCCACCCGCACCCAGGGTTGCACGCCGGCCTCGCGCAGGCTGTCGTCGATCAGGCGGCGCGTGGCAAAGGCGCGCGGCAGCATGGCCAGCGACACCCCGGCCAGGGCCTTGACGGCCAGGGTGCGGCGGCGCGCCAGCGGGTGGGCGCGATTCACCACCAGCTGCATGCGCTCCTCGAACAGGGGCTCGGTCTCGATCTCCTCACGCTGCGTGGGGTGAAAGGCGATGCCTACATCCAGCAGGCCCGCGACCAGTTGCTCCTCGATGGGCCCGGCGCGCAGGTCGCGCACCACGATGTTCACCTTGGGATAGGCCATGCTGAAGGCCGCCACCGTGGCCGGCACCAGGGTGTGCAGGAAGGTGGGAATGACACCCACGGTGAGCATGCCCGCCTGCAGCCCCGTCATGTCGGCCAGCGCCATGCGCCCGGCCTCGATTTCCTGCAGCGCGCGGGCGGCATGCACCCTGAAAGCCGCACCCGCCTGCGACAACCGCAAGCCCCGGCCCAGCCGGTCAAAGAGCTGTATCTCCAGTTCCTGCTCCAGCTGGCGCAGCCCGTGCGACAAGGTGGACTGCGTGACAAACAGGTTCTGCGCCGACTGTGTGAGATGCTCGGTCTGGGCGATGTCGAGAAAGTAGCGCAGTTGCCGGATTTCCATCAAGACACCCCCCATTCATTCGTTCGATTCAGTCGAATGATAAGTCGCAAATAAATCATTGGAACGTCATAGGAATTAAACCTAACCTTGCATTTTTTTGGTCCACCGGTGGGCCAGCGTCATTTCCTGGTCCATCCAAAAAAGGTACACAGCGATGCACAGCCGTTTCACCATCGAACGCATGCAGGCACGGATTCTGGACATTCCCACGATCCGCCCGCACAAGCTCTCGTTTGGCTCCATCAGCCGCCAGAGTCCGGTCATTGTTCAGGTCTGGCTCCAGGATGGCGCCACGGGCTTTGGCGAGGCCGCCACCATCGGCGGCCCATCATGGAACGAAGAGTCGCCCGAAAGCATCCTGCACGCCATCGACCACTACCTGGCCCCCGCCCTCGTCGGCCAGGATGCGGGCGGTTTTGAAGCCGCCCTGGCGCGCATGGACAAGGCCTGCAAGGGCAATGCGTTTGCCAAGAGCGCGGTGGAGATGGCGCTGATCGACGCCGCGGCCCGCACGCTGGGTCTGCCCGCCTGGCAGCTGCTGGGTGGCAAGGTGCACCAGAGCCTGCCCCTGGCCTGGACGCTGGCCAGCGGCAACGTGGAGCGTGACCTGCAGGAAGCCCATCTGCGCCTGGAACAAAAGCGCCACCACATCTTCAAGATGAAGATCGGCGCCCGCGCGCCGCAGGACGACGTGGCCCATGTGTCGCAGATCGCGCGCGGCCTGCAGGGCAAGGCCACGCTCACCGTGGACGTGAACCAGGCCTGGGACGGCAACACCGCGCGCCGCTACCTGCCGCAGCTGGTCGAGGCCGGCGTGACGCTGATCGAACAGCCCGTGGCGCAGTGGAACGTGGAGGTGCTCAAGAACCTCACTGCCACGCTCGATGGCGCCCTCATCATGGCCGACGAAACCGTGTGCACACCGCAGGACGCCATGATGCTGGCGCGTGAAAAAGCCAGCCATGTGTTTTCGCTCAAGGTCGCCAAGCATGGCGGCCTGATTCGCACACGCAAGGTGGCGGCCGTGGCCGAAGCGGCCGACATCGGCTGGTACGGCGGCACCATGCTGGAGACATCGCTGGGCAGCGCCGCATCGGCCCATGTGTTTGCCACGCTGGGCAAACAGCACCACGGCTGCGAGCTGTTCGGCCCCCAATTGCTGGTGGACGACATCGTCGAACGCCAGATGCCCATCGTCGATTTCGAGCTGCAGCTGCCCGATGGCCCCGGCTTTGGCGTCGAGGTTTCGCTGGCCCAGATCGAGCGCTTCGACCGCGCCCGCCAGGGTCTTACCGCCGTGCATGTCGATATGGCCGCACACACCCCCACCCCCGCTTAAGGAGAACACCGATGCTGTTTCTGGTACGTATGGATGTGAACATTCCGCGCGACTTGCCCGTGGAAGAAGCCAACGAGATCAAGGCCCGCGAAAAGGCCTATTCGCAAGACCTGCAGCGCGACGGCCGCTGGAAGAGCATCTGGCGCGTGGTGGGCGAATACGCCAACTACAGCATCTTCGATGTGGCGTCCAACGACGAACTGCACCAACTGCTGCAAGGGCTGCCGCTGTTCCCGTTCATGAAGATCTCCGTCACCCCCTTGGCGCAGCACCCCTCGGCCATCTGAGCCTTCGCAATCCCATAAAGAGACACCCACCATGATGAAACGACAGACGCTGGCACTGCTGGCCTCCGGTCTGGCCCTTGCCGCCTTGCCCGCTGCGCACGCCCAGGCCCCCGCGGCCAACTGGCCCGCCAAGCCCATCCGCTGGGTGGTGCCCTTCCCGCCCGGCGGCGCCATGGACGCCATCGCCCGCACGCTGGGCGAGAAGGCCGGCAAGACGCTGGGCCAGCCCTTCGTCATCGAGAACAAGCCCGGCGCGGGCGGCAACATTGGTGCCGACTACGTGGCCAAGCAGCCCGGCGACGGCTACACCATGATGATCACCTCGATCGGGATGGCCACCAACAAGCCGCTGTACGGCAAGCTCAGCTACGACCCGATCAAGGACTTCGCCCCCGTGAGCCTGCTGGCCGTGGTGCCCAACGTGCTGGTCACCAACGCCACCCAGCCCGACGTGAAGAGCGTCAAGGACGTGATCGCCGCCGCGCACAAGGCACCCGGCAAACTCACCTACGCCTCGGCTGGCAACGGCACCTCCATCCACCTGGCGGGCGAGGTGTTCACCTCGCTGGCGCAGATCGAGATGCTGCACATCCCCTACAAGGGCAGCGGCCCCGCCGTGTCCGACCTGCTGGGCGGGCAGGTCAACTACATGTTCGACAGCATCACCTCGGCACGCCCGCACATCCAGTCGGGCAAGCTGCGCGCCCTGGGCGTGACCACGGCCAAGCGCTCCAGCACCCTGCCCGATGTGCCCACGCTGGCCGAGGCGGGCGTGCCCGGCTACGAAGTATCGCCATGGTTTGCCGTGTTCATGCCTGCGTCCACGCCCAAGGCCATCGTCAGCAAGCTCAACGCAGCCCTGCTGGCCGCCATGAAGGACCCCGAGGTGGCCAAACGCTTTGAATCCATCGGCGCCGAGCCCGTGGGCTCCACGCCCGACGAACTGGCCAAGCACCTGACCCGTGAGTCCGATCGCTGGACCAAGCTGATCACCGAGCGCGGCATCAAGCTCGACTGATTTCACCTGCCTTTATTCCACCCCATCCCACCGAGAAGACGTCCATGTCCGAACTCACCCAAGCCCAGCTGCTGGAACTGGTCAACACCAGGAAGATCGCCCCCGGCAATGCACGCGTGCGCCAGCTCACCGAGCGCATCGTCACCGACCTGTTCAAGACCATCGACGAACTGGATGTGACCCCCGACGAATTCTGGGCCGCGGCCGGCTGGCTCACGCGCCTGGGTGCCGCGGGCCAGACGGGCCTGATCACCGCAGGCCTTGGGTTTGACCGCCTGATCGACATCCGCGCCGACGAAGCCGACGCCAAGGCCGGCCGCACAGGCGGCACGCCGCGCGCCATCGAAGGCCCGCTGTTTGTGGCCGGTGCCCCCATGTCCCAGGGCGAAGTGCGCCTGGACGAGGGCGAGCCCAAGGGCGAGGTGTTCGTGATGGAAGGCCAGGTGCTGGACCTGAACGGCCGGCCCGTGGCCCACGCCTCGGTGGACGTGTGGCATGCCAATGAGCAGGGCGGCTATTCGCACTTCTTCCCTGGCATGAAACCCTACGAACTGCGCCGCCGCATCGAGACGGATGCCAAGGGCCAGTACCGCTTCCGCTCCTTCCTGCCGCCGGGTTATGCCATTCCCCCGAACAGCCCCACGTCCGAGCTGTTTGAGGCCCTGGGCCGCCATGGCAACCGTCCTGCGCACATCCACTTCCTGGTGGCAGCCCCCGGCATGCGCACACTGACCACGCAGGTCAACATTCCTGGCGACAGCTACATCGACGACGACTTTGCCTTCGCCACGCGCGATGGCCTGATCGTGGGCCTGGAGAGGAACGTGGCACCCGCAGGCTACGAGTCGCTGGGCATCAGCGCGCCCTTCACGCGCACCCAATTCAACTTCGTGATGCAGAACGCCGCCAGCGCCGACGAAGCCTTGCCGCTGACGCGCATGGAACGTGTGACCACCCCTGCCTGAACGGTCCGGCGCCAGCACCCGGCAAGCCACCCGGTCCGTGGGTGGCTTTTTTTCGCCCTGCTTTTCCGCAGCCCGCACAGCCCCCCGGCAGCCGCACTGCGCACCGGCAGCCAGCCCACAAATTCACCCTGCCGGGAAACATGGTCTGGCTATACTGAAATAAACATTTTTTTACACCGCCACCCCATCGCCCCCTGCCGGAAGATGCCACTCGATCCGCGCTCCCTCATTGCCCTGGGCGGCCTCATGTCGGCCATGATGGCGGTGGTGCTGTGGGTCATGCGGCGCAACTACCCGCCCAGCATCCGCGGGCTGGACTATTGGGCAGCAAGCCCGGTGCTGTGGCTGGTCGCAACGCTGCTCTTCAGCGGCCGGGGTCAACTCTCCCCTTTCCTCACCGTCGTGCTGGCGAACCAGGCGCTGCTGCTGGGCGCAACGGTTTATTACATCGGCAGCCGCCGGTTCCTGGGGCATGGCGGAGGGTGGATCTTGTGGGGCAGCGTTGCCGCCGCGTCCCTGCTGGTGCTGACATGGCTGACCTACGTCGCGCCCAGCTATCAACTGCGGGTTGCCATTTTCGCGCTGCTGATGGCGGTGCTGTATGGCGCGCATCTGCGCTTTCTCTGGCGCCACGGCGGCAAGGGCTTTCCCATGCGGCTGGTGCAGGTCGTGCTGGCGTTGCACATCCTGGTACTGGTAGCGCGCTTCACTTCGATCGTCATGGGCCGGGCCGACAGCGACGCGATGGAGCCTTCGCATTTCCAGACGGCCTACATCGGCGCCTATGTGCTGACGGTGCTGATGCTGTCCATTGGCGCCGTCCTGCTGGCGACCGACCGGGTGCGCACCGAGCTGGAGCACCTGGCCATGCACGACTCGCTGACACAGACGCTCAACCGCCGCGCCATCATGCAGCGGTGCCACGAGGAACTGGAGCGCGCCCGCCGCCATGGCCGAGGGCCGTCGATCATGATGCTCGACCTGGACCACTTCAAGGCGGTGAACGACACGCACGGCCACCAGCACGGTGATGCCGTGCTGGTGCATTTCACGGCCTGCACGGCGTCTGTCTTGCGCAGCGGAGACTGGCTGGGCCGTTACGGTGGCGAGGAATTTCTGATTCTGCTGCCTGACACCGATGCCGCAGCAGCCCGCCATGTCGCACAACGCATCCATGTCCTGCTCCAGGCAGGGCACCCGCTCGATTGCCAGCTCAGCATCGGGGTCGCCACCTGGCAAGGCCCGCAGGACTCCCTGGAAGCCATGCTCACACGCGCTGACGCAGCCCTCTACCAGGCCAAGGACCTGGGACGCAACCAGACCTGTGCGGGATAACGCAGCACCGTTGCCCGAGCAAGCCGGTCAGCCTTGTCACAACCGCTGCACCCACAGCGGAGCACAATCATTTCAGGAGCGCTGTCCGAGCCCAGGCTTGCTCCCGGCACGGCCACCACAACAAGGAACAACCCATGAGCACATCCCCTGCAACCCCTGCCCCCGTTGCGGCGGCGCCCGGCGCAAGCTGGGTGCAACGCGCGGGCCTGATTGCCGCCCTGGTTGCGCTGGCCGCCATCGTGCTGATGCCCGCTGCGCAGGGCCTGCCGGTGGCGGGCCAGGTGATGCTGGGCATCCTGGCCTTTGCGGTGATCGTCTGGATGACCGAGGCAATGGATTACGCCGTCAGCGCGGTAGTGATTGGCGCACTGATGATCTTTTTGCTGGCCTTCGCACCCGCGGTGGGCAAGACCGAGGGAGACATGGGCACCGGCGGGGCACTGAACCTGGCGCTGTCGGGGTTTTCCAGCAGCGCCGTGGCGCTGGTGGCGGCGGCCTGCTTCATTGCCGCCGCCATGACGGCCACGGGGCTCGATAGGCGCATTGCGCTCGCGGTGCTGTCCAAGGTAGAGGCGCGCTCCAACCAGATCGTGATTGGCGCCATGGTGGTGGGCCTCTTGCTGTCGTTCATCGTGCCCAGCGCCACGGCGCGCGCTGCCTGCCTGATGCCCATCATGATGGGCTTTGTGCTGGCCTTCCGCGTGGACAAGCGCAGCCGCTTTGCCGCGCTGCTGGTGCTGACCGCCGCGCAAACCACCAGCGTATGGAACATCGGCATCAAGACCGCCGCCGCGCAGAACATGGTGGCCATCGGCTTCATCGAAAAGCAGTTCGGCCACGACATCACCTGGACCGACTGGTTCATCGCCGGTGCGCCGTTCTCGGCCGTGCTGTCGGTTGCGCTCTACTTCATCATGACGCGCATGATGCGTCCCGAGATGGACGATATCGCCGGCGGCAAGGCCGCCATCCGCGCCCAGCTCGACGCACTGGGCCCCATGACCACCAAGGAATGGAAGCTGCTGGCGCTGGTGCTGGGCCTGCTGGCATTCTGGTCCACCGAGAAGGTGCTGCACAGCCTGGACACCTCATCGACCACCATCGCGGCCATCGCCATCATGCTGGCGCCGCGCATTGGCGTGATGAGCTGGAAAGACTCGCAAAAAGGCTTTCCGTGGGGCACCGTTGTGCTGTTTGCCGTGGGCATCAGCGTGGGCTCGGCCCTGCTCAAGACCAACGCCGCCAGCTGGCTGGCCAACCTCATCGTGGCCAACCTGGGCCTGCAGAACGCCAGCGCCTTTGCCATCCTGATGCTGCTGTCGCTGTTTCTGATCGTCATCCACCTGGGCTTTGCCAGCGCCACCGCCCTGGCCTCAACCATGATCCCCATCGTCATCAGCGTGCTCATGGCCGTGCAGACGCCGGGCATCAACGTGATCGGCATGACCATGCTGCTGCAGTTTGTGGTGAGCATCGGCTTCATCCTGCCCGTGAACTCGCCCCAGGCCATGATTGCCTACGGCACCGACACCTTCACCGCGCGCGACTTCGTGCGCACCGGCTTCGTCCTCACCCTGGTGGCCATGGTGCTGCTGGTGATTTTCTCGCTGACTTACTGGCCCATGATGGGCTACATGACGCTGTCTGCCGGCTGAGCCACGGCAAGCATGAAATGAGCTGCGAGCGCATATGCATAATTCACCCGCAGCTCTCATTTAAATAGCAATCGGAGCGATCCAAACCCCTGTGCCATGACAGAGCGATTCATTTTCTGGCCCTTGTTCTTCACCAGCCAGCTGCTCGCCCTTGCCTGGATCAGCTGGGTATTGCTGGCGCAGTACCATTTTGCGTACCCGGTGGGCTACCGGCTTTTGGGGCTGGACCAGACCATTGCCCAATACGCGCCCCACAACCGCTTCAAGGCGGATTTTGAATTCACCACGCCCCCGGATCACTGGCGCCTGTTTGGGCAAATCAGCGACGCCGTGCATGCGGGCGGCAAGGGCTTGGCCGAAATCACCTACCCCCTGAAAAACGGGCAACCCGCCGCCCTGTTGCACGAGGCAGAAATCATCCACCTGCAGGACGTGGCCCATCTGGTCGATGTGCTGTATGGCATGGGAATGGCCAGCCTGGCGCTGTGGGTCGTCTTGATTTTCATCCTGTGGCAACGGCACATGCTCTGGCCCCCCGTGCATCAAATCCTTCGGGGATTTTTGGTGGGTTTTGCCGTGATCGCCGCTGCCATTTTTGCCATCGGCCCCAAGGCGGTGTTTTACTGGTTTCACGAACAGGCCTTTCCCGACGGCCACCAGTGGTTCTTTTATTACCAGGATTCGCTGATGACCACGCTGATGAAAGCGCCCGATATTTTTGCCTTTATCGCCGTGCTGCTGCTGACGGTATTCACGGCCCTTTGGTGCGCGGCGTTGTATGGACTTCCCAGGCTGCTGAAACACCGCCCCGGCAAATCGCAAGCTCGACCGCGTTCCAGATAGAGCCACCAGCGCCGGGTTACGCCACGTCGCAAGCTATATATTTGATAGCTGGTGGCGCTTGCTGCAAGAGCGCTTGAGGGCTAAATGTCTTGGAATCCATACAGCATTCTCATGCCCGCGTCGCGCTGTGCGCACGCAGCCATGCGGCAAAGTCTTCTTCAAGCATGTCGCCAGCGGCCACGGTCAGCATGGTGACCGTGGCCTCGGCCTGGCTGGCCTGCAGTCGCAAGCCGTTGAGGAACAAAAACAGACCCACCGCCAGAAACGCCGCGCGCTTGTTGCCATCGACAAACGGATGGTTTTTGGCGATGCCCACGCCGTAGCTGGCCGCCAGCGCGGCGGCATCGGGGGCGTTGTCCGCATCCGCATAGGCGACGATGTTTTGCGGGCGCATGAGTGCGGATTCCAGCAAGCCCTCGTCGCGCATGCCTTCACGCCCGCCGTGGGTGGCCAGGCTCTCGCCGTGCAACAGCACCAGCGCCTGCTTGCTGATCCAGCGCCAGCTCATTTGGCCAACTGGTGAAAGGTGTCGCGGAACTCGTGCATGAACTCACGCCCGGCCCTGATTTCTTCTTCCAGCGCCGGGTCGTAAGGCGTGAGCGCGTAGCCGTCGGGGGTTTCCGTCAGAAAGATGGACTCGCCCTTGCCCAGCTTCAGCCGCGCCAACGCTTCCTTGGGCAGCACCACCCCCACGGAATTTCCAATCTGGGTGAGTTTGAGCATGTGCATGGCAGCCTCCAAGTAATTACAAACGTAATACTAAAACTTTGCTGCGCCGTGCGCAAGCGAACCTGCACCCAAAAAGTCAACAGACGATTCCCCGCACCCAGCTGTCGTTTCGTTGTACCGCTCAAACAACCAGCGCCCAAAATCGCCGGTCGCATACACAAGGTGCAGTGATCCCCGCAAGCTATAGTTTCCACAGCACAAACGTGCCGGGTTTCACGGATTTTTCTTACCCGATTAACATTCCTATCCAACGGACCGCCTTCTGCGTCCGCTGAAATTAGACGTTAGACATCTTTGCTGGCCGCGGCGACTTATGAGAACAAGAACCAGACAATTCGTCCAGCATTTGTCGCATGCGATCGAGGATGAGGAGCTCGCGGAGTCATATCTGGACGACTCGTTGCCGCTCGTTGGCTTGGTCGTCATGTATTTCAATGCTGTGGAGAAGTCGCTCGACTCCTTCATTTGCGAGGTCATTTCTGACCGGAGCGATACACCTGGCCTCATCGTGATTCAGAAGCTCATGTTCAGCGCCAAGCTGGATCTTTTCAAACGTTTCTCCGATGACTTTCATTTGTGCTTTGCGATTCAACCTGAGTCCTTTACTGGGCTAGTTCAAGAACTCGGTGAGATCGCAAGACTGAGAAATCTCGTCGTGCATGCGGATTGGAGCAGTACCGACGAAGAGGGCTACACGTTCGTACGGCTGAAGGGGTCCAAAGAGGGCATGCTGCAAGAGTACTTGCAGTTCTCCGTTGACTCCCTCGAAAAGCTCATAGACAGAATAATTGCAGCGAACCATCTCCTTTCAGGCTACTGGGAATGGCGTTCCGTATGTCTTTCCATTCATGGAAGGCACGAAGACGATGTCTAACCAGTCGCTCGAGCCGACTCGGGCTGGCAAGCCGCCGCTCGCGGCTCAGTTTCAACGTTGAGTGCGCGCTTATTCTTGCATCCTCCGGCAGTTCTTCGCCGAGACCCTGATACACACCATCACACAGCATTCCACACCGGCCACCGCGCCCACTCGGCATCAGCGCATATCAAAAGTAAAATAGCCATGCAGCGCTTATCCAATAAGCATCAGAAGCTATTCATTCAGTAGCATCAAAGCACTCCCTTCAGGGCAATCGCATCTAAATAGTGATACCCAAGACGCGCTCCAGATAGCCCAGATTCCACCCCGCACGCTTGCGCTT